>CAKZNA010000197.1 GCA_937129355.1 uncultured Sphingomonadales bacterium | reverse complement strand
CTTCAGATTGTTTAACCGCAGTACTGCATCTCTTTTAACCTTTTACCTCTGAAGCTTATCTACTCTGGCGGGTTAGCCAAGCAGCGCTCCTGTCGATAATTACAGCGGCATTCTATATTCAATAACACCTGGTTTTTCTGCTATCCAGTCATATAGTTTTTGTCCTGGCAGGTTTGTTTCCTGTGTATGCCAATACAAACGTGCGCACTGCTGTTTTCTTGCCTGTTTCTGTACATATTCAATTAACTGCTTTCCTACGTGTAACCCTCTTGCATCAGGCGTTACATAAAGATATTCTAAATAGCAAAAATCATCAATCGCCCAGGTGGAGGAATGATATAAATAATGTACAAAGCCTAAAATACGATCAGACGAATCAGAAGACCTTGCAACAGCACAATAAATATTTTCGTTATTATTAAAAAACCGATCCCATGTCACAGCTGTTGTTTCTTCTGGTATAGAAAGAACCACTTCACCTTCAAAACCGGCATAGGCCTGGCCGGTTACCGACCAGCCGGACAACCCTTCAGGGGTGACCGACCAAACACCGCCAGTGACGCCGACAAAAGCAGTTTCGTCAATGCCGCCGCTCACCATGCCGCTAACGCAGAGCACCGCCGTGTCGAAATCGCGCAGGGTGGTAATGGGCAAGCCAATGCTGATATTGCCTTGAATACCGAACAAAAAGGCGACTTCAACATCCGCGCCCAAGGTGAGCGACTGCAACCCAAAGTCGTCTCGCAGGCTGTATTCCTCTGCCAGTTGGCGGGTTCTGGCAAAGGCGTCGCTGGCAAAGGCGTCAAACAGGCTGCGGGCCAAATCTTCATTGCCTTTGGCGCAAGAGAGCCTCTCGCGCAGCGCTTCGGCCTGTGCCGATGCCGAAAACCGAGCCAAAGATTGGTTGGAAAAAGTAAGGGCACTCGATCTGATGCTCCGCGGCCCTAGTAGCGGTTCAGGTTTGGCCGCGATCACCAGGCTGCTCGCGGAAAAAGAGGTGAGAATAAAAGACGCCGACAAAAAAGCTGAAATGCAGGCATTAAATATTTGGTGGCGCGAATTTTCCGATCAGATTTACGGGTTGGAACTGACGAGGATTGATTCATTTTCTGTCTTACTGGGGTCCCTTTCACAAATCCTGGAATCCATGACGGGCGGCGCCATTTGGAAAGGTGCGGCGGGGCGACGACTTGCCGCTTTATTTGAAGAGCTTGTATCACAGGAGTTCGCGATCCTCGGCGAGATACAGCGCGAAGCCTTGCCTGAATTATTTATGGAACTGGCATCTGGCCAAGTCGTGCGGCCGCCCTACGGCGGACATCCGCGTGTCGCCTTGCTCGGTTTGTTGGAGGCGAGGTTGCAACCGGCTGATTTGCTGATTTGCGCGGGATTGAATGAAGGAAGTTGGCCGCAATTGCCGCAGCCAGACCCGTGGCTCGCTCCGCGCATAAGGCGGCAATTGGGGTTGCCCGCTCTGGAGCGCAATATCGGCCTTTCGGCGCATGATTTGGCAACAGCAATGGGCGCGAAGGAATGCGTCATAACGCGCGCCAAGCGGGACCGGTCGGGGCCTACCGTTTCATCACGTTTCCTGCTGAGAATTGAGGCGTATTTGGGCGATGCGTTGCAACATGACGAAAACGCGATTGCGCTGGCAAGGGGAATTGACGCCGGAGAAGACGAGCCCTTCGCAAAACCGCCAGAAGTGCGCCCCGATGCGAGCCAACGACTGGTCGATTTGTCTGTTACAGATTTCGATCGATTATTGGCAGACCCTTTTGCTTTTTACGCGCGGAAAATCTTACGCGTGCCGCCGCTGGACGATGTTGATGAAGAACCCGGCGCAGCATGGCGTGGGACCATGATCCACGACCTGCTCGAACGATGGGCTGTTGAAGATAAATGTGTTCCTGAAAAATTGATGGCGCGAGCGGATGCGATGTTGTGTGATGCCGACCTGAATCCAAACCTACGCGTTTTATGGCAACCACGAATAACCGAAGCATTACAATGGATAGCAGAAGAAACATCGGAGTTATTCAAGTCTGGACGCAGCTTAGCTGGCGCAGAAATTAAAGGTAGGGTGGGACTCACCGGCATAACTATAACGGGACGTGCAGACCGCATCGATCAGGATGCAGAAGGTAATTTGATAGTCATTGACTATAAAACGGGCAAAGCACCCGCGGTCAAACAGATACGGGCTGGCTTCGCGCTGCAACTCGGATTGCTGGGGGGCATGGCAGACAACGGTGCATTCGAAGGTGTCAAAGGCACAGCGAGCGGCTTTGAATATTGGAGCCTTGCGAAAGAGGCTGGCGAGTTTGGTAAGCGAAAGTCGGCAGCGGGAGGGCGAGGCGATACCGCGATTGATGCCAATGAATTAGTCGCATTTATGCAAGGGAAAGCCATTGCAGCGATTGAAAGCTGGATCAATGGCGGTGCTGCTTTTGAAGCGAAATTGCATCCCGAATATGCGCCCTACGCAGACTATGATCAACTTTCTAGGCTGCAGGAATGGGATGGTCGGCAGGCACCCAACCGGAGCATACCGGAATGACTGAAGCGAAACGCATATACCCGCTCACACCTGATCAAATGGCAGCGGTCCAACCCGAAAGTCAGGTTTGGTTGCGCGCATCCGCTGGGACTGGGAAGACACAAGTTTTGACCGCGCGGGTCATACGTTTGCTGCTGACGCCTGGCGTTAAACCCGAGCATTTGCTCTGTATTACATTCACAAAAGCTGGCGCTGCTGAAATGTCAGAGCGTATCAACGGCTTGCTGGGGCGTTGGGTGCAGCTGGATGACAAGCTGCTATTCAATGATCTGGAAGCGATTGGCGCGGCGAGCGGTCCAGATGAGCGCAAAACCGCACGTAGCCTGTTTGCATCTGTCTTGGACGCGCCGGGTGGGGGCCTTCAAATCATAACCATCCATGGCCTTGCGCAAAGCTTGCTGGGGAGCTTCCCGGAAGAGGCAGGGCTGATACCCGGTTTCAAACCTGTGGAAGGCCGCGAGCAGGAAGAGCTGTTCCATGAAGCACTTGGCGAGCTCGTTTTGAAAGCAGAGGAAACGGGCAATAGCGCGCTCATATCCCATTTCCAGAGCCTGAGCCTTGCATTGGGCGAGGACGGCGCGCTGAAATTCCTAAAAAAATGCGCGGGGCAGCCCGATATTCTGGCGAACATTCCTGATGACACTGGAGCACTGGTTTTTGCACGCAAGCTAGCGGGTGTGCAATTTGATGGGTCCATTGATGCAATGCTGGAGGCAGCGTTGGCCGACGATGCAGCTGATATTCAGGCCATCCGAGCGGCGGCCGCAAAAAATGCAGAATGGGGTCAGAAAAGCGCGCGCGGTCGGACGCGGGCAGATACCATAAATGGCTGGCTGTCGATGGCACCGGAAGAGAGAGCCAAGGAGTTTGAAGCCTTGCATCGATGCTGGAGCAAAGCAAATGGCGACCCATTGGTGGCGTCGAAAGGATTTACGCCGCCCGACGAAAGTTATTCCGAATTGGCGCTGTCGCTGTATCATTGGTCGAGCGCATTGATGGCGCAAGTAGCCCTCGCTCAATATGCCGAACGCCTTGCGCCGGCATTGCTCGCCGGAAAGGCCTTTTCCGAACGTTATGCAGAAGCCAAAAAAGCGCGCGGGTTGGTGGATTTTGACGATATGATCCGAAGGACTGCGGCGCTATTGAAACAAGGCGGTATGGGCGACTGGATACGTTTCAAGATGGACCGGCGGCTCGATCATATCCTTGTCGATGAATCGCAGGATACCAACCGGATGCAGTGGAATATAATCGAGGAGTTAAGCGACGATTTTTTCAGCGGTATTGGTGCAAAAGAAGAGCAGCGTTTGCGCACAATATTTTCGGTAGGCGATGAAAAACAAGCAATTTTCGGATTTCAGGGGACTGACCCGATTGAATATAAAGATGCAGGCGAGCGGTTTGCGCAGAAAATTGCAAATGCAGATAAAGAGCTGCTTCTGCTATCGCTCGATCAAAGCTTTCGTTCTAACAAACCTATTCTAAAGGCGGTGAATGCTGTTTTTGACGGTTTGGATGGTGAGCTTGGTGACATTGGCTCCTTTCATCCTCACGAGAGTGAACTGCCAGATACAGGCTCTGTAGAGTTGATGCTCCCGATCACGAGCGATCATGCACAATTCGATAGCGATGAGGAATGGATATCCGGGGAGAAGCGCCTGCTTGCAAAGCGAATAGCGGATAGGGTCTCTGCATTCGTCAATGCGGCACCAGTTCTTTCATCAACAGGCCGACCTCTCAAGCCCGGTGATATCATGATTTTGCTGCGACGGCGCGGCGAGATTGCGGGGTATCTCGTGTCACAGCTTCATGCGCGCGGCGTTCAGGTTGCAGGGATTGACCGATTGAAGCTTGGCGAACCGCTTGCTGTACAAGATTTACTTTCGGCCATCCGCTTCGTGCTGCAACCTTCGGATAATTACAGCCTTGCTTGTTTGCTGGTTTCCCCTTTGATTGGTTGGGATCAAGGCAAATTGCTAAAGCATGGCTATCGCAAAGAAGGTTTTACCCTCTGGGATCATTTACGTTCACAGCTCGATATAGCCAAGGATCTGGAACCGCTGAGAGAAATGCTCAGCATGGCGGATTTTTCAACCGCCTATGCCTTCCTTGAAAATATACTATCCGGAGATATTAAGGGGCGAACAAAATTCTCTTCACGTCTGGGGAGTGATGCGCTTATCCCGATGGAAGAAATGCTCAACCTAGCGTTGCAGTTCGAGCAGCAAGGTGGCGGGACATTGCAGGCCTTTCTAAGTTGGTTTGAAAGCGCAGAGACAGAGATTAAGCGAGAAATGTTGCCCGATAGCGATGAAGTGCGCGTGATGACGGTTCACGGTGCAAAAGGCTTGCAGGCGCCTGTGGTTATTTTGGCTGACGTTACTTCCGATTCCACGAAGAAACCCGACCGATCAGTGAATTTAAAGTTAGATGGTGGTGAACTGCCACTATTGAACATTCGTAAGCAGGAACGTTTTGGGCAACTGGAACAAGCCGCCGAGATGCAAGAAAATCGAGAGCAACAGGAGCATCTCCGCCTGCTCTATGTTGCAATGACGCGCGCCGAAGAACATTTGATCATGGCAGGATCGTTAAGCGATCAGCTCGCCGCGAAAGGCATTCCGCCCGAAAGCAGTTGGTTCCCGCATCTTGAACGGGGTATGTCCGACGCTGGCTGTGGTTGGGAAGATGACGATTATTTCCACTCCAAAATGATGTTAGTCGGCGGTGAGGCAATGGATGTTGCATCAAAGCCGGAACAGCCTGTCAAAGATGTTGCTGATATTGCAGCGCCGGGGTGGCTCTTCAAACCTGCACCTGAAGAGCGCAGGCCACCACGCCCGCTTGTGCCGTCCCAAATTGATGATGACGACCACGGTGAACCACCAGCGATGAAAGCCATGCAGCTTGCCGCCGAAAAAGGTAAGCTTGCGCATATGCTGTTTGAGCGGGTTGTCGGCGATGACCCAGAAAAAAGTCTGAAGCAGGCGAATACCTGGCTGGAACGGCAATTCCTTCCTG
Source organism: uncultured Sphingomonadales bacterium (assembly GCA_937129355.1). Taxonomy (GTDB): domain Bacteria; phylum Pseudomonadota; class Alphaproteobacteria; order Sphingomonadales; family Sphingomonadaceae; genus Sphingorhabdus_B. Next base: position 12,523 of record CAKZNA010000197.1, on the reverse strand, counting down.
CCGGGCTGAAAGCAAGCGAGATAATTGGCATGGTCGCGCAGGTTGTTCGTGATCCAGATTTTTCCGCATGGTTTGGAGAAAACTCACGGGCGGAAGTTCCGCTGGCTGCAGTTGTTGGCGAAACGGTTATATCGGGGCGCGTGGACCGGTTGCTGATTGAAAATAGCAAAGTGAGCTTGCTCGATTTCAAAACCAGTCGAGGGGTTCCGAAAAATGCCGACAGCGTTCCGACAGCCTTCCTGAAACAAATGGCACATTATGTGGCTGCTCTGGAGGTGATTTTCCCGGATCATGAGGTTGAAGCGGCGCTTCTATACAGCTTTGGCCCAAAACTGCTTCGGCTTCCCGATGCGCTGCTAGCGCCGCACAAACCACGCGCTTGACTGGGTGATAGATATTCTTTTGCATATCGGTCTTGCCAGCACGGCAGCGGCTTCATAGATTACGGGTCAACCAAGGAGAAATAACATGGCAACCGTAGCCGTAGGCGACAATGATTTTGAAACCGCTGTTCTGGGCAGCGAAAAACCCGTTCTGGTCGATTTTTGGGCGGAATGGTGCGGCCCGTGCAAGATGATTGGCCCCAGCCTTGAAGAAATAAGCGAAGAATTGGGCGAGCAGGTTACCATTGCAAAGCTGAATATCGATGACCATCCAGATACACCGGCAAAATTTGGCGTTCGCGGTATTCCGAGCATGATCCTGTTCAAGGGCGGTGAAGCGGCCGCAACCAAGGTTGGTGCTGCTCCCAAAGCAGATATTAAAGGCTGGCTAGAAGGCGAGCTTTAACGCTCGCAAATTAACTCCGGTAGTCGGCGTTGATATCGATATAGCCGTGGGTCAGGTCGCATGTCCAAATAGTGGCGCGACCTTTACCTAGACCGATATCGACGCCGATACGGATTTCTTTTTCTTTCAAATGCGCTGCAACCGGCGCTTCGTCATAGCCATCAACTGGCAGGCCATCTCGCGCGACTTGGGTGCTTCCGAACCTTATCGCTAGCTTGTCGCGGTCTGCTGGCTCGCCCGCTTTTCCAACGGCCATAACTACGCGGCCCCAATTTGCGTCTTCCCCGGCTATAGCCGTTTTGACAAGCGGCGAGTTCGCTATAGCAAGGCCGATGCGCCGCGCGCTATCGTCCGACGTTGCACCCGAAACCTGAACTTCGATGAATTTTTGCGCACCTTCGCCGTCGCGGACAACCAGGTGAGCGAGCTGCATACAGACATCATTCAGTGCAGCTGCAAATGCATCAGCACCGGCATCATCGAATGAGGTGAGGGGGGCGCCACCCGCCTTACCTGTTGCAAATGCCAAAACGGTATCGCTTGTCGATGTATCGCTATCAATGGTGATGCAGCTAAAGCTGTCTTTGTTGAAGGCGGATAGAAGTTCTTGCAGGAATTCTGGCGCAACCGCCACATCGGTGAAGATATAGCCGAGCATCGTTGCCATATCCGGCGCTATCATACCGCTGCCTTTGATAAAGCCCGATATTTGGACCGTCTTGCCGTCAACAATAGCGCTGGCGGTTGCACCTTTGGGAAACGTGTCGGTCGTCGAAATCGCACGCGCCGCATCTTCCCAGCTGCATGGTTCGGCGGCAAATGCCTTTTGTAATCCTGCCTCTGCTTTATCGATTGGCAGAGGTTCGCCGATTACACCGGTTGAAGAGACAAATACGCTACTGGCATCACAGTCCAAATGTTCAGAAACACGCCCCATTATCGCCTCAACGGCTTCTTGCCCGCGATAACCGGTAAAGGCGTTGGCATTGCCTGCATTGACGATCAGCGCGCGTGCACGGCCTTGCTTGATTTGCTCGCGGCCAAGTTCAACTTCGGACGAGCTGCAGACATTTTGCGTGAAGACGCCCGCAACGACTGTGCCTTCGTCAAGTTCGACATAGGTAAGGTCGGCGCGACCGGCATATTTATAGTTCGCCTGCACACAGCGCAAAGTTACCCCTGAAATTTCAGGTAGTTCAGGAAAGGGCAATGCAAGAGGCGAAATACTGGACACACGCTTTTCTTTCGTTACGTTTGAAAGAGAAGCGTTAGCTGCAAAAGGGGAGTATCTGCAATGAGTTTTGTTTTGATGATGGTTTTGGCGAGTGCTGCGCCGGACACGCCCAAACCCATGAACGCGCCACCACCGGCGCCGCCCGCGGAGGTTGTCGCTGCCGCAGAGATGCCGATGGCTTATAGCCCGCCCGCGCTGAAGCCGAACAGGCCAGCAACCCCACGCAACCGCAAGAGCCGCTGGGTCACGACTGCTGATTATCCATCAAGAGCCGTTAGGGAAGGGCGGGAAGGTAACACCGAAATTCGGCTTGATGTTAATAGATGGGGTGGCGTTTCGGATTGCACGGTTACCAAGTCGAGCGGACATGCAGATCTTGACGAAAAAACTTGCAATAGCGCGGCATATAAAGCCCGCTTCTGGCCAGCGACCGACAGTGAGAGCAAACCTACCAAAGGAAGTTACATCACATATGTCCGCTGGCAAATACCCAAGGCTGTACCCGCAAAAGCAGATGCGGCTGTAGCGTCTTCATATTATCCCTCGTTTGGCACCGAGAGATTCCCGCAGCCGCCGCGAATGCGCGGATATTCAGGGTGGCGATTTCCCGAAGGGGATGACTATCCGGCAAAGGCCTACGCCGAAAAACGCGGCGGTGAAACTGAAGTGACCTTAGATATTACAAATGACGGTAATGTGAAGAGCTGCAAGGTTACCAAAACAAGCGGCCATACGGACCTCGACGCTGTGTCGTGCAGTTATGTGACCGCACGTGCACGTTTCGATCCCGCCCGCGGCGTCGATGGCGAGTATATTGATGGCCGTGTGAATACCGGTGTCGCGTGGGTTATTCCCAAAGCGTATCCAAGCGACCTAGTTCCACCGCGCCAGACCTACAACCGCAAGCCGGATAAAAACATGTTCCGGGATACCGGATCGGCCCATGCTGAAATCAGTTTTGATAAAAAGGGGAAGCTGGGCGCTTGCAAAATAGTGGCGAATGGTCAGGGCGCTTTGTTTGAAGAAATCTCAAAGTTTGAAAGCCAACTTTGCCGGACGGCGGGCAAAGGTATGCCTCAGATCGATCCCTTCATGGATGCGGCCGGCAATCCGGCGGAACGCAAGGTGATAATCAAAGTCACATTGGAACATGGGGAATATGAAGCGGCGTCGACTGACAACACGCCTTCGGAGAAATAGCGGGGTGACGATTATTATGGAATTGAACTATATATTTGGATTGCTGGCCGTGATGCCAAATGTTGCGCCAGCACAAGAAACGCCGCCTGTCCGGTTGCCACCAGTACCAAAAACCTACCCGACGATGGATCATGCGCGAGCCCCGGTCCCGGGCACCAAAAATGTTAGATCGGAACGGTAACCCTGACATTTGCCAAATGTCCGCGGCGGATATTGCCTATCCCTTCCCAAAACAAGGTCGGTGAGGCAGATGACACGACAACTATTTGAGGAATGCGCAATATTAACCATTCAAAGCTAGACGCAGCCTGTTCCAGTCCCTAAATGGCAACCAAGAAACAAATATGCGTATTTTCGTTTATCTTCTTGCCCTTCTAACGGGCCTTTCCGCGGCACAAAATGCGGGCGCTCAGCCTGCTTCCGCTTCGCTTGACGTGACGTCGGCAGTATCGGGAGCAGAACAGCTGGCGCATTCGGTTGAAGCCGATGCGATTGAGCGTATTTGGGATGGAGAACCAAAAAAGCTTTTGGCATTCGCTGCGTTGCCAGGCACCTCTTCTACCCAACCCGTCACATATGCCCGCGTCTTTCGCGGTGATCGTTCGCGCGAATAGCGCCTGACGTAATTATCTTGCGCCGGTTTAGGCGCGACTTCTAATTTCACTCTTCAAATAATCAGCCCGCTAGGCCATTGCCCGCAAAATTGTTGGCAAACTCATAAGGAAATTCAATATGTTCGGTGGCATTGCCAAATCGATCTTCGGTTCTTCTAACGACCGTTACGTCAAATCAATCATGAAAATTGTGGCCAAGATCAATGATCTTGAGCCTGAAATCGAACTGCTGACCGATGAAGAGCTGCAGGCACAAACACCTGCATTCCGCGAACGTTTAGAAGCTGGTGAAACGCTAGACGATATTCTGCCAGAAGCATTCGCGACAGTACGCGAGGTTTCCAAACGTGTGATGGGTATGCGGCATTTTGATGTGCAGATGGTTGGCGGTATTGTCCTTCATCGCGGTGAAATTGCCGAAATGCGTACCGGTGAGGGTAAAACCCTTATGGCGACACTAGCATGCTATCTCAATGCGATTGAGGGCAAGGGCGTTCATGTCGTGACAGTGAACGACTATCTGGCCCGCCGTGATGCAGAATGGATGGGTGAAGTATACGGCTTTCTGGGCCTGAAAACCGGTGTTGTCGTTCCTAACTTGAATGAAGCAGAACGTAAGGAAGCCTATAACAGCGACATTACATACGCGACCAATAACGAGCTTGGTTTCGATTATTTGCGCGACAATATGAAATATGATCGTGCGCAAATGGTGCAGCGCAAATTCAACTTCTCGATTGTCGATGAAGTTGATTCAATCCTGATTGATGAAGCGCGGACGCCTCTGATAATTTCGGGCCCGACCGATGATAAGGCTGATCTCTACAATGCAGTACACGCCATCGTGATCCAGCTCGATGAAGAAGATTACGACGCGGATGAAAAAGCGAAATCGGTGCTGTTGACCGAAGATGGCACCGAAAAGATGGAGCGGTTGCTGGAGGAAGCCAACCTGCTTGAAGGCAGCAATTTGTATGACTTTGAAAACACACAAGTTGTACATCATGTTGATAATGCACTGCGTGCGAACGTCATGTATCGCCGCGATACGGACTATATCGTCAAGGATGGCAAGGTTGTCATTATCGATGAATTTACTGGCCGGATGATGGATGGTCGCCGTTGGTCAAACGGTCTGCATCAGGCGGTTGAGGCCAAAGAGGGCGTGAATATTGAACCTGAAAACCAGACGCTTGCGACGATTACGTTCCAGAATTATTTCCGCATGTATCCAAAAATTAGCGGCATGACCGGAACAGCGGCGACAGAGGCTGGTGAGTTCCACGAGATATATAAACTGAATGTCGTTGAAATTCCGACCAATGTTCCAATTCAGCGCGTGGATGAAGACGATCAATTCTACAAAAATACCGATGACAAATTTGGTGCGATTGCCAAATCCATTCGTGAAGCGCAGGAGCGCGGGCAGCCCGTATTGGTTGGTACGGTATCGATTGAGAAATCGGAGCTTCTTTCCGAATATCTGGAGAAGGAGAAGGTCGAGCATAGCGTTTTGAACGCCCGTATGCACGAGCGTGAAGCCTATATCGTGGCGCAGGCCGGACGTTTGGGCGCTGTTACCATCGCCACCAATATGGCGGGCCGTGGTACAGATATTCAGCTGGGCGGCAATCTGGAATTCCGGATTGAAGAAGAGCTTGCAGAGATGGAAGACGGCAAAAAGCGCGACAAAGCGGTTGAAAAGCTGACCGCTGAGATTGCTGCGGAGCGTGAGAAAGTTCTGGAAGCCGGCGGTTTGTTTGTTCTTGCAACAGAGCGCCATGAAAGCCGCCGGATCGATAATCAACTTCGCGGACGTACTGGACGTCAGGGTGACCCTGGGCTTTCCCGTTTCTATCTGTCGCTGGACGATGATTTGCTGCGTATCTTTGGTTCCGAAACACTGTTTTCCAAGATGATGAATAGCAGTCTGGAGGATGGAGAGGCGATTGGCGGTAAATGGCTGTCGAAAGCCATTGAAACCGCGCAAGGCAAGGTGGAAGGCCGGAACTACGATATCCGTAAGCAGCTGGTTGAATATGATGACGTCATGAATGATCAGCGCAAGGTGATCTATGACCAACGTGATGAAATCATGGACGCAGACCGCGTTGACGATGTCGTTGAAGATATGCGTGCCGATACCGTGAATGCGGTTACCGTGGAATCCTGTCCGCCGGGAAGCTATCCGGAACAGTGGAATGTCGATAGTTTGAAGGAACGTATCGCCGAAGTGCTTAATATCGAGGCGGATATCGATGGCTGGCTGACCGAAGATGAGCTTGACCCTGAAATTATCGAAACCCGTCTGTCAGAATTGAGCGCAGAGAAATTTGCTTCAAAGAAAACCGATATTGACGAAGAGATTTGGCATCAAGTTGAGAAAAGTATTCTTCTTCAAAATCTTGATCATCACTGGAAAGAACATCTCTCAACATTGGATGCACTGCGCCAAGTGGTCCACCTACGCTCCTATGCGCAGAAAAATCCGATCAATGAATATAAGCAGGAGAGCTTCGGACTGTTCGAAAATATGCTAGCGCGAATTCGCGAGGATGTGACCAAAACCATATCCACCAATGAATTCCGTGCGCAAGATGAAGTGGAGGTGCCTGAACTTCCCGAACTTCCCGATTTCCTGACCACGCATATCGATCCGCTAACTGGCGAAGATGATAGCGATGATATTGACGCTGGCTCGCTTGGTTTGGTGACAACGAAACTGCCGCCGCGTCAGGTGGCGGCTTCGGCGCCGGGTGAAGACCCATTCGCTGGCAAAGACGTGCGCCGTAATGACCCTTGTCCGTGTGGATCTGGCCGCAAATACAAGCATTGCCACGGTAAATATTAGGAAGTTCTTGCCGTGGTAGTTTGGTTAGCGCTGCTATTTGGATTGGTAGCGCTGGCCTATGCCTCCGTGGGTTTTGGTGGCGGTTCGACCTATAATGCGCTGCTCGCCATTTCAGGTGCGCAATATCAATATATTCCAATCATCGCGTTGGTTTGCAATATTGTTGTCGTTACAGGAGGAACGGTTCGGTATTGGCTGGCAGGAAAATATGAATGGCGGCGGATGTTACCATTGGTTGCTATCGCCGCGCCTGCGGCATTTATGGGCGGCCTAACCCCTATAAACGAATCCTTTTTCTATCTTCTACTTGGTAGCGCATTGCTTTTTTCGGCCGCCGCTATGCTGATACCAACTGACAAATTGTCGCGGCGAGAATTGCCAGTTCCTGTCCTATTAGGGCTGTCAGGAATAATCGGTTTTGTCGCGGGGTTGTCGGGCATTGGAGGCGGGATATTTATCGCGCCGTTTCTACATCTTGTTCGTTGGGCAGAAGCGCAAAGAATTGCCGCTTTTGCGTCATTTTTCATCCTAGTCAACTCGGTGGCTGGGCTGGGCGGGCAGCTAGCAAAATCCGGAATATCGCAAGCAGCAGAACCTTTCGGCGAATATTGGCCGCTATTGTTGGCAGTGTTAATCGGAGGACAGGTAGGCGGGGTGACCGGCCTAAAGCTCTTCAACGCTGCCTTACTCAGAAACCTGACAGCAATTCTCGTCGCCTATGTGGCGCTGCGCCTGTTGTGGCAGGGCGGAATTGCGATGTAAGAAAAATGGCTCCCCGGGACGGATTCGAACCGCCGGCCAATTGATTAACAGTCAACTGCTCTACCACTGAGCTACCAGGGAACAGTCTGATTTACATCAGACGAGGCGGCCTATAGCAGCGCTTTTTCCAGCTTGGCAAGCGCTGTTATCGCCTTACGTGATAAATTGTTCCATCGCGATGCGATCATCCAGCGCGTGGTGCGGATCAAACAGCAATTTCAGTTCGCGGTTTCGGTCCAAAGCAACATCAACACGGGCGACATCGCGGATTTCACGTTGATCAGCCACGGCGCTTACCGGCCGCTTGTTATGCTCTAAAATTTCCAAACCTACGCGGTAACGGTCTGGCAATATTGCGCCTTTCCAGCGTCGCGGACGAAACGGGCTGATCGGGGTAAGCGCGAGCATGGATGAATCGAGCGGTAGAATCGGACCGTTCGCCGACAGGTTATAGGCCGTTGAGCCTGCTGGCGTCGAAACCAACACACCGTCGCAAATTAACTCGCCTATAGCGTCACGATCGTTCACAGTGATGGCGATTTTCGCGGCTTGACGTGTCTCACGTAAAAGCGAGATTTCGTTGATTGCGGGAAGCTTAAACTTCTGACCGTCAACTGTTGTTATGTTCACCTCAAGCGGTTTGACCGAAAAGGACTTTGCTTTGGCGATACGGTTTAGCAAATCCTGCGGCTGCCATGCATTCATCAGGAAGCCGACGGTGCCAAGATTCATGCCATAGACCGGCAATATTCGGCGGGTTTCCAGCATTTGATGCAATGTTTGCAGCATATGGCCATCACCGCCCAGAGCGACGACAATATCGGCCTCAGCCAGTGGCACAAAATCATGCATCCCGCGCAATTCTTCTTCCGCTTTACGCGCTTGCGGTGTTGATGACGCGAGAAGGGCGAGTTTTTCGGTCATAGTCACTATCCGCCCGTAGCATTCATATGACGATCCAATCGAAGGTCTGCATTTTCCATCTGCTTTTCAAAATCATGGCGTTCGGGCTTTAGCCGCAGAGCCTTTTGCAAAAGGCGGTCGACGGCACCTATACCTTCATTTCGAATGGCTGCACGGAAATCCACATTAAGATTGGAGCCAAGGCACATGAAGACTTTTCCTTCAGTTGTTAACCTCAAGCGATTACAATCATCACAGAAATTCTTGCTCATCGGAGTAATTAGTCCAAGTCGCAAACCAAGCGGTTCAACTTGCCAATAGCGCGCGGGGCCGGATGTACGATGATTAAGCGACGAGAAATCATTGAGATCTTTAATTGGTGCGATAAATTCATCTAGTGCAATAAATTCATCGGTGCGGCCATCAACACCGCTGCCAAGCGGCATGGTTTCGATCAATGCGAGATCATGGCCGTTTTCTGCGCAATATTGGGCCATCAGCAACAAATCATCTTCATTGCCATTTTTCATCGCGACCATATTTATACGAACCGAGATGTCCGCTGATTTCGCTGCTTCAATACCGGAAAGAACAGAATCAATCTTCCCTCCGCGAGTAATTTTTGCAAATCGCGCCGGATCCAGGCTGTCCATGCTGACATTGATTCTGCGGATCCCGGATTCTGCAAGAATAGGTGCAAACTGAGCTAGTCTGCTGCCGTTGGTCGTCAGCGTCAATTCTTCCAGCCTGCCTGAATGAACATGCTGTCCCAGCGCTCGAATTAGAATCTCAATGTCCCGCCGAACCAGCGGTTCACCGCCGGTTAGCCGGATTTTTCGAATACCGTGATCTATAAAACGTGACGCAATATCACTAATTTCACGGTAATCCAGCAGGTCACCATGCGGCAGGAATTTCTGCTTTTCAGGCATGCAATAGTGGCATCGGAAATTGCACCGATCAGTCACCGATATCCTTAGATAATCTATATTTCTGCCAAACGCGTCCTGCATATTTTCTTGCTAGGCGATTTGGACGTGGAGCAAAAGCGTGTATTTGAATAGGACCGTGCTGCCATTCTGCAAGGCAATGTAAAGCATTTGCACATAAGAAAGAAAAATGGACGAAGCTGCCGCCATTCAAAGACGACCGATCATGTCCGCGCAAGAGGCGCGTGAGTGGCTGCTCGGTTATAATTATTATCGCAATGGGCCGATATCATTATTGTTGATCGGCATTCGTGATTTGAAACAGATTAATGACCGCGAAGGCCGCGAGACCGGCGATGCAGCTATCCGGCAAACCGCAAACCGCTTGTCTGGATATCTGGATATTTCGTCAATTGATGTCGGGTTGCTGGCGCGGATGCCGGGCCGTGAATTCCTGTTAGTTGTGAAAGGCGATACGCCAAAATCCAAATTGTCCAATGATGCGCGTATCATTGTTGATACATTGATCAGCGCCGATGGTTCAAAATCAAAAACCATTCCGATTAGCGCAAGGATCGGCATAGCAAATTCGAAAGCCGGGGAAAGCGGGCTGGAACTGCTTCACAGGGCCGAGGCGGCATTGTCCGTCGCTTATGCTCGTAAGGGAGAGCGTATTGCCTTCGCCAAATCAAGTGCCGCCGATGGAAAGCGCCATATCCAGAAACTTGATCTGGCATTGCGCGATGCAATTACCGCCCGGGAAGTGTCGGTGATGTTGCAACCCCAATTTGAGGTCGCATCCGGCGCGCTGGTGGGGGCAGAGGCGCTGGCACGCTGGCATCATGAAGAATTGGGTGAGATTGGCGCAGATCAACTATTCGCATCGGCGGACAGATGTGACCTGCGCGAAGAATTGTCACAGCATTTGCAGGAAGAAGCCATTCGCGCCGCTGCCAATTGGCCTGTTGCGCTCGGCAATTTGAAGCTATCGGTGAATATGGGGCCCGAAGAGTTGAATGCGGAATATGCGGATCAACTATCCGACTTTCTGGTTGAAACGGGGTTTGATGCCAAGCGCTTGACGCTGGAATTGACCGAAGAGAGCCTTGTGCGTGATGTCGACAAGGCGTCCAAGCAATTGGAAATGCTGCGCGAAGCAGGCATATCGGTGGCGCTTGATGATTTTGGTACCGGCTATTCCAGCCTCGCCTATCTGAAAATGTTACCGCTGGATTATCTCAAGCTCGACAAGGGTATGACGCCGGACATTATGGGCGAGGGGAAAGACCGGATTGTTCTACGCGCGATTATCGCCATGGGGCAGGCGCTAGGTTTGAAAATAATAGCAGAGGGCGTGGAAGGTGAAGATGAGCTTGCCATGCTACGCGCAGAGGATTGTGACTATTATCAAGGGTTCTTGGCATCACCGCCATTGACGCCGCTCGAATTTGAAAAATTTGCGCTGCGCAGCAATTAAGCCGCTAGCTTCGCCAAGCCCTTTGATAGCTGCAGGCAGCCATGCAGTCGGCCTTCCGGATTATTCCAAACACGGTTGATAACCAGCTTGCTATCGGGGCGCAGCTTTGCCGTTTCCCCCAATTTATCGACATAGGCCAATAATCCGTTGATATTTGGCGGTGTATCATTGTGAAAGCTAACCAGCGTCCCGCGCGCACCGACCTCCATTTTCGCTACTTTGGCGATAAGCGCATTTTGTTTGATCTGGATGATTTTCAGCAGATTCTGCGTTGGTCCCGGAATGGTCCCAAAGCGATCGGTCAATTCCGCCGCAAAACCCTCTACATCCTGCGCCTCGTTAAGTTCGTTCAGGCGGCGATAGAGGGCCATACGAACGGAAAGGTCGGGTACATAATCTTCGGGTATCAAGATTGGCGCATCGACAGTTATCTGCGGAGAGAAGCTATCTGACGGCGCGTTGATTCCCGCCGCGTCTGCTTTGACCGCCAATATGGCGTCTTCCAGCATTGATTGATACAATTCGAAGCCGACCTCTTTGATATGACCGGATTGTTCATCCCCGACCAGATTGCCGGCGCCGCGAATATCGAGGTCATGGCTGGCGAGTTGAAACCCTGCGCCTAGGCTATCGAGATCGCCTAGCACCTTCAGCCGTTTCTCCGCGGTTTCGGTCAATATCCGGTCCGCAGGTGTGGTGAGATAGGCGTAAGCGCGCGTCTTGGAGCGCCCAACGCGGCCGCGCAGCTGATATAGCTGCGCCAATCCAAACCGGTCAGCGCGGTGTATGATGAGTGTGTTGGCACTCGGGATATCCAGCCCGCTTTCAACAATGGTAGTGGAAAGAAGAACATCGTAGCGCTTGTCATAAAAGGCGCTCATGCGTTCTTCGACCATTGTCGGTGCCATTTGCCCGTGTGCGGTGACCGCTTTGATCTCGCCTACTTCTTCATGCAGATAGTCTTTGATCTCTTCCAGATCAGAAATACGCGGCACCACGATAAAACTCTGTCCACCGCGATAATGCTCGCGCAGCAACGCTTCGCGCAACACAATGGGATCCCACGGCATCACATATGTCCGCACGGCCAGACGGTCGACCGGCGGCGTTTGAATGACCGATAGTTCGCGAAGGCCCGTCATCGCCATTTGCAAGGTGCGCGGGATCGGCGTTGCGGTGAGCGTCAGCATGTGGACGTCGTTTTTCAGCGTTTTGAGGCGCTCTTTATGGGTTACGCCAAACCTTTGTTCTTCATCGACGATCACAAGTCCCAACCGCTTAAAATCAATCGATTTTGCGAGCAGGGCGTGGGTGCCAATAACAATATCGACGGTGCCGTCCGTCAAACCATCCCGGGTTTTGGCGGCTTCGGTTGTTGGCACCAATCGGGATAGGCGGCCTATCTTCAACGGAAGGTCACGGAAACGGTCAATAAAATTGGTGTAATGCTGCCGCGCCAGCAATGTTGTCGGCGCCACAATGGCTACCTGATGCCCCGCCATGGCCGCGGCGAAGGCCGCGCGCATAGCTACCTCGGTTTTGCCAAAGCCAACATCGCCGCAAACAAGGCGGTCCATTGGTTTGCCGCTGGCCATATCCGCCAAAACCTCGTCAATCACGCGGGCCTGATCATCGGTTTCTTCATATGGGAAGCGGTCGACAAAACTGGCATAGTTTTGCGGATCAATCTCGATAGGCGAACCGGGCCGAAGCGCACGGGCAGCAGCGGTTTTGATGAGTTCATGCGCAATCGCGCGGATGCGT
>CAKZNA010000196.1 GCA_937129355.1 uncultured Sphingomonadales bacterium | reverse complement strand
CTTCGCAGGCAAACAGGACGGTATCGCGGTAAACGCCTTCGTGGGGAGCAACGGGCTCCCTTCGCAAAACGGCGGTCCAATCGAGGTTGCGCAGGAGCCCCGCTCGCCGGGCACGAAAGAAAATCGTTGTCTCGCGCAGGCGCTTGGCTGCCATGATCGACAACATACATGCACCTGCACTGACACCGGCAACCGCCGCCAGCCGAGGGGTGAGGCGCTCGGCAAACGCCTCCCAAAAGCCAACCTGGTAAAAGCAGCGATTGCCTCCGCCGGCGAACGTCAGGGCGAGGTCACGCACGGGTGCTTGCGAACTCATGTGGCGGCCTCCTGGCCACCTCGCTCCCGGGTGGTGCGGTACTCGATGAAGTTGACATGCTCTTGTACATGCACAATCCGTTGGACGAAAAGTCGGGGGAGGTGAATGTCGTCGGGGTCGAGCTCGCCAACCTCTACAATCTCTTCCACTTCAGCGACGCATAGCTTGCCAGCGGTGGCCATCGGCGCATTGAAATTGCGCGCGGTTTTGCGGAAAGATAGATTGCCCGCTTTATCGGCCTTCCATCCCTTCACAATGCACAGATCGGCATAGATACCGCGTTCGAGGATATAGCTCTCGCCATCAAACTCCTTATGCTCCTTGCCCTCTGCCACCTGCGTGCCGACGCCGGTTTTGGTGTAGAAGCCCGGAATGCCCGCACCGCCGGCACGGCATCTTTCGGCCAGCGTGCCTTGGGGGCAAAATTCCACCTCAAGCTCACCAGCCAGAAACTGTCGTTCAAATTCCTTATTCTCACCAACATAGCTGCTGATCATTTTTTTGACCTGCTTGGTGCGCAGCAGCTTGCCCAGTCCCTCGCCATTGATGCCGGCATTGTTTGACGCGATGGTGAGGTCTTTTGTGCCTGCATCGCGAACCGCATCGATCAGTCGTTCGGGAATGCCGCAAAGGCCAAAGCCGCCCGCGCAAATATGCATGCCATCAAAGAGCAGTCCGTCCAGCGCGGATGCTGCATCAGGATAGATTTTCTTCATGGGATATCCGTTTCTTTTTTGAACTGGGCGCGTTGATACAGCGGCGATTGAGCAAGGGCAAGCGCTGGCCAGTTGCAAAGCGTTTCGCGGCACATTTGATCGACGTCAATGACAAATGTCCCGACTCGGCGCAACCATGGTTTGCAAGTGAGGAATTCTCCTTTGCTTGCAGATGCAAGGAGATGCGACATGAAATCGATACTGCTTTATACTTCCAATGACCCGGCGATGGAATCGCGGTTACAGGCGGCTCTGGATGTTGCCCGCCGATGCGATGCGCATTTAACATTGACGCAGACGCTGCCCTATCAGGACTATCTCGCCATCGATATGTTTGGCGGTGCGCATCTGATGGCGGATGTGCTGGCGGCGAGCGAAGCCATCCAAACCGAAGTTCGTGAAAAGATGGAAGCACGGCTAGCAAACGAAGCGGTGAAATGGGACTGGCAACAATATGATGGATCGACCATCGATATGATTGTCGATGCGTCGCGTTTTTCCGATCTGGTTGTGTTTTCGCTGGGCGATGGTGAAAAGATAAACCGCAATGTTCAGCGCTCCACGCTTGGCGAGATCATCATAGATTCGCAGCGTCCCGTTCTGGCCGTACCAGCATCGGGCAACGGGCTGGGCTTTGACCGTGCCATGGTTGCCTATGATGGCGGTGACGAATCCGCCAGCGCCATTCGCGCCGCGCTGCCCATGCTCAAACAGGTCGGCACTGTACAGCTTGTCGAAGTGGAAGAGAAAGAGAGCAGCTTTCCGATGACCGATGCCGCCGAGTATCTCGCGCGGCATGGCGTAAAATGCGAGATCAAGGAAATTAGGCGCGGCCGCGAAAGCGTTGCCAAAACGCTGCTATCACATGCCGAAAGCTATCGTCCCGACTTTATTGTGATGGGCGCTTATGGACGCGGACGATTGCGGGAAAATCTGTTCGGCGGGGTCACGCGGCATTTGCTCGGCGAGTCCCAATTTCCGCTCTTGCTTAGCAGTTAGGTAAGGGAGAGTCCGAGCAATTTGCCAAGGTCAGCAAGCGCTTGGTCGCCGCTTGTCACCTTGATTGCGGCCATGCCAAGCACGGCGGCAGGTTTGCAATTGATGCCAAGATCATCGAGATAGACGCATTGCTGCGGCGTGACCGATAGCGCCTCGCACATCATCTGGTAGATGCGCGGATCGGGTTTGCGCACGCCCGCCTTGCTGCTTTCGATAATATGTTCAAACCGCGCCATGATCGCGGCAATTTCATCGGCGCGGTCATCCGATAGCGCCATGCCAGCGCCCTTCCCGCTTGGCACATTATTGGTGATGCATCCAATGCGGTAGCCTTTGGTCGTGAGCGTATCGAGCGCCGCCACCATTTCAGGCCGCACATCGCCCGCGAGACATTTGAGCACATCCGCGCCGCGCAGATTGATATCCAGCATCGCGGCTTCATTGGCGAAGAGCATGTCGAACTGCGCGGCATCAATCTCTGCACGTTCGAAAAGCGCCCACGCATTGCCATCGGGATTGGTCGAATTGATCCGCCGGACACTATCATGCGGCACGCCGCGCTCTGCCTCCAACCGGTTGAAGGCTTCAAAAGGCGAAGAGGTTATGACCCCGCCAAAATCGAAAATTACGGTGTCGATTGTCATTAATACTCCAACCTCAACCCCGGACGCGCCCACCTTACCTTCGCCAGCTGCCCGCTGCTCGACAGGCAGATATAGGCGTCCATCATATCATCCCCGCCCCAGCAGATGTTGGTAGTGAAGATGTCCGGCGTTGCGACAAATTCGACCAGCTCTCCCTCGGGCGAAATCACGCTGATCCCGCATTCGCCTATCGTGGCGACGGCGATATTTCCGCATTCTTCCACGCCAAGGCTGTCGAAGAATTTATATCCCTCTGGCCGGTAGAGCGGAATGCCAGGGCCACCCGGGCCAGCATCGGGCGCAACTTTGCCGGGTGCCGTCACGTTAAATTTCATCAGGCGGCATGTGTAAGTTTCCGCCGCATATAATGTCTTGCCATCGGGCGACAGGCCAACACCGTTGGGATTGTTTGACGGGAAGATCACTTCTTCCAGATGGCTGCCATCTGTCTTGCCATAGAATATGCCGACAATGTCATGGATGCGTTTGCCGTAATCCTGCTTGCCATGGTCGGTGAACCAGAAGCCGCCTGCATCATCAAATACAATATCATTCGGCCCGCGCAGGATGCAGCCATGATCGCCGGACTTATAAAGTATCTCCACTTCACCGGTTTCAATATCGATCCGCTCGATCCGCCCGCCGCTATAATCATCGGCAATACCGTGCGGCATTAGATAGCCGTCACTTTCATTCCAGTTAAACCCGCCATTGTTACAGCAATAAAGCTTTCCATCGGGGCCAACCGCCAATCCATTCGGCCCGCCGCCGGTATCGGCGACTTTGCTCTTGGTTCCATCTGCGGCAATGCGCGTGATGCATCCGCTACCTATCTCTGTCAGGATGATGCTGCCGTCGGGCATGGCGACGGGCCCTTCGGGAAAACGCAGTCCGGTTGCGACTATTTCCATCGATTCTCTCCATAAAATTTAGATTCAGGCGCTGGCATAGAATGCCGTTCAAGGAAAGTCGTTCATCCGGCATTCAGTGAATGCCAAAGGTTGGGGTATTTTCCCAACTATTGCGGTCAGTGTAACAATGCTATTTTCCCGAAATTGACTTATATATATGTTTTATATTGTTTTTTCAAAACTGGCACACCTTATGCTTCAGTGTGTTTGTAACCAAATACGAAACGAAACGAATAAACTCAACCGCCTCTCGGGGCAAACTAACAAAGGAAAATATAATGACCCTCTCTGCAAACAACCAGATCGCATCAGTCGTAACAGCCATCTTCTGTGCATTCGTCACCATCGGCATGAGCGTTGCCCCCGCAGTAGCCCCAGCCATCGCCTAACTTCGAACTCAACACCCCAACCAATTCAACAAAGGAATATCAAAATGACACTATCTAACAACAGCCACGTAACCGCACTTCTCGCCGCCATCGTTTGCGCATTCGCAACCATCGGCACCAGCGTAGCCCCCGCCATCAACACCGTATCGCCTTATCTTGCATAACCGCAGGCAAGGTTCTTAAAAAGGAACGACCCATGAACTTCTCCCAATTCCCCCGCACCACCGCAATCTTTGCATCATGCTTTTGCGCCTTCATCACCATCGGTATGAGCGTCGGCCCAGCCATCAATCCGACCACAGGCTATTTCGCCTAAAGCCGCCAAAACACGCCTTCGCCCGCCCATCATTCGCGGGCGATTGTATGAAACAGTTGGAATGAGCTACCGCCGCGCCTAGATATGATTTCTACCGAAACCATATGACCAGCAAAGGCCCGCAATGACCAGCTATCCCAAAACCCTCAAATTCTATGTAAACGGTAGCTGGCGGTCCGGCGATGGGCGCGATACCCATGCCGTGATCAACCCCGCGACGGGCGAGACGCTCGCCGAATTGCCGCTCGCGAATGCCGCCGATTTGGATGAGGCATTGGAAGCAGCGGAACGCGGCTTCAAAAGCTGGCGCGATGTTGATGTCAATAAACGCGCCGCCACCTTGCATAAAATCGCCGACCTGATCCGCGAACGCACCGACGATATCGCTCCCCTACTCACCATGGAACAGGGTAAGCCGATTGCCGAAGCCAAGGGCGAGGTAGCATCCTGTGCAGGCGTTTTCGATTATTTTGCCGAGGAAGCAAAGCGCGCCTATGGCCGCGTGCTTGTCCGTCCGACTGGACAGCGCAGTCTGGTCCTTAAGCAGCCCGTTGGCCCCGTTGCAGCTTTCAGCCCTTGGAATTTTCCGGTCAGCCTGATGAGCAAGAAAATGGCCGCAGCACTCGCCGCGGGTTGCTCCATCATTTCAAAACCGCCCGAAGAAACGCCTGCTTGCACCATCGCCCTGATGCAATGTGTGATCGATGCGGGCGTGCCAGCCGATGCGGCGCAGCTCGTCTATGGCGTGCCCGATATGGTCAGCCGGCATCTGATCGGATCGGATGTGGTCAGGAAAGTAAGCTTCACCGGCAGCGTTCCGGTTGGCAAACATTTGCTCAAGCTATGCGCAGACGGTGTGAAGCGCACGACGATGGAGCTGGGCGGTCATGCGCCTGTGCTGGTGTTTGACGATTGCGATCTGGAAAAGACACTCGACCTTGCGGCCTTCACAAAGTTCCGCAATGCAGGGCAAATCTGCATTTCACCCACGCGCTTCTATGTGCAGGAGGGGATTTATGACGCTTTTGCCAAAGGCATGGCCGAACGTACCGCCAAGGTGAAAGTCGGCGACGGACTGGATATTGATAGCGGCATGGGGCCGCTCGCCAATGCGCGCCGCCCCGACGCAGTGTCTGCGCTGGTCGAGGATGCGCGCAGCAAAGGCGCTAATGTGATGACCGGCGGAGAGCGCAGAGAGGGCGGAAATTTCTATCGCCCGACGGTGATTTCGGACGTGCCGATGGAAGCCGATATTATGAGCCACGAACCCTTTGGTCCCGTCGCGCTGATACGCCCATTCAAGCAAATGGACGAAGCGCTGGAACAGGCAAATCGCTTGCCATTTGGCCTTGCGGGTTATGCCTTCACGCAAAACCTGCGCACCGCCAATCTGGTCAGCGATGCTATGGAGGTTGGCATGGTCGGCATGAATAGCTTTGCAGTATCGTCGCCCGATGCGCCCTTTGGCGGCGTGAAAGAAAGCGGCATTGGAAGCGAAGGCGGGCCGGAGGGGCTTGAGAGCTATCTGGTCACAAAGGCGGTGCATCAATTTTGATTAGCCGAACATGACTGCACGGCCAATCTGGCTAGCGATAGGCATCTTATCGGTCGCGCTGGGCGCAGTCGGAATTGTGTTGCCGCTGCTACCCACAGTGCCTTTCATGATTTTGGCCGCATTCTGTTTCGCCAAAAGCAGCCCCACGCTGGAAAAACGCCTGACCGAACATCCCCGCTTTGGCCCGCATATCATGGCGTGGCGCGAAAAGGGCGCGGTCAGCCGCAAGGGCAAATGGGCCGCCACCGCCGCATTCGCGGTCAGCATCACTCTCGGATTCTGGATGATGGTGATGCCTTATGCAGCGATCCCGCTGGGTGTCGCGATGATTTGTTTGAGCTGGCTTTGGACGCGGCCGGAAGGATAAGGCCGTTCTTACGCGGCCTCACTTGCGTGAGAAAATCAGAAATTGCAGCTATCGGCCAAATCGCGATAAGTCCGCTTATTATCAATCAGATCGGTGATAACAGAAATCGCGGTAATGGGCACGCTATAACTATTGCTATAGGCGCCAACCGCGATCATTGCGCTCCGGTCGAACAGCCGACGCCCTCTGCACATTAACCGCCGCATGTCACAAATCTTCCGGCTGCGCCGCGGGAATTTCAACTTCGATATGGCGGCTATTATCGAAAATGTGGCTTTCATCAGGCTGCAACAAAGCAAAGCTTTGCGGCACGGCAACATGCAAGACAGCAACGGCCGCAAAACCGGATATCACAGGGGGCACAAGTTTAAAAAATTCCTTCATGCCATCCCGTTCGGCGAAGAGTTCACTATGGTTACAATATGGAAATATAACGGCAAGACTAGGCGGTGATGAGTTCTGTGTTCTTGGAAAACATAGTTTTGATACTAAACATGATTGTCTGTCTGAAGCAGAAAAATTCTCAAATAAATTATTAGAAGATATTAAAGAGAGTTATTTTATTGATGGAAATAGTTTATATATAAGTTCTAGTATTGGCGTGAGTATTATTAACAATCCTAAATTAAAAGCAAAAGAATTTCTAAAAGAAGCTGATATAGCGATGTATGAAGCAAAACATAAAGGCAGGGATGGGGTAATTATTTTTAATGATGAACTTTGCAAACTTGTTGAAGAAAAACTAGATATTGA
>CAKZNA010000195.1 GCA_937129355.1 uncultured Sphingomonadales bacterium | reverse complement strand
TGATCATCACGCTATCCGCGCCTTCGGCAATATCCAGCGCGACTTCGCGCAAGGCTTCGTCCCCATTGGCAGGGTCCATTTGATAGCTTTTCTTGTCGCCTTTTAGCAGGCCGCCAGAGCCAACAGCATCGCGGAAGGGCCCATAATAGGCGCTGGCATATTTGGCGGCATAGGCCATGATTTGCACATTGTGAAATTCGCGCATTTCCAGCGCGCGGCGGATCGCACCCACGCGGCCATCCATCATATCCGATGGCGCGATAATATCCGCGCCTGCTTCGGCCTGATTGGCGGCTTGGTCGACCAGTATCGCGACCGTCTCGTCATTCAGCACATAGCCTTTATCGTCCAGCAACCCGTCCTGACCATGCGATGTATAGGGATCAAGCGCGACGTCGGTAAGCACGCCTATTGCATCACCATGCGCATCCTTAACCGCCTTGATCGCGCGGCAGATCAGATTGTCCGGGTTCAACGCTTCGGCGCCATCATCGCTGCGGCGGTCCGGCTGCGTATTGGGGAAGAGCGCGATACAGGGAACGCCCAGATCAATCGCTTCGGCGGCGCGCGCGACAATTCCGTCCACTGACCAGCGCGATACACCGGGAAGGCTTGCAACCGGTTCTTCGACGCCTTTGCCTTCAGTGATGAAAAGCGGCCAGATCAGGTCCGAAGATGAAACGGTATTTTCGCGCACCATCGCGCGGCTCCATGAAGAAGCACGCGTGCGGCGTAGGCGCAGATTGGGATAGGATGCGTCGGTCATTTGGGCGCTTTAGCGTAGGCTAGTCCCGCGCTCAATGAGTTTGCGAGAGCGGAACACCTTCCATCGTAATCCGGTGCAGATATCGCCGGTGCCCCTGATAGTCATTCAGCGCATTATGCCATGTCGCGCGGTTGTCCCACATGGCGAGCATCCCTTCCTCCCACACATGGCGGTAGTGGAATTGTGGCTGTTGAACATGCGCATAGAGTTCGGCCAGCAATGCATCGCTTTCGGCTTTGTCCATACCCTCTATCTGCAAGGTAAAGCCAGGATTGACGTAAATCCCCTTCTTACCGCTATCTGGGTGGGTCAGAACAATGGGATGCACGGCCTGTTGCCCGGCGGCTTCGGGATTTATCAAACGCCCGCCCATGGCTTTGCGATATTCGCTTGTTTCACCAAAGGCATGGTCGTTACCGTGGCGGGCTTTCAAATTTGCAATGCGGCCCTTCATTTCCTGCGGCAGCGCTTCATAGGCCGTCGCCATCCCGGCAAATAACGTGTCGCCGCCCGATGGCGGTATGTCCAAAGCATAAAGGATAGACCCCATGGCAGGCGCTTCATCATAGCTATGGTCGGTATGCCAAGACCCGCCAATATTCAGCTCTTGATCGGCTTCTTTAAGTACTTCGGCGATTTCGGGATAATCGGGAACGGGGCTAAAAAACCGGTTCACATCAATTTCGCCCCAGCGCTTTGCAAAGGCAATATGATCTTCCGGTGTCAGATCCTGATCGCGGAAAAACAATGCGCCATAGTCGAAAAATGCCTGACGGATTTCGTCAAATTGGCTGTCTGAAAGGTCTTTGACATCGACATCTTCTACTAGCCCGCCGACGGCTTTGCTTGCTTTGCTGATCTGCATTATTCTCTCCTGATTCAGGAAAGATATTATCCTAGCTTGCGGGCAGGCGCAATCTTCCGTGTTAAACGGTCAATTTCCCGCTGAGGCTTGTCTTCGTCGCTTTGACGATTCTGTATCGGGGTAAGCGCTGCGCCGGGTTTGACCGATTTCAGACGTTTTAGCTTTGCACGGAAATTTGCCAGATCTTTGCCGGAAAGCTGCGCGCGCGTTGTAAATTTCACCGATAGTGGATTCACCGTGCGACCATTGCGGTACAGCTCATAATGCAAATGCGGTCCGGTCGAAAGGCCGGTTGAACCGACATAGCCGATAATCTGCCCGCGCCGGACGCGCTGCCCGGAACGCACCGCAATGCGGCTCATATGCGCATAGCCAGTGCCAAGACCGCCGCCATGTTTCAGCTCGACAAATTTACCATAACCGCCCTTGCGGCCAGCATAACGCACACTGCCATCGGTCACGGCATAGATGGGTGTGCCGCGGCTTGCGCCAAAATCAACGCCGCTATGCATCCGGCGATAGCCGAGCACTGGATGTCGGCGCGAGCCATAGCGCGAGGTGATCCGGCCGTTTACAGGCCTTCCGATGGCGCCGCGCGTTTTGCCAACGCCTGACGCCTCGAACCATTGCGATGTCCCGCCGCTGGCCCAATTTAGCAGTTGAACCTTTGATTTGCCGCCACGATCAATGCCAGCAAACAGCAATTTTCCGGTTTTCACTTCGCCTGTTTCTGCGCGCCGATAATCGATGATGATGTCAAATTCATCATTCGGCCGCAGCGCAGATAGTTTCGTGTGGCCGGAGATTACTTTCAGGAAATTTTGAACAGCTTTGGTTGGAGCCCCGGCGGCACGTGCTGATCTGTAGAGGCTGGCCCCGACTTTGCCGCGAATACGAAGCGGAGTATCATCAACGCGAATTGGCAGTTTTTTGAGCTGCAGTGCATTGTTGATCCGGCTGACTTCCAAATTCAGGTCAAACCGCGCGCGGAACGCCAATGCTTGCAGCGGCCTTGGGCTGTTTTTCGCGCTACGTTGACCCAGCGTGATCGAAATAGGTGTACCTGCCTCTATGCCATTCAGCGAAGTCGCCGAGTTTACCAGCGATAGCGCGCGGCCTGCTTCTGTTCGGCTTACGCCGGCACGCCGCAATACGCGGGCAAAGCTGTCACCGCGCCCGAGTGCCGCTGTCATCTCGATTGTTGGCCTTTCGGGGCTGGCGGCAAGAGCAACCACATTGTCGGTGGCGGCCATGCGCCGTCCGCTGTCGCTGCCAAATGCGATAGGCATAATCATCTGCGCGCGCGCTTCATCAAATTCGCTTTGCGTCGGAAGGCGTGGCTGCGCTCCATAAAGCGGCCCAAAATCAGGGAGCAACGCCAATGCGCCGATACTTAACGCAGCCAATGTCCCCAATCCGCGAAACCAATGAAATGAACCGATATTATCGCCAAGATCGGGGGCAAAATCAAATTCTGCCAAGCGCTCCCTTAAACCAGATTTTTTGGCCTGTGGCGCATCGTCATTCAGGGATGCTGCAGCTTCGGCTAGAGTCATGCCAGCCGAAGCATCACTATGCACAAAATCCTGATGCTTATTTTCGAACATAGATATTGGTTCTGGCCATTCCTGTACTGCCGACCAAATGGCCGAAACTTGAATCGATAGCACTGTGAAGCGGCATGGTTAACGTCAAATTAAGATACTGGTAAAATAGGCGGCACTGCGGTGAAATGTGCATATTCGCCGTTTAGCGCAGAATTATGCGGTTGAGTGCGTGTTTTTGGGTCACAGATTTGAAAAAGATGTTTCACTGTTGCCAAAACGCGGATTAAGACGAGGGGATGCGATTTTCCCTTCTATATTTTGCTGCACCGATTCTGGCGAGTGTTTCATTGGCAGGCTGCGAACCAGCTGCCGATAATCAGGCGGATCGGCCCGAAACCTCTCGGGAATTTCCGCGCGCTTTCCGGCCCGTCTCCGAAACCAGCGGAACAGAGTTTTCAACTGAAGCAAAGCGCGATGAAGCTGGTGAAGCCAAGCAGGTTATGGACTGGGCAGGTATTCGGCCCGGTACAACGGTCGCCGATATCGGTGCGGGCGAGGGATATTACACTGTCAGGCTAGCCGAACGGGTTGGCGAAGAAGGCAGAGTGCTCGCGCAAGATATTAACCGCGGTGCCCTTGAACGGCTGGGCAGGCGTATCGACAAGGAAAATTGGGAAAAAGTCTCGATCAAACCGGGTGAGATTGATGATCCCAAGCTACCCAAGGCCAGCTTCGACCGGATTTTTATGGTTCATATGTATCACGAAATTACAGAACCTTACGCTTTTCTTTGGCGGATGCGCCCCGCGCTAGCCAGGGGCGGGGAAGTGATTGTCGTAGATCGCGACCGGCCGACGAGCCGGCACGGGATTCCCCCTAAGCTGCTATTTTGCGAATTTGAAGCGGTTGGATATAAGTTAAAGGGCTTTAGCGAGCGGCCCAAGGTCGGCGGTTATTTCGCGCGATTTGAGCTTGCTGACACTCGCCCGGAGCCCGCAAAAATCAAGGCCTGTGCTTCCGATACATAGATAATATCTGCCCCATAAAAAAGCAGGCCTTTGCCTCAGGGAAGAGGCAAAGGCCAGTTCGCGACCCTGCCTTATTGGGGGTTCGGGGGTAAAGGCAGGGCGCTTTCCGTATAACAAATATTCATCGGAGCACCCGATGTGATCTGGTTGTTCAGAAGCAGTTTTGTGCTTCGCTTAAAATTCGTTCAGGCGAAACGGCGCGCCTTGCGCAATATTCGCCGCCAATGTTTCCGGTCGCGCAGCGCCAAATCTTTGTCGCCTATTCGTGCACGCAATTCGGGGAGCAACTCGCTGCCATAACGCCCACGAAGCTTCTGCACCTCTTGCGCATCCCGCACGCCTCTTTCGCGCGATTCAAACAGCCTGTCGAGCATAGCCTTTCCCATTAACATCCAACCTGTAGAGACCGCCAAGCGACTCGCATGATTCATGTAATTACACTATTTTACATTTTGATGTCAAAAATGTCGGAATGTCAGCGTTCAGAGAATTTTTGTTATGAGCCGCGGCGTTGGCAGTATTGCGTTATACTCACCCCTCATCCCCCATCTTAAGCGCGGCAATAAACGCCTCTTGCGGGATGCTCACGCTGCCATATTCGCGCATTTTGGCTTTGCCCTTTTTCTGCTTTTCCAGCAGCTTTTTCTTGCGCGAAATATCGCCGCCATAGCATTTCGCGGTCACGTCTTTGCGCATCGCGGAAATGGTTTCGCGCGCAATGACTTTGCCGCCGATGGCTGCTTGCACGGGTATCTTGAACAGGTGGCGGGGGATCAGGTCTTTCAGGCGTTCGCACATGTGGCGGCCGCGCGCTTCGGCGGCGTCGCGGTGGACAATCATGCTGAGCGCATCGACTGGCTCGGCATTGACGAGGATGTTCATTTTAACGAGATTGCCGGGGCGCAGGCCGACCTGCTCATAGTCGAAGCTTGCATAGCCGCGCGAGATTGATTTGAGGCGATCGTAAAAATCAAACACCACTTCGTT
>CAKZNA010000194.1 GCA_937129355.1 uncultured Sphingomonadales bacterium | reverse complement strand
CTGGACCAGCTCGATATGCTCTGCCAGCGGCTTACCGGCGAAAGCTTCTAATCCCCTGTCAGAGAACAGCTGAGATTTATGGAATATTACCAGATGTTACGTCATTAGTTTGACGTTTCTGATAGGTAAATACAAGTTAAACATATGTTTATAAACAATTTATATGTTCTAGAAGTTAATTTCGGTTAACCACGGGAAGAAGCAAAGCCTTATGCTTTCACCATCATAAGGGTGGCTGAATGCAGTGGGGCATTCTCCATTAATTGCTTTTTGTCACGTAAGGACCAGAAAATATGTTGAATAAAATGAAAATTGCTTTGGCCGGCTCAATCGCAGCAGCCGCTATGATCTCAAGCGGCGCACAGGCTGCTACTGAAACTGTTGGCGCAGACGCGGAAATCATTCCTGCCGTTACGCTTGGCACACCTTCCGACATCGATTTCGGTACGATCGCTTCTGACGCGACCGGCGGAACCGCTGTAGTTGCTGCTTCTTCAGGCGCGACCACTTCATGTGCTGCTTTGACCTGCCTTGGCGCTTCGAACCCTGGCTCGATCGTTATCACGGCTTCTTCAGGTCAGACTGTTGACGTTAGCTTTGCCGTTGCCGGCCCTGTTACGCTGACTTCGGCTGCCAGCGACACAATGTCGATGACACCTTCGCTGTCAACCAGCTCGTTCACATCAACCGGAAGCGACACACTGTATGTTGGCGGTACGCTGACTGTTGCTGCCAACCAGGCTGCTGGTACCTATTCCGGTACCTTTGATGTCGATGTTGACTATCAGTAAAAACCTCTGGGGCTAACGCTCTGGACGGAAATTCGAATGCCCCCGGCCTGCCGATGCAAGCCGGGGGTATTTTTTTGTCTGATACCGTGCCTGGTTAGCAGCTTGGTAACCATCTTCTGGCAGAACGGCATAGAGGACGAGCGCGCGGTGAATGCTGCGCTCAAAAATGTGAATAAGGACCAGCTATGCTTAAGCTTAACTTCGTACCGGTGCGCGCCTTTGTAGCGGCAACGGTTTTTGCCATTTCATCTATCTGGAGCGTCGCTCCTGCACAGGCATCTGGCGACCTTTTGGTCGCACCAACCCGGATCATATTCGATGGTCGCCGCGGTACGCAAGTTATCTTGAATAATGTCGGTGCCGAGGAATCCACATACCGGATTTCGCTGGTTTTACGCCGGATGGGCCCAAATGGAAAACTGGCCGAAGTAAAACCCGAAGAGGCAAATGAAAAAGAGAATGGAGCGCTAGGCGTTATCCGCTATGCTCCGCGCCGGGTTACATTGCCGCCGAACCAGCCGCAAGCAATTCGTCTTGGTTTGCGGGGCACCGAAGATCTCGGCGATGGTGAATATCGGGCGCATCTTCTGTTTCGTGCGATACCAAAAACACCAGCTGCTACAGAAGCGGTGGCACAGGCTACTGGATTGAAAATTCAGCTTATTCCTGTCTATGGAATCACAATTCCATTGATCATTCGCAAGGGGAAATTGCAAGCCACGGCGGCCATTACCAATCCGCACCTTGTAACCGACCCACGCGGACAGATTCTCGCCTTTGATCTTGCACGGCAGGGCAACAAATCGGTTTATGGCGAAATCCGTGTCACCCGCCAGGGCGAAAGCGAACCTGCTATGGTCGCCAAGGGTATAGCCGTTTATCCGGAGTTGGAAACACGCAAAGTCTTCCTTCCGCTTGCGCCAGAGCAGGCCGCGTCTCTTAAAGGTCCGGTCAAGATCGGCTATTATGAAACACTTGAAGCTGGCGGCGGGCTGATCGCTGAAGTTCAGACAGTTCTTCGCTAAAACCCCTCTGGGAAACGGGGCATTAGCCCAATGAAAATCATCAAGCATAAGGCGCGAAAAGCGCTGGCCATAATGGCCCTGGCAGCCGGAGCGTTTAGCGTTCCGGCTACGCCCGTTTATGCACAAGCCGGCTGGACGGCCAATGATGATGATGCGTTGTTGCTTGATATTCGTGCCGGTAAGTACCGTGTTGGCGATGGCGTACGCGGATATAGGACAGGCACTGGCACCTGTATTGATTTTGCCGATACCATCATGTCTCTCGACCTTCCGGTGCGCCTAGATAAAAAGTCGCGCCGCGCAACTGGTTGGCTATTTCAGGAAGCGCGAACCTTCACCCTTGATCGCGAGCAAAATAGAGTACAAATCGTGAACAAGACAGAGGCTATCACGTCTTCAACGGTTTATGATACACCGGAAGGCTGGTGCGTTGATACCAAGGCGCTCGCGCGTTGGTTGAATGTTGATCTGAAGGTAGATTTCTCCAACGCCCTGCTGATCTTAAAGTCTGAAGCGAAACTTCCTTTCGAGCTTGCCGAAGAACGCAAGGCGCGCGCAGGAAAAGCACGGCCAAAGGTGCGCGAGTTTGATCTTTCCAAATACCCCAAGGCCAAAGATCCATACAGATTCTTCCGGATGCCATCGATCGATGTCGTTGCCACCGCAAATGCGCGGAAAGACAAGGCAAACGGCAATAATGCAAGCCTTCGTTATGAAGTATTTGCAAGCGGCGAGCTGGCGGGTGCTTCATTTGATGCACGCCTGTCATCCAATGGCAATGGAATACCAGAAAATCTACGCCTTCGTGCCTACCGCACCGATCCGGACGGTAAATTGCTTGGACCGTTTAAGGCGACGCATTTTGCAATCGGCGATGTTTCTACCGTTTCAACCACGCTGGGCGCGCAATCTACCGCCGGGCGCGGTGCTTTCATTACCAACCGCCCGCGCCAGCGGTCGGACAATTTCGATCAAACAACTTTCCGCGGCGAATTGCCGTCTGGCTGGGATGCAGAGCTATATCGCAATGACCAGCTAATTGGCTATACTCAGGGATCAGGCGATGGGCGGTATGAATTTTTGGAAGTGCCGCTGCTTTTCGGCCAGAACCGCTTCGAAGTCGTGCTTTACGGCCCGCAAGGGCAAGTCCGCCGCGATGTTAGAATGATCCCGGTGGGGCTGGATTCAATTCCGCCGCGAGAAACCTATTATTGGGCAGCGATACAAGATGCTGGGCGCGATCTTATCAATCTTGGCAACCCGGTCCAGCTCGACAATTTTGGTTGGCGTGGCGGTTTTGGCCTTGAGCGTGGTCTCGACGCCAGGACGTCAGTCGGTGCCTCCCTTACTGGCGCGACTTATAAGGGGCGCCGCCAATATTATGCAGAAGCTTCGGTCCGCCGCGCTCTCGGGCCCGCCTTGATCGAGATCGCAGCGGCGAGCAATTTACGAAAAGGCTATGCCGTAAATGGCAAGTTACTGGCGCAAATTGGCCAAACCAACATTAGCGCCGAAGGTGTTCTGCTTGGTGGCGGCTATCAAAGCGAGCGATATAATCTGAATTTGCAACATCAGGTGCGATTGAGCTTGGACCATAGCTTCAAAATCGGATCAAGTTACGTTCCGATACATTTGACGGCTGAACATGAGAAGAATGTGAGCGGCTCGAGCAAGCTTGAAGTGTCTTCGCGGTTGTCGATGAATATAAAACGCATCACTGCGTCGGCGGAAGCGATCTGGATTACGCGTAAATCTGCATTTGGCGATGATCCGCCTGACCAATTTGATACCAGCTTGCGTCTTTCGGGACGTCTTGGCGGTATTCGCCTGCGCGGTGAAGCCCGCTTTACCTTGGCTGGCGCAGATCAAGGATTTC
>CAKZNA010000193.1 GCA_937129355.1 uncultured Sphingomonadales bacterium | reverse complement strand
ATACATTTCCGGCGTGGTTTTTTCTTTGGCGTTGATATTTTCCTTGTCCCAGCCCACAACGCCAAAGCCCGCAAATTCATCGTTTGGGGACAGGAACGGATGGGTCTCGCTGTCGCCTTTTATTTGAGTGCTCTCTACAATAGGCTCCATCCGCGCGCGCATCGTGGCCTCTTCCGCGGACATAGCCTCGCCTGATGATCCCGTCGTTTCAAACATCAATCCGTTTGAGACATTGCTGTTATGCGGGATGGCAAGAACCCGCCCGCCAGTGTCTTTTTCATAAGCCGCCATATAATCCCAAAGCTGGCTGGGCGTTTCGCCGCTGGCCGACGGGAAAGGAACGACTTTGCTCACACGCTCTGCTGAATCGCGGAACATCACCACGCGGTGCAGATTATTTCCGTTCGGCATTGAGGTATATTCAAAGCCGTTAAAGGCGGTGAATTTGCCCGGCTGATTAT
This sequence comes from uncultured Sphingomonadales bacterium, assembly GCA_937129355.1. Classification (GTDB taxonomy): domain Bacteria; phylum Pseudomonadota; class Alphaproteobacteria; order Sphingomonadales; family Sphingomonadaceae; genus Sphingorhabdus_B. The sequence goes on along the minus strand of CAKZNA010000193.1, from coordinate 20,100 downwards.
AATCATCGACCGTTTCGATATGGTCATTCCAGATGGATTTGGTTTGTTTGTTGGCCTCTTCCGCATCCGCAACCTTTGCCGATGCTTCCGGATCGCCAGCCAAATCGATCATTTCATTCATGGCCTCGGTCGATTCTTCACGCGTGCCATTGAACAAATCATGCCAACGCTTGAGTTGATCGCTAGGCAGCATAAACCGCGGTGCTTCGGCGATCATTTTGGTAAAACCCAGACCATCGCTGTGATCTGAAATCACGAGAAAATCGAGCGGGCGAGCAAGCTTGGCTTTGACACCCATTGTTGAGGTAACTTCCTCGCCGCTGGCAAAGCGCAAGGCCGCCTCCGCATCCAGACGGACGCCCCAGCCAAAGGCATCGGGTGAATTTGCGGTGTGCAAATGCGTGTCGCCCCAGAGAACTTTCTCCGGATATTCGGTTTCGACAACCTTTGCTTCCTTGCCGCCAAATATGCCGCCCGGCCCATTGTCGCAGGCCGATAACGCCATCAATGATAACCCCGCGCCAACCGTGGCCAGAAATCTTGCCTTTGCCATTATGAAACCCCTTCCGAAACTGCATCCGATATTCCGCATATTGAGCATCCAATCAAGTTTTTCTTTGCGAATGCGTAATTTCCTGCTCAAAAGATTGCGAGGAGGCGGATTGATTTGAAATTTGACTATATCATCATCGGAGCAGGATCAGCCGGCTGTGTGCTGGCCAACCGTCTGTCCGCAAACCCGAAAAATTCGGTTGCGCTCATCGAGGCGGGCAAGCGCGATAGCAACTTCATGATCCATATGCCCATTGGATATGGCAAAACGACAAGCGAACCAGGCGAAAGCTGGCATTATTTTTCGCAGGCCGAGCCGCATGTTAACGATCGCAAAATTTTGCTGCCACGCGGCAAAGGACTTGGCGGATCATCCAATATCAACGGCATGATCTATATTCGCGGGCAGCGCGAAGATTATGACACATGGAGCCAGTTGGGGGCTCTTGGCTGGGGCTGGGAAGACGTCCTACCCTATTTCAAAAAATCTTCGACGCATGCACTAGGAGATAAGGAATTTTATGGCGACGGGCCTTTATGGGTTTCGCCAACCGGGCACCGCGATCCCACGAGCGATGCGATGATAGCGGCGTTCAATACCATCGGCGTTCCATCGAATAATGACTTTAACGGCGAAGAACAAGACGGCGTCGGCTATTTCGATGCTACCATAAAGGGCGGAAAACGCTGGTCGGCTGCGATGGCTTACTTGCGGCCGGCCGAAGCAAGGCCCAATCTTACCATCATAACAGACGCCCATGTCCGCAAGATATGCTTCAATGGAAAACGTGCGAGCGGCGTTGAGTATACAGACAAGGAAGGCACCCACATTGCCGAAGTCAGCAACGAAGTGATATTGTCGGCGGGTGCATATCACAGCCCGCAGATCTTGCAGCTATCAGGCATCGGCCCGGCCGAACATTTAAAGTCCCTCGGTATTGATGTCCTGACCGACAGCGATCAAGTCGGCAAAAATTTACAAGACCATATTATCCCGCCCTTGGCGTGGCGCGTAAAAGCCGGCGTCTATAGTCAAAATGACGAACTAAGAATGCCAAAGGTTGCCTGGAACTTCTTTCGGTATTTGCTGCAAAAGAAGGGCCCCATGACAAATCCCGCCGCACCCGTTGGTGCCTTTGTAAAAAGCGATCCGGCGCTTGATCGGCCTGATATCCAATTCCATTGCCTGCCGCTGACAGGTGACTTGGAAATTGCGGCGCGCGGTGAAAAATCACAGTTGAGCCCCCACCCTGGTCTCACCTTTGGCCCCTATTTCCTGCGCCCGGAATCACGCGGAACTTCGATGGCTGCATCTTCCGATCCGCACGCGACACCAGCCATCATCCACAATTATCTCGATGCCGCCCGTGATCGCGAAGTAACCTTGAAAGCAATCCGGATCGCGCGATCCGTCACTGCCGCATCTCCGCTCGCTGCAATGATCCAGGAAGAAACCGACCCCGGCGAACAAGCGCAGAGCGATGACGAATTAATGGCATTCGCTCGCCAATATGGCGCAACCGGCTACCACCCGGTCGGCACCTGCCGGATGGGCATGGATAGTGAGGCGGTCGTTGATCCGCATCTTAAGTTGAATGGCGTGGAAGGCCTGCGTGTGGTCGATGCCTCGGTGATGCCGCGACTTGTATCCGGCAACACGCATGCCGCAACCGTGATGATCGCGGAAAAAGCATCCGATATGATTTTGGCGAAATAATTGCCGCGAACATAACAATGTTGCAAAACAGATGGCCCAGCCTTAGCCCATAAAACTCAATCTTGCCTCAGGAGAGCAAAAATGCGGAAATGGATCATAGGAATAATTGCCATACTGACGCTGATATTCGGCATTTCCTATCTATTTCGCGACAAGCTGATGTTATCGGCAATGGAATGGCAGTTAAAGCCGGAGGCAGCGTTTGACGCGGCAAAAGCGCCGCCAGCATTGAACTATTCCGACGATGAATCCTGGGCCGCGCTGCCAACGAAAGAAGACGGCGCCGACTTCATTCCTGATGCTCTAAAAGGCTTAGCGAAGCCCACCGACGTCGCGGTATTTTTCTTGCATCCCACAACCTATCTATCCAGCGAGGGATGGAATGCACCCACCGACGATGTCGAATCCAGTGAATTTCGCGATGGTGCGGTTCTTCGCGCGCAAGCAAGCACATTTAACGGCTGCTGCGAGATTTTTGCTCCGAAATATCGGCAGGCTACGCTTTGGTCTTTCATGGACACGACTGGCTCGGGCAAAAAGGCTCGCGCTTTTGCATATAACGATGTGAGCCGCGCATTTGATCAATTTTTGGAACGGATCGGTGACCGCCCCTTCATTATTGCCGGTCATAGCCAAGGCGCAGATCATACCATGCGGTTGCTCAAGGCGAAAATTACCGGCACCGAGTTGAAGAGCCGGATGGTCGCGGCCTATCCGGTCGGTTTTGGCTTCCAAGAAGAAAAAATGAAAACCGACATGCCTGATATTCCGGTTTGCACATCATCTAATCAAACCGGATGCTATGTCACATGGAATTCGCTCGGTGCAAAAGCGGAGGCTTTCCCTGATTATGTCGGAGCAGTCTGCGTCAACCCACTCAGCTGGACAACGGACAATAAGAATGTACCGGCTGGCGAAAATACGGGATCGGTCGCCATCGAGGAAAAAGGCCGCGTTGAAAAGGGCGTGACGGGTGCGCAATGCCAAAATGACCGACTGCTTGTTGGCCCGCTACAATCTGACATGTTCGATGATATGCCGATGATGCTGGGCGAAGACAATTTTCACGTGCTGGACTTTTCGCTTTTCTACGCAAGCATCCGGAAAAATGCCCAAGACAGAGTGGCTGCGTTTCTAGCCACCAAATGACTCCGGTGCCTCTCCCATAACCTGAACGCTGCTCTGTCCAGCATCATCAACGCTGTGGATTAGGCAGCTCTTGCGCGTCGAACGGCTTTCGGCCATTTGCCAGCGGCCATTCTGTTTCACATAGATATCCTGATACTCGACACCCATTTGTGTAAGCGCTTTTTGTTCCAAATTGATATTGTGAAAATAAAGCGGCCACCATCCGGTCGCGCGTTCGGGGCTTTCAAATTCGATAATCCCGGTGCCGCCTTGATGAATGTCGAAAATTCCCGGCACGCATGCCATCTGCGTATAAATATCAATAAAGGTATCGCGCTGGTCAAAGGGCGGGAAGCCATCAAACAGGATCTTCGCGTCCGGCAAGAAACAACCGCGCATCGCTTCAGGATCTTTTGCGTCGCAGGCGCGCAGATACCGCATTTTTAGATCGCGAATATCCCGATCATTCTCCATTCTCTCAAGGCGCTCTTCGATAGTCATGTAGATTCTCCCTTTGCGTAATATTTGGCCTACGCTATTACGCAAAGCAAGAATTAAGGGAGCAAAACATGCGATTTGAAGGTAAAAGAGTTTTGGTGACGGGTGCTGCTTCAGGCATAGGCCGCGCGACAGCGGTATTGATGGCAAATGAAGGCGCAGAGCTATTCATTGCCGATGTCAATAAAGACGGCTTAAGTGAGACGGCAGAATTGGCCGCCGGTTCGCCCACCATAATTGTCTATGACGCTTCGAATACCGAAAGCTGCAAGGAATTGATTGCAGAGGTCACACAAGATGGCGGCCTGGATATATTGTGCAATATCGCGGGAGTACTTGATTGGGGACCTACGCTGGATTTTGACGATGAGCGGTTTGACCGGATCATGCGCATCAATCTCTCTGGCACCTTTGCGCTGAACCGCGCTGTCCTCCCGCATCTAATTGAGAGCAAGGGTAATATAGTCAACATGGCGTCAGCAGCAGCACTACAGGGCGTTGCCTATACAGCAGCATATGCTGCTTCGAAGCATGGGGTTGCGGGTATCACCAAGAGCCTGGCAGTTGAATTTGCCGATAGAGGCGTTCGGGTGAATGCCGTTTGTCCGGGACATGTTAACACGCCGATGGGCAACAAGGCGCCACCAGAAGGCGATATCGTTTGGGAGAAAGTAATGCGCAACGCGCCCAAGCTAATCGAGGGAACATGCGAACCGGAAGATATCGCCGAAATGGTCGCCTATCTGGCAAGCGACAAAGCGCGCAAGGTTACAGGGTCGCTATTCACGATTGATGGGGGCCAACTGGCCGGTTGATCCGTTTGGTGACCCGCCAATCGCCATCTGCTTGCCGTGCCAGTTCCCAACGGTTTTCCGAAACCCGCCACGCTTCAAAGGCATCATCGGCCTTGCGAAAAACAGTGCTGTAACCTGTCGCAGATGCCACATCGCCATCTATCTCGATATGATGCGGCGAAAGTATATGCGCGCAGCCCTGCGCCATGAGTTGCTGATGCGTCTCTCCGGTTATCAACGCTGCGATGGCTTCGCGGCCTTTTGACACGCCATAACCGCCCACATCATATTCGCCGTCTTCGGTCCACAGCGCGGCAACGCCCGCTGCATCTCCTGCATCGGCAAGCGGTCCATAGCTTGCAATCAGGTTGCGGATGGCCTCGGCATCTTCCGCGCGCTGCAACCGTGTTTCAAGGTCAGCCAAGCTCGCCCCGATGCATGGCTTCGGCATAGGTCTTCAACGCTTTGGCCGTATCGGTAAAGCAGCGTTGCACCCACGGCCCGCAAAAGACCATCACGTGATTTCCATATTTTCCCAGAAATGAGTCGGAGGAAACATAACGGCAGCTTTCCGGCCCCGTCTCCTCGATAATCTGATCGCGGCGTGCTGGATACGGGAATTCATCCACCCACCTTGCGCCCCAAGACAATAGCTTGGGTTCAATTTTTTCACACACATATTCAAGGTTCGGCTGCAACTGACCGGGCATCGTCTGACTCACCAATTGCATATAAACCGGCGCATCCATTTCCAGCGTCGATTCCGCCATCACGCAAAATGGATTCCATCGATTATAGTTTTTCAGATCGATAAGAATATCCCAGATCAGCTGCGCCGGCGCATCAATCTCAACCGTATCGCTCACCACCATCCAATCCTTATTAAACCCGTTGATCGGGTCTTCCTCCGGCGTCTTTGCCTCTTCCATCCAGGGCATATTCCACGGGTCCATCATGCTATCTCCTCCAATTTAACAATGCGCGCATCAGGTAGCGGGTTTTCCTGTGCATCTTGCCAGCGTAGCAAGGCGGTGCCCTGCCGCTGGCCGCAGCTATCGATCCAATTCACGACACCCGCTTTTGGACCGGGATCACGCGCTGCGACAATAATTCGCAAGCTGCCATCACTTTCCAGTTTCGCGCTATGTTTGTTCACCGTCACCTGCGCAAAGCGATAATCCATACTTTCCATCCACCAGTTGTTCAGCTGAAAATTCCAATAGTCGCATTGCGGCGGCATGACTTCTATCACCCACGCTTCGTCTGGCTCCAACTTCCAATAGCTATGCGCATAGAATAGGTCTTTTGCCCCGCCAGCCTTTTGATAAATCTGCTGGTCAAACCCGTGAAAGCTATTCGGATACTCCGCAAACATCCGCGTCCAATCGGCAAAAGTATTCGCGACACCTTTCACAAATTGCGCCGTTGTTTGCAGGCCGCGCTCCAGCGTTCCTGCGTTAAGTGGCTCAGGGCTGGCGGGGCCGCCAATACGCTCAATTTGAAATTCGCCGGGTTTTTCACTTTCGCGGTCCAACGCGTTTTGGCGGACTATAATGATATTGGCATCGGGTTCCAGCTTCAGCCAATTACCTTCCTGCTCATTGCAGCTTGCGACTATCTCTAGTTCGCCATTTGGCCCCCAGTTTATGTCTTCATCCATCAGCGAACCAGTGGCCTGCGCCGTGCCATCGCTATCATAACGCATGGCGTTGGCGACGATCGAGAAATATTCCAAACTACCGCGCGTGCCGGTTATCCTGTAATCATTCGCGCCATTTATCTGCGCATTGAGATAATAACTGTCGGGGTTATCCGCGCCGATTTTTGCCGTTTCATGGCTCAGCTTATAGAAAAAGGGAAAATCGGTGTCGGTCGCTTCGACATATTGTTCAAGCGCCAATTTGGTCAATCGCGAAAGATAGCGAAAACCCTCCGCGCGAAGGTGCGGATCGTCGGGTGCGTCATCGGCAAGGATAATATCACCAGCCGACTTTAGCTCATCGCAAAAATCGCGCCATGCTTTGCCGCTGGTGACAGCATCATTCACGGCGCGACCCAATCTCCGCCATTCACATCAAGCGCTGCCCCCGTCACCTCGCTCGCATAGTCGGAAAGCAGAAAGTAGACCGATTTGGCGCAATCGGCATCGGGCGGGATATGACCGACTGGAATTTCGCTCGCGCGCTGCTTCTTGAATGCGGCGCCTTCTTCTTTCCCCATGCCTGCGAAAAACGCATCAAGCGGCACACCGTCCATCCAGCCCATCAAGGCGGTATTGGCGCGGATGCCGGTTCCGGAAAGTTCAATCGCAAGCTGGCGGCTTAGCTGGTTGAGCGCCGCCTTGCACATTGCATAACCGCCCTCGCCCGGCATTGGTTTACGCGATGCGAGCGTTGAAATATTGACGATGGATCCAGCGCCCTGCTCCTTCATTGTAGGAATAACGGCCTGCGCCATACGAAGTCCGCCCAGTGCAATCACATCGAATGCCTGTGCAAGTTGGTCAACCGATGCGGCCTCAAGATTGGCCCAGTCGGGATGATAATATGCCGAATGCACCAAACCATCGATACGCCCCCATTTATCGAGCGTCGCCTTGGCTAGATTTTGACATTGCGCATTGTCGCTCACGTCGGTTGGCACAGCAATAACATCGCCGCCATCCGCCGCAATTTCGTCGCGTAGATTTTCGATGAAGTCGATTGAGCGCGCGGATATGGCGACCTTTGCGCCTTCTTTCGCCGCACCCTTGCACATGGCCTGCCCCATGCCCGGCCCTGCGCCAGTGATGATGACCACCTTATCCTTCAAAATCATGGCTACGTCTCCTCATTTCTCAAAAATATCTATCGTGATAGAAAGCGAAATCTTCGGCAATTTGCTCCGCTGTCAAACCAAACTGCTCCGCTGTATATTTGTGCTTCGGTCTATTTTCGCGCGCATTCGCGGCCATGCAGGCCTCCAGAGCCTGCTGTTCCGCATCGCCATTGCTCAACCCGATTGCGCCCAGCACGTCGCGCGCCGTCCGCACCGGATCAGAAACCGTATCCTGATAGCGCACATCGATGACCTGCTCGGAAGGCAGGGTTGCTCGAAGTTCCTCGAACCGTTTCAATCCATCACGAAAACGGTCAGTCCAATATTGTCCCTGTTTGAGCGGATCATATGTCGTCGATGCGCCTACACTCAGCGACGCACACATGCTGCAATAGCTTGGTAGAACCTGCCCTACATCGCGGTGGGTCATCACCAGCTTAATGTCAGGAAAAACCGACAGCAGCCCGTTCATTCCGCCCAGCAAGTGATGCGGCGTTTTTAGCACCCATTTCTGCCGTTCACCGCCGCGTTGATGTTGCACCACCTGCATGAAACGGATTAGATCGCGATAGGCTGGTGCATGGTCTTGTTCCGCCTGCCAGAGACCATAGCCCGGTACCGGCATCATGGAATCATATGTTGTCGAGAGGAAAGTCCGGTCGAGCAAAATCACCTCTTCCGCGACAGCTTCCGCTTCTATCGGATCGATACTCTCAAAATCGGGCCATTCGGTCAGTAGCTGATCAACAACTTGATGCGCCATATTGATGCGCGGAGAGGGATCGCCCGCCTTCTCGTCGGGGAATGGCAGCGGGAAACAGGTTTCCCACCAATATAGCGATGTCAGGTCAGGCGCGCTAGCGAGCAGGCGGTGCGTGACTGTCGATCCGGTTCGCGGCAATCCGACGATGGCGCAGGCGGGCTCGATCTTTTCCTCCGCTGCTTCGGGATGATCCTTGAAATATTGCATCAGCCCCAAACGATCCATCAACGCAAACTGTATCCGCTGCCCAGCGCCTGCATCCGGCGCAATTAGTCCGGCATGGGCATTGGTCTCCTCCACCAATCGGCCAAGCGGCGCCAAAAACCAATCATCACCAAAATCTTCAAGCCCCGTTGCTTGTCGCGCATTGCCCAGCAAAACATCCACCGAGAGAGTGCCGCCGCTCATTTGCCTAACTTCGCTAGGAGGGGCAAACCCCATGAAGGATCGCCGCCACCATCGCTGCCCGCTTCTGCATCCGCGCCTGCTCCGGCAAGCCCTTCTTCATCGACGGGGCGGATATAGCCATGATCGAAAACTATCTTGCGCCGTGCAAATTTCCATACACCATCGCGGCGTTCATAGCGATCAAGGTAGCGGCCGTGGATGACAATTTCCTGCCGCGGGGCTTCGCGTGTCCGGTGGAAATTATAACTATAATGCTCACCCTGTGCGACATCGCCATCAATCACGAACAGGCTGTTGCTGATCGCATGGATCGTGCAGTCGAGAGGCGTCAGCACTTGCGGCAACCATTTCACATAATCATCGGGTGAGCCGCAAAACATCTCCCCATGATCGTCAATGGCATCGTCCCAATATAAAGAGCGGACAAGGTCATAATCCCGCCGGTCGATACCGCGACAGTAGCGCGTCACCAAGTGACGCAATTCCTCGCGGTCGCCAAGCTCTTGTGGATTCATCAATGACCCCTTTTGCATTTGATTGCTGCCGAATGCGCGTTGATGAACTGACTAGTCAAATACCGACACCCTTTCATCCACGACAAACATCCGCGTCTTTCCGCTATCCAGAAACTTGCTTTCGTCCTCTTTGATCTTTGCCAGCACTTCGGGGTTTTCGTACCGGCGCTGCATATCACGATAGCCTTCTTCATCTGCGAACCAGATTTCGGTTACCATATCAAAGTCAAACGGCGCTGCGTCGGGATAAACATAGGCATCAGCAAAATCACAATAGTTGCGCCGATAGGCGGTGATGCTGGGGAATTGGGAGCGTATGAGCGGCGCATGAATATTCTCGTAATGTTCGATTAGCGCTTCCTTGCTCATCCCGTCCTTTGCCTTGAGCAGCGCAACAACTTTGAATTCCGACATTATCTGTTTCCCATCAAATTTTCGCGCCCACAGCCTAAATCATGCTGCTGCCTTGCGTCCGGCTTGCCGGCCAAAGAAGGTGCAATCTGCCAAACTCATACCAGACGAATAGCCATGCCCCCATGCCGGAAGCCCGCTGGTGCAGCGCCCGGCAGCAAACAGGCCTTGGATGGGTTCGCCAACACGGTCCAGAACCTCTCCATTGATCGAAGTTTTCAGACCGCCAAGTGTGAAAAAGCTGAAATAGCTAGTTTCAAAATTGAGTTCCAAGGCAACAAATGGTCCTTGATCCAATGGCTTCAAAATGGGCTCGCGCTTTCCGAAAAGCGGGTCCTGCCCTTCGCTCGCATGTTTGTTATAAAACGCCATTGTGTTCGACAATGTGCCTGTCGGCATATCCAATTCGCCTTCAACCTCTTCCCATGTCGCGCCTGTGCCTACAATATCAGTACGCGCCAAATCCAACGCTTGTGAGAAATGCGCGCTATCCAGAAGCAGATAGACCTTGCCGCCCGGTTGATCGACAGCACAGCGCGACACGCGGCCATGATAGCAATCTTCATTGATGAAGCGTTGCCCCTGAACATTTACGAAAACACCGTTGGCTTGCGGTTCTGGGATGGTCCACGGGCAGGTTGTGAAAAACTGCTCCATATGGATGGCTTCACCGCCCGCACCGACGCCCAGATTGATGCCTGTACCGTCATCCTGATCGCCAATCGGATCGCTAAGCTTGAAGGTTTCCGGGCAATATTTTCGGCGCATGTCTTCATTCATCACAAAGCCGCCGGTTGCCAGTACAACGCCTTTTTCTGCTTTCACGAAATGGGGTTTATTGTCGATATTAACGATCACACCAACAACCCGCTCGCCGTCTTTTATCAACGCCAATGCCCGCGCATCCGCAACCACATCTACGCCCAAATCACGCGCGCGCTTCTCCAATATATCCATGAGCGGACGGCCACCGCCCCAGCCCATATGCTGGATCACATGGCCGCGCGGTGCAGGCTTGGCGTTGTCGCAAAAAGGTGCCGCAGCTTCGCTTCCCGACCAGATGAGCGTGCTATCATCCACCGGTTCGATTTGCTTGCCGGACAGAAAATTGCCGCGATAGGGAACGCCTTGCGCTTTCAACCAATCAAAATGATCCAGCGCGTTGTCCGCATAAATATCGCATTTGGCATCATCTGCGCATGGTCCACCAGCCATTTTCAAATAGGCAGCGAAATCTTCGGTACTATCCGAAAACCCCGCCGCCTGCTGGACGTCAGTGCCCCCATTGCCGCCCAGATAAATCTCTCCGCCCGAAAGGCCAGATGCCCCGCCGCTACCGGAATTGCGTTCAAACAGTTTTACTTTCGCGCCTGCATCGGCGGCCTCGATTGCCGCACATGCCCCTGCTGCTCCAAAGCCGATAACAGCGACCTCGGTTTCAAAATCCCACTTTTCAATCTCTGCAGCTGGATAGGGTTTGTGCAGGGAGATATCAGCCATTTTTACGCTTCTTTCGCTTTGACCAAATCGAGTGCGACATCGACAATCATGTCTTCCTGCCCGCCAACCATTTTGCGGCGGCCAAGCTCGACCAATATCTCGCGCGTATCCAAGCCGTAATCCTCCGCTGCCTTTTCCGCATGGCGCAGGAAGCTGGAATATACACCGGCATAGCCAAGCGCCAACGTCTCACGGTCGACCCGAACCGGGCGATCCTGCAACGGCCGCACCAGATCTTCGGCAGCATCCATTAGCCCCATGACATCACAGCCATGGTTCCATCCCTTGCGGTCCACCGCAGCGATAAACACTTCCAAGGGCGCATTGCCGGCACCCGCGCCCATTCCGGCAAGGCTGGCATCAATCCGCACCGCACCTTCTTGCGCAGCAACGATACTATTCGCGACACCCAGAGAAAGGTTATGATGCGCATGCATCCCGCGCTGTGTTTCCGGTTTCAATACCTTGTCATATGCGTGAAAACGCTCCCTAACGCCGTCCATATCAAGCGCGCCGCCGCTATCGGTCACATAGACACAATGCGCGCCATAACTCTCCATCAGCAAGGCTTGCTGTGCGAGAGGTTCAGCTTCGATCATGTGGCTCATCATCAAAAAGCCGGACACATCCATGCCCAGATCGCGGGCGATGCCGATATGCTGTTTGGCGACATCGGCTTCGGTGCAATGGGTCGCCACACGAACCGAACGCACGCCAATATCATAGGCGCGCTTCAATTCTTCAACCGTGCCCAATCCCGGCAAGATCAATGTTGTCAGCACGCATTTATCCAGAACGTCGGCAACGGCCTCCAGCCATTCCCAATCGGTATGCGCGCCAAACCCATAGTTGAAGCTGGTGCCCGACAGGCCGTCGCCATGCGCCACTTCAATGGCATCCACGCCTGCCTGATCAATCGCCTTTGCAATCGACTGCACATGATCGATTCCATACATATGCCGGATGGCATGCATGCCGTCGCGCAGCGTCACGTCTTGGATGTAAAGCTTATTCTTGCTAACGTCGAAACTCACGCTGCCATCCTCTTTTCTGCAAGCAATTCGCCAGTGGCTTTCGCCGCCGCCGTCATAATATCTAGATTGCCGGAATAAGGCGGCAGATAATCACCTGCCCCTTCGACCTCCAAAAACACGCTGGTCTTCACGCCGGTAAATTCGCCCTGCCCCGGAATTTTCAGCGGGTTATTGTCGCCGAAGCGTTCAAACTGTACTTCCTGTTTCAGGCGATATCCCGGCACATATTTCTGCACCTTCGCAACCATCGCCTTGATTGAGGCACGAATATCTTCTTCATCGGCACCTTCCGATAGCGTGAATACAGTATCGCGCATAATCATCGGTGGTTCAGCCGGGTTCAAAATGATGATCGCCTTGCCTTTGGTCGCGCCGCCAACCGCTTCAATCGCGCTTGCCGTTGTCCGCGTAAATTCGTCGATATTCGCCCGCGTTCCCGGACCAGCCGAACGCGACGAAACCGACGCAACAATCTCTGCATAGTGGACTTTGCCAACCTGGCTAACTGCGGCTACCATTGGAATGGTCGCCTGTCCGCCACATGTCACCATATTCACATTCGGTTGATCAAGATGCGCCTCCATGTTCACCGGCGGTACGGTGAAGGGACCGATAGCTGCAGGCGTCAGATCAACGACCTGTATCCCGTCTGCGCGTAAGGCTTCATCATGTATTTTATGCGCATAGGCCGAAGTCGCATCAAAGGCGATGCCGATCTCTTTATAGCAATCGAGCCTTTTGAGGCCTTCGATACCTTCATGCGTCGTCGCTATTCCGCGCTCGCGCGCCATCGCCAACCCTTCGCTATCGGGATCGATACCGACGACAACGGCCAGCTCCATATTTTCGGGATATTTGATCATCTTCATCATCAAATCAGTACCGATATTACCCGAACCGATGATTGCGGCTTTCACTTTGCTCATTCTGTTATCCTAGATAAACTTTGCGGTGCAGGCACCAATGCCGTGCAACTGCATTTCAAATATGTCGCCCTTCGCCGCTGGCTCCAACGGCACCAACGATCCGGATAGAATTACATCGCCAGCATCAAGGGTAACACCATATTCGCCCAGCGTATTGGCGAGCCACGCCACCGCTTGTGCGGGATCACCCTGCACTGCGGAGCCCAATCCTTCGGATAGCGGCGCGCCATTTTTGGTGACTGTCACCTTCAAATTTGGCAAATCATGGTCGCGTGGATTGGCTCGATCTTCGCCAAGCACAAACACACCGCATGATGCATTGTCGGAAACAGTATCAACGATACCGATTTTCCAATCTTCGATACGGCTATCGACGATCTCGAAACAAGGCGCGATGCTCTCTGTGGCATTGATAACATCCTGCGCGGTAACACCCGGTCCGTTCAATCCGTCTTTCAGAATAAACGCAATTTCAGCTTCAGCACGTGGCGCAATCAGCGCCTTGCCGTCAAAATCTATATCGCCTTCGACCTGCATCCAATCGGTTAGAAACCCGAAATCAGGCTGATGCACGCCCAGCATATCCTGAACGGCTTTCGACGTTACGCCGATTTTCTTGCCAACAACGCGTTCGCCATCTTTGCGCCGACGGCTCAAAAAATCGAGGCTGATTGCATAGGCATCATCAATGGTTAAATCAGGATTGCGCTCGATCAGAGGTTTTAGCGCGCGGCGTTCACGAAGCGCAGCATAAAGCTCAGCGCCGAATTTTTCAGCGATACTCATTGAGAAACTCTACCGAGTAGCGGTTAAATTCCGAAGCGCGTTCCAGCTGAACCCAATGTCCCGTCCGGCCAAACGTCATCGCGCGAACATTCTCGCATTGGTCAAGGAACAGGCGGGAATGGCTTTCTGGACAGAATTCATCATTCAGCCCCCACAGCACCAACATCGGCTGCTTCAATTCGCCAAGGCGCGGACCGAGATTAGGCGTCACCATTCTGGCCAGCACATCTTTTGATTGCTGGCGGGCAACGGCAAAACGCTCAGCCACCAGATCGTCGGTGATATGCGGTACGAAATCATCATGCACCAGATTGCTGACCAGACGGCGCTGGTCTTCCTCGTTAAATTCCGCGCTGCCAAAGCTGCTCTTCATCTTGGCAATGCCTGGCATAGTGAAATAGCTGGCTTGCTCGGCCACGCAGCCCGGCGCCATGAAAATGAAATTCGTCGCAAAACCGGGATGATCAAGTTCCATCTGAATGGCGATCCCGCCGCCAAGCGAATTGCCGACCAGCGTTGCGCTTTCGATGCCATGTTGCCGTAGCGCGTCGTAAACCGTGTCGACAAATAACTGCAGCGTATAATCAATGCCCTCAGGCTTTGAAGAAGCGCCATAACCAATAAGATCGGGCAATATGACGCGGTAGCCAGCATCCACGAAAGCATCGATATTCTGCTTGAAGTTTGAAGCTGCAGAGGCTCCCGGCCCGCTGCCGTGCAGGAAAACGACCGCTGGCCCTTCTCCCGCTTCACTCACCCTAATTTCATAGCCACCTTCGACAGTATAGGTGGCGGATGTCAATGCGTTCACAGAGTTTTCCTTACAAAAATGTGAAGGCAGGTGGCTGCCCAAGCATCGTGCCGACAACATCGCCCGTCCGGTTGTTCGGATCATTGGCGACATGCGCACGCGCTGCGTTTAGATCAAGCCACGGCTGGATAATGTCGCTCGACATATAGATCGCGCGCCCGCCAAGCAGCTGCACCATTTCATCAACAAGACGTGCTAGACGCCGTACAACCGTTGAAGATTGATAGGCAAACAGAGCGCGCTTCTCCATCGGGATTTCTTCGCCATTCTCGGCCAACTCCATGAGCTCGTCAAAGGCAGCACGATGCGTCGTTTCCATTTCCAGAGACTGGCTATGCGCCGCCGCAATTGCCGCATGCAACATTGGATCGGCCTTGGACGCCTTTCCGGTATTGGTCGAAATGCGATCTTCCATAATCGCCATTGCTGCGTTGATCGCCGCGCGCGCACCGCCAAAGGCAGCAGTCGATACCGAACGCGTAAATACTTGCGCCCATGGCAGCGAAAATAACGGACTATCATTAACTTCCTGCCCCGGGTTTTTGCACAGGAATCCGTCTTCTGCACGGTGCGTACGGTATTCGGGGACAAATGCGCGGTCAACGTGAATGTCGTGACTGCCAGTACCCTGCAGACCAAAAACCTGCCAGCTATCGCGGTCAATCTCATAGTCGCTGCGCGGCAGTAAGAATGTACGCATGTCAGGCGGACCATTGCCATCTTCGGGGAAGATCAACGCGCCAAGCAAAATCCAGCCGCAATGAACCGAACCCGAGGAGAACCCCCAATGCCCGCTTAAATAATAGCCACCGTCCGCATGCTCAACTTTGCCGACAGGCTGATAAGTTGACGATACCAACATACTATTGTCATCGCCCCAAACCTCTTCTTGTGCTTTCGCATCAAACAGACCCATCTGATAAGGGTGGCAACCAAGAACACCGTATATCCAACCTGTGGACATGCAGCCTTCTGCGAGTTGTTTCTGCACATCGAAAAATACGTTCGGGCTCATTTCATAGCCGCCATATTTCTTTGGCTGAAGAACACGGAAAAAGCCCGCCTCTTGCATTTCGGCTATCGTTTCTGCCGAAACATTGCGGTCGGCGGTTGCCTGCTTGGCCCGTTTCTTAAGCGTCGGGATCATCGCCCGCGCGCGATCAACCAGTTCAGCATGCGTTGGTGTACCGCCAGCTTGTTCTTTAAGTGCAGTAACAGTAGCCATTTACTCAGCCTCCTAAATCAAGTCCGACTCAGTCTCTCAAATTGTCGGAATTCGTAATTTTTTTTGCCATTAAATACGCAAATCGTCAATTGAAAAGCAATTTCGCTTTCATTATAGTATTTTTTTGGCGTATCTAGCATCTGATTCTGCAAATCAGGGTTTGATGAAATATTGGAGAGTAAATTGCAATTGGGCCTTGAAGGAAAAGTGGCAATCGTCACTGGCGGCACACGCGGACTAGGTCGCGATATATCCGCTACGCTTGCAGGCGCCGGCTGCAAAGTCATTGCCTGTGCGCGCAATGAACCGGAAACCCTGCCCGGCAATGTCGAATTTATGGGGTCAGATATACGCGATGCTGCCGCTGTTGATGAAATGGTCAACGCGATTGCGGAAAAATATGGTCGTATTGATATTCTGGTCAACAATGCCGGCGGCTCTCCGGTATCGGACGCCGCGACGGCCAGTCCGCGCTTTGCCGATGCGATCATGAAGCTAAACCTGATGGCACCTTATTATCTGTCGCGCGCGTGCCACCCGTTTTTATCCAAATCAGGCGATGGGAATATTATCAACATCGCTAGCGTATCCGGCATTCGGCCTTCACCAGCAACAGCGATTTATGGCGCATCAAAGGCAGGCCTACTTAACCTCACGCAAAGTCTGGCGCAGGAATGGGCCAAGGATGATATCCGCGTGAATGCAATTATTGTCGGCCTTGCGGAAACCGAAAATTCCGCAGCAACTTATGGTGATGAAAAGGCGCAGGCAAAGGTAGCTGCGTCGCTTCCGCTGGGCCGCATGTGCCGAGGGCAAGATGTTGCCAACGCGATTTTGTACCTGACCTCACCCCTTGCGGATTATGTGTCCGGTGCGCGCTTGAATGTCGATGGAGGCGGAGAGCGCCCCTATTTTCTTGATTTAGTAGGAGGAGGCTAACGCCATGGGTGTTAAAGGACTTGGCTATGTTGTTGTTGAAACAACAGATGCAGCGAAATGGGATAGCTATCTCACCAAAGTCGTTGGCGCGATGCCAAATGGCCAAGGCGAAGACGGAGCCGTGCTATACCGTTTAGATGATCGCGCTGCGCGTTTTCGCATTGTGAAATCTGATGTAGATCGGTTTTCAGTTGCGGGCTGGGAAGTCGAAGATCAATCGGCGTTTGAAGAATTGACGAAAAAACTGAGCGATGCGGGATGCGCGCTGACCGCCGGTGATGCACAGAGCCGCGGTGTTGCGGCTTTGGCTTGCGGCAAAGACCCTGCTGGAAATTTGTTTGAAATTTTCCACGGCGCTAAAGATGCAAGCGAGAGTTTCGTATCTCCAGCTGGTGTCAGCAAATTCGTAACCGGCGATTTGGGCATGGGCCATGTGGTTTATGGGACGTTGGCTTTTGATGAAACGCATGAATTCTACCGTGATGTTATGGGCTTTGGCGATACCGACCTACCGGAAATAGAGGTTGGGCCGCCCGGAACGCCGACAATGGGCGTTGCTTTTATGCATGCAAAAACCGGCCGCCATCATAGCGTGGCCGCTATCCAAATGCCCGAGCCGCCGACTGGCTGCGTTCACATTATGGTCGAAGCGGCCGAACGGGCCGATGTCGATGCCGCATATGAACGGATGGCGGCAGAAGGCGTTGCAGTGTCGGCAACTCTGGGGCAACATACCAATGATGAAGTCATCAGTTTCTACATGAAAACACCCGCTGGCTTCGATCTTGAATTCGGATGGGACGGATTGGTCCTTGATCCGGCATCGTGGAAACCAACGGCGCATACTACGCCAAGCAAATGGGGCCATGAATGGACATGGCAAAAAGAAATGGCCGAAGCAGCAGCTAAAGCCGAAGCTGAAGGAGCGCAGAGCTAATGCTCGATAAACGTATGTCACCTGCCGATATCGTCGGCCAGCTAAGCGACGGCATGACGCTGGGCATTGGCGGCTGGGGGCCGCGCCGCAAGCCGATGGCGCTGGTGCGCGAGATAATGCGCTCTGATCTGAAAGACCTCACCATCGTGGCTTATGGCGGTGCAGATGTCGGGATGCTGTGTGCAGCGGGTAAAGTGAAAAAACTAGTCTTCGCCTTTGTCACGCTCGATGCCATCCCGCTTGAACCTTGGTTCCGCAAAGCACGGCAAGCCGGTGAAATCGAAGTGCTGGAAGTCGACGAAGGCATGTTCCAATGGGGATTGAAGGCAGCGGCATTTGGCCTTCCCTTCCTTCCCACCCGCGTTGGCCTTGGTACCGATCTGGCGGAATTGGGCGGATTAAAAACCGTCCAGTCGCCCTATGACGATGGCGAGACATTGATAGCAATGCCTGCACTGAAACTCGATGCGGCGCTGGTCCATGTCAATCGCTGCGACCATCGCGGCAATGTTCAATTGCTCGGGCCGGACTGTTACTATGACGAATGGTTCGCCAAGGCTGCCGAGAAAACATATGTTTCCTGCGAAGAGCTGGTCGACAAAATGGAAGATCATTATCCCGAAGATGCAAAGGCGAATATCGTCGAGCGCTGTTTCATAACCGGCGTGACAGAAATTCCATGCGGGGCGCATCCATCATCCATGCCGCCGCTCTACGGCCCCGATATGAAAGCGTTTAAATCATACGCAGGCGCAGCAAAAGATCCCGGCGACTGGAGCGCGGTGGCAGACCAATTTGTCGGCGCGAATGAAGCCGAATATCTGAACTCTGTTGGCGGAAAGGAAGCGGTCATGAATGTGCCGCTGGCGATATACTGATGAGCGACGTTACCTTAGCTGAACTCTGCATCTTTGCATGCTCGGAAACCTTCCGCACGGACCGCGAGATTATTGCAACCGGTATTGGGCCCGTGCCGCGGCTGGGTGCCGGCGTTGCCAAACTGACCCACTCGCCCGGATTGATGATGACCGATGGTGAGGCCTATCTGGTCGAAGAGCCTGTTCCGATGGGGCCGCGCGGTGACTATAAGCCAAAATTTGCAGGACACCTTCCTTTCTCGCGCTTTTTCGATGCAGCCGTTTGGACAGGACGCCGCCATGCGATGGTGACGCCCACGCAAATTGATCGTTATGGTCAAACCAACCTGAGCCAGCTTGGCGGGACACATGCCCGGCCCAAGACACAAATGCTGGGCGTACGGGGGTTTCCGGGAAACAGCATTTATCACGCCAATTCGATGTTCGTGCCGTTTCATTCGACACGCACTTTCGTCGAGGGTGAAGTCGATATGGTATCGAGTGCCGGTTATAATCCAGCCAAGCGCGTTGCGGGCGGGAATTATTCCGGCATTGATCTACAAAAGATGATAACCAATCTTTGTGTGATGGATTTTGGCGGACCTGACAATGCGGTGCGTGTAACTAACTTGCATCCCGGCGTAACATTTGACGAAGTGCAGGAAGCTACCGGCTTTGAATTGATAGATGCCGTGGAAGGCGAGACAGCATTGCCAAATGCAGAAGCGCTGGAAATTATTGCGCAGCTAGACCCCCACAATTATCGCTCGCATGTTATTCGTGACAATCCCTCAGCTTTAAGGAAATAGCCATGAGCGACGATCTCGTTCCGTTAGAAGATGTCACACCGGAATATGAAACCGACGAGCCAATCCTGTATGAGGCAAAGGATGGTATAGCCTGGATAACATTGAACCGGCCGGATTTTCACAATGTCCAGAATAGCCAGATGACCTATGCTCTGGATGATGCATTTTCCAAAGCTGTGGATGATGATGCCGTTAAATGCATCATCCTGAAGTCAGATGCCAAACATTTCAGCGCAGGGCACGACATCGGCTCACCCGGGCGCGATTTTCATTCTAGTTTTGATCGCCGCTTAATGTGGTATGACCATGCGAACAAACCGGGCGCTGAAAAAGCTTATATTCGCGAGCAGGAAGTATATCTCGGGATGTGCAAGCGCTGGCGCAATATTCCCAAACCCACCATAGCGCAGGTTCACAAGGGCTGTATTGCAGGCGGTCTAATGCTCGCATGGGTGTGCGACATGATTATCGCTTCCGACGATGCTTTTTTTCAGGACCCGGTTTTGCAGATGGGTTTCCCCGGCCTTGAATATTTTGCGCATACTTTTGAACTCAATACCCGCATCGCGAAAGAATTCCTGTTTCTGGGTGAGCGGATGAGCGCTGAGCGCGCCTATCAAATGGGCATGCTGAACCGCGTCGTCCCCCGCGAAGAATTGGCGGGTGAAGTGTT
>CAKZNA010000192.1 GCA_937129355.1 uncultured Sphingomonadales bacterium | reverse complement strand
AATAATCGGACACCTCATCCTTTAGCAAACGTATGCGGTGTGCAGCGCGTTCGAGGCGTTTGGTGGTCCGCACGATGCCGACATAGTTCCACATGAAACGGCGGATCTCGGTCCAGTTTTGTTTGATGATCACTTCTTCATCCGAATCTGTGACGCGGCTTTCGTCCCAAGGGCGAATGGCGGGTGGCTCATCAAATTCATCCCAGCGTGCCATAATATCGCGCGCCGCCGCATCGCCGAATACAAAACATTCCAGCAAGCTGTTTGAAGCCAAACGGTTGGCGCCGTGCAACCCGCTTTCGCTCACTTCGCCGGCGGCATATAAGCCCGGCAAGTCTGTCCGGCCCTTCAAGTCGATAAGCACGCCGCCGCAGGTATAATGCTGCGCCGGCACCACCGGAATCGGCTCTTTGGTCATATCAATGCCAAGGCTGGTCAGCTTCTCATCGATATTGGGGAAATGCTGGCGGACAAATTCGGGTGGTTTGTGGCTGATATCAAGATGGACATAGTCGAGGCCAAGCCGCTTAATCTCATGGTCATTGGCGCGGGCAACAATGTCCCGCGGTGCTAGTTCCTCGCGGCTATCGAAGCCCGGCATATAACGCTCGCCATTTGTCGGCAGCTTAAGATGACCGCCTTCACCGCGAACGGCTTCGGTAATCAGAAAGTTTTTAACCTCAAGATTATACAAACACGTCGGATGAAATTGCATCATTTCCATATTGGAAACTCGTGCGCCTGCGCGCCATGCCATGGCAATCCCGTCACCTGTCGCGCCGCGCGGTGCGGTGGAAAATAGGTAGCAACGCCCTGCCCCGCCCGTCGCCAATATGGTGGCCTTTGCAGTGTAAGCCTCTACTTTGCCGCTTTCCTGATCAAGCGCATAGACGCCCCAAACACGGCCAGAGCCAGAGAATTTCTTCTCGTGCCGCCCGGTAATCAGATCAACCGCTGCGCGGTGCGGCATAAGGGTGATATTCGGATTGGCCTTTGCTGCGTTCAGCAACGCCTCCTGCACGGCCCAGCCCGTCGCATCATCGACATGGACAATACGGCGATGCGAATGACCGCCTTCACGAGTCAGATGCAACGCGTCCTTATCCTCGTTAAACGGCACACCCATTTTGACCAGACGCTCGATGGCCTCTGGCGCATTTTCAATAACAAATTCGACCGTCTCTTTGCGGTTCAGGCCCGCTCCGGCTTCAATCGTATCATCAATGTGATTTTCAAAAGTATCGCCAGCGTCCAGCACAGCGGCTATCCCGCCCTGCGCCCATGCGGTCGATCCACCGGTTAGCGAACCTTTCGCAAGCACCAGCACCTTATGCTTTTCGGCGAGTGAAATAGCCGCGCTCAATCCCGCCGCGCCCGAACCAACTATGATGACGTCATGCTTCATTTATTCAGCGCTTCCACTGGTCAGGCTAAGGAACACATCTTCCAGATCGGCCTCTTTGGTGGTCACATCTACAATGCCGAGGCCCAATCCCTGCATCGCCGACAATATTTCGCCAGCATTCATGCGGTCCTTATTATAGGTGATTTCCACGGTGCGGTCGGAAACCAGTTCCACTTTCTCAAATGCTTCATGGCTAGGCGCATCGGAGACATCGCGGTCGAGCGTCAGCAATACAGCCTTTTCTCGCGCCATACCGACAAGTTCAAGGGTGGGCTTTTTCGCAATCAACTTGCCATGATTGATAATCGCAATTTCATCGCATAGCTCTTCGGCTTCTTCCAGATAATGCGTGGTGAGCACAACTGTAACGCCTTGCTTGTTGAGATGCTGAACATATTCCCAAAGCTGTTGGCGTAGTTCGATATCGACGCCCGCAGTGGGTTCGTCCAGCACAATGACCGGCGGCGAATGGACCATAGCTTTTGCAACCAACAGCCGCCGTTTCATGCCGCCCGATAGCGTCCGTGAATAGGCATCGGCTTTATCGTCAAGCCGCACCGCGCTGAGCAGCTCCATCGTCCGCCGTTTTGATTTCGGCACACCGTAAAGTCCTGCCTGCTGTTCCATCGCTTCGCGCGGAGTGAAGAAAGGATCGAACATGATCTCTTGCGGTACAATACCAATACTTGCCTTTGCATTGCGCGGATTGGAATCGATATCGAAGCCCCAAATGCTCGCGTGACCGCTCGATTTGCGCACCATGCCCGCCAGAATATTGATCAAAGTTGATTTGCCAGCACCATTAGGGCCCAGCAATCCGAAGATCGAACCCTGCGCCACATCAAAGCTCACATCATCAAGCGCCTGTTTCCCGCCTTCATAGGTTTTTGACAGATGGTCGATTGAAATGGCGGCATTACTATTCATGCCGACGGCGATAGCGAAGGCACGAACGACGCGCAATCCAAGGATAAATTTCTATTCCTTTCGTCAAATTTTTGACTCTAAATCCAGGGAAAATACGGGTGTTAACATTTTTATCCATATTTTTCATTGCAGTATGCATGCTTTTATAAATTTGCGTTAACCCTGTCTTACAGTCAATCTTTACCAATTGCTGCCTAGAAGAAGCATCATGTGTGGGGCAAAACTTTTAAACCGGCTGCGGCTGGCATGCGGTGTGGCTGCGTTTGCAGTGTTTGGCACGGCTATGCCTGCGATTGCGGAAACCGGCAGCGTAGGTACGGAATCGGTCGTTGTGACGCCGCTTTCCTTTATCGAAGTCGGTGATCTGAAATTTGGGACAATCATTCCGAGCAACCAAACCGGCAATGTCGTTTTGGCACCGGATGGGACGCGCACATCGACGAACGGCATAATTCTGGTCGGCAATAGCCACGAACCAGCAGAATTTGCCGGGCAAGGCACACAGAACCAGATCGTCGATATCTCGGTAGGGTCCAACACGATATGGCTCTATGGCCCGGGCACGCGAATGCGGGTGCGCAGATTCAGGATTGGAAGTACGCCAACGACATTGTTGACCACCAACCCGCGCTTTTTCCGTATCGGCTCGCCAACCGGGGTTTTCCGGTTCCCCATCGGCGCTGAATTGCGCGTTAGGGCAAATCAAGCACCGGGCATTTATACAGGAACATGGGATATCACGCTAAATTACAACTAAGCTTAGATTGCAGCATAAATCATGCTTTGCTAGTGGCGCTATATGAGCATGATTCCTGAAACCATCAAAACCCGTGAACGACGCATTGCCTGCGACGGAAGCGGCGATGTGCCGGCGGCCCTTGGCCATCCGAAAGTCTATCTGGAGATAGATGAAAAGGGCTATGTCGAATGCGGATATTGTGATCGGCGCTTCGTCTTGATCGGCGGACCTGCAGACAATAAAGCCCGCTAAACAGGTCCGTTCGAGGGTGGCTTGTTAACCCTTTTTACAAACTAAGGTTTCAATCTTTTCTGCCATTAAGGCCGAATGACGAATTCTATTTTCCGTTCTTGCGTAACCAGCAGCGCCGTTCTTTCGGCGTTCGCGATTGGTATGCCTGTGCAGGCAGCGACAGAAAGCATGGGATCTCAGACCGAGATGATCGCACCGGTTGTGCTGACAAAAACGCAAGATCTGGATTTTGGAACGATTGCGCCATCAAATGCCAATGGTAGGGTCACC
Organism: uncultured Sphingomonadales bacterium; assembly: GCA_937129355.1. GTDB lineage: Bacteria > Pseudomonadota > Alphaproteobacteria > Sphingomonadales > Sphingomonadaceae > Sphingorhabdus_B. The sequence goes on along the minus strand of CAKZNA010000192.1, from coordinate 224 downwards.
ATCAATGCGCGAACGGGTGCGCGCACCGGCAACGCGAATGTGACGCTTATCGGTACCAATGGACAACGCGGCCTATTCTCAGTGACGGCTGAACCGGGGACCACAGTCAATCTTACCGGCCAGAGCGGTGCTATTTGGCTCAATGGACCAGGCACGGCAAGAATGCGGATGGTCCGTTTCCGCGTCAATCGCAACAATGGCGGTCAACGAACGTTGCCAAGAGA
>CAKZNA010000191.1 GCA_937129355.1 uncultured Sphingomonadales bacterium | reverse complement strand
AGCCGAATTCGGAAAAATGGGATGCCGATAAAATCGTCCCCAAAGATGTCTGGCCAAAGGCTGGTGAGCTCGGTTTGCTCTGCCCGACAGTGCCGGAAGAATATGGCGGGCTGGGCCTTGATTTTGGCTATAACGCGATCATTGATGAAGAATTTGCCCACGGCACGGATGTCGCCACTGGCTTCTCCCTGCAATCAGATATCGTGGCCAATTATATCACCCAATATGGCAGCGAGGAACAGAAGAAGGAATGGCTGCCCAAGATGGTGTCGGGCGAAGTCGTAACCGCCATTGCGATGACCGAACCGGGCACGGGTAGCGACCTTCAGGCGCTGCGCACTACCGCAAAAAAAGACGGCAACCACTATGTCGTCAATGGCAGTAAAACCTACATCACCAACGGCCAACAAGCAGATTTGGTGCTGGTATGCGTAAAGACAGATCCCGATGCCGAACCGGCATGGAAAGGCGTATCGATTGTGCTGGTGGAAGCGGACCGCGAAGGCTTCAAACGCGGGCGTAATCTGGACAAGGTGGGTCAGGATGCTGCCGATACGTCCGAGTTATTCTTTGAAGATGTCCGCGTACCGATCACCAATTGTCTGGGCGAGGAAGGCAAGGGCTTCATCTATTTGATGAGCGAATTGCCGCAGGAAAGATTGAGCATCGCGGTCTCTGCGCAGGGTGCCGCCCAGCGCGCCTTCGATCACACCGTTGAATTTTGCCGCGAACGTAAAGCCTTCGGGCAAAGCGTATTGGATTTTCAGAATACACGGTTTGTGCTGGCAGACTTGAAGACCGAATTGCAAGTCGGCTGGGCGCATCTCGATTGGGCATTGACCAAACATATGAAGGGCGACCTAACACCCGAAGAAGCATCGTCGGCGAAGCTGTGGCACACCGAATTTCAAAACAAGCTGATGGACAAATGCCTGCAGCTCCATGGCGGGGCGGGGTATATGAATGAATATCCGATTGCGAAAATGTGGCGCGCGGCGCGCGTCACCCGGATATTCGGCGGTACCAGTGAAATCATGAAGGAACTGATCGGGCGGAGTTTGTAGCATGGCGCGGCCGGAGGAATGGCGAAAAGTAAAAGATGTCTATCCAATCATTCAGGAAATGCACACGCGGTTTCAGGATGTCGATCCGAACCGACATTTAAACAATGTCGCTTTTGCCGCATTGCTCGAAAATGGCCGGGTGCAGATGCACAAGGAAGCGCGTCCGTGGGAAGACCGTCCGCGTAATGAACGCACGATGGTGGTCGAGGTTACCATCAACTATCTTGGTGAGGGATCATTCCCCGAACCTGTGACCGTTTGCACGGGCATTGGCAAATTAGGCACATCAAGCTGGACGATATATCAGGCAATGTTTCAGGGTGATCGCTGCATCGCCACCTGTGACAGCGTCATCGCCTGCCGCACCGACCGTCAGGCAAAGCCGCTGCGTGCAGAACTTAGGGAATCGCTTGAGGCGTTGCTGGTTAAGACGGACTAGTTTCCAGATCAGCCTTCAGCTTGCTGAGCTTGCCAACCGCTGCGGCTGCATGCGGCCCAATCCAGCGTTCGTGAATTTCGTGGATGGGCAGCGGGTTCAAATGGTTCCACCGCTCGCGCCCTTTCCGCTGCGCAATTATCAGGTCCGCCGCCTCCAACACGCGCAAATGCTGCATCACGGTGCAACGATCAATTTCAGGGAAATGCGCACATAACGTTCCAGTGGTTAGCGGCTGATCGCGCAAATCATCGAGTATCTGTCGCCGCACACCATGCGCCAATGCCTTGAAAATGCTGTTATATCGATCGCTGATTGACATGTTATATTTTTATAACATAATATACTGACGAATCAAGGAGGGATATATGGAACTGAAATATACGGTGGCTGCACGCATATCGCGGCCAATTGCCGAGGTTTTTGAGGCGGTCGTCGATCCCGATAAATTATCAAACTATTTCACCACCGGCGGGGCAAAGGGCCGGATGGAAACCGGTGCAACGGTGATGTGGGACTTTCATGATTATCCCGGCCAGTTTCCGGTCGAAATTAAAGAGGTCATTCCAAACGAGAAAATCATATTCGAATGGGAAGCGCATGATGCCGACGGCGGAGAAGACGGATGCGGCGCAGGTGCTGGTTATATGATCCATGTCTCAATGAAATTTTCGGAGATTGACGATGGTGCGCGCACATTGATCGAGATATCAGAGCATGGCTGGAAAGAAACCAAGAGCGGCCTGAAAGCATCCTATGGAAATTGCGAAGGATGGATGCAGATGCTCTGTTCATTAAAGGCGTGGATCGAGCATGGCGTCAATCTGCGCGAAGGTTTTTATAAATAACCAGAGTGACTGTCAGCGAGCGACAGTCACTCATATGCCGATCAATCGGTAAAATTCGCTGCGCGTTTCTGCATAAATGACATCACTGCTTCCATCTGATTGGGCGTCCCTCCGACCTTAGTTTGCTCTTCGGATTCCATCATCAGGATTTCATCTTCGTTCATATCAGGCAGCGCATTGATAAGCCGTTTGGATGCCTTGATCGCATCCGGGTTCTTACCCGCAATCTCGGTCGCAAGCTCCATTGCCTTGACCGTAGGGTCTTCTGATAAGTGGGACACGAAACCTAGCTCTTTACCTTCCTCGCCTGAAAATATCCTGTTTGTATAGGTCAATTCTCGCAACACATCATCACGCACGAAATTGCGCCATGTGGCAAAGCTACCCATGTCCGGGATCAACCCCCAGCGCATTTCCATGATCGACATTTTTACATCAGGCGCCACCACGCGAATGTCGGCTGCACTTGCGAATTGCAGACCGCCACCGATGCAGGGCCCATGAATGGCCGCGATTACGGGTGCAGGCAAACGCCGCCACAGCAGCACGATATGCTGAAAGATATTGGAATTGCCATAAGTGCGCTCGACAAGGCTGGTCGTTACCGGTTCATCCTGACCGGGCTGGAATAATGACATGTCGAGGCCAGCACAAAAAGCGGCCCCATTACCAGACAGCACAATGGCACGAACACCCTTTGCAGCCGCCAACTCTTCACCCGCTGCCGCTATCGCCTGGATCTGTTCTTTATCAAGCGCGTTCATTTTGTCTGGGCGGTTGAAACGCACATCAGCAACATGATTTTCAATATTGATAGTTACGCGTTCATTCATGTCAATTCTCCCTTTATTCTGGCTTCCACCAGCGGCAATTGATCATTGCCGAAATACATCCATTTTTCATCCACGAAAATACTAGGGCTACCATAGGCTCCGCGCTCGATGGCTTCCTCGGTATTTGCGCGCAGCCGGTCTTTGATTTCCTGTTGCTGCGTCTGCGCAGCCAGCGCTTCGCCATCAAGCCCGGCATCGCTAGCCGCCGCGATCAGCGTTGCCGGTTCATCGAGATTCTCGCCCTTCAGCCAGAAACGCGAAAATGCAGCTTTCGAAAATGCGCGCAGCTTTTCCTGATTGTCCTCGAGCGCACCCATTTCTAAAGCAGTGGCCATCCGCATCGCCAGTATACTTTTTGCTGGATGTCCCGGCGGTGGAAAGACCAAATCCAGTCCTGCCTGCTTGCCCCAATCCATCATCACACGGAAATTATGAATCAGCTTTGGATTGTCCGCTTGCGCGCGCGCTTCATAAACGCTTTGATTAACCGCATTGAAAATCCCGCCGACCAGCACAGGGCGAAGATGTGCGGTAACGCCTGTACGTTCCTCAACGCCCACTAGGTTGGTGAAAGCGATAAAGGTCCAAGGACTGGACAGGTCGTAGAAAAATTCAACTTTATCGGCCATTACGCGC
>CAKZNA010000190.1 GCA_937129355.1 uncultured Sphingomonadales bacterium | reverse complement strand
AGCAAACGAGATAATTTTTCGCGAACGGTGTGACTCATGTCCATTTTTGCGCTAGATTTTGTGGCACCGACAGTTGGAGAACAGGCTCATGATACTGGTAGAATTTTTAGCATTGTTTCTATGCGGCACTTTTTTCGGTGCGGCCGTTTATATTTCAATCGCTCAGCACCCGGCGACAATGAAAGCCGGTATTCCTTTTGCTGCGGCTTTCTTCCCGCCGATGTACGGGCTTGCTGCTCCCATGCAGATAGTATCCGCTTTGGGGGGAACTTTGGCAGGAATCGGGATGTGGTTTTTTGGCGGGAGTTTGCTCTGGCTAGTCGGTGCGATCTTGTTGGTGTTTGTTATCCCTTACACGATCATCATATTGAAGCCCATCAACGATCAATTGCTTGATATGCAAGCCAAGCGCAGCGAAGCAGAAACCGAAAAGCTATTGAATCTTTGGGCGCCGCGCCATTGGGTGCGCAGCATTGCCAGCGGACTGTCTTTCGCAACCTATCTATGGACTAGCATTGCTGCATAGAGCGTTGATTTAGGTACGAAACACATCATTTTTTCAGCGCTGAAAGCCGGTCGCTCATCGGGTTGGCCGTGACCCCGTGCAAGACGATGCTGAGCATCACTGTCAGGACGACGCAAGCGAGCATTTCTTCCGCGCCCGGTACAGGATAGCTTTCGAGTATCAACAGCGCGAAGAGGATTGACGCGAGGCCGCGCGGGCCAAACCAGCCCAAGAAAAATTTCTCGAACGGCTTAAGACCCGTGCCAGTAAGCGCGAGCCACACCGGAATGATCCGTATGATGGTCAGAAAGGCGATAGCCACCAAGACGGTGGGCCAGCTGGCATGCGTGAGGCCCACGGGCACCATCACTGCACCGAAAATCAGGAATGTCGATATCGTTAGCAGTTGCCCTTCACCTTCCATAAATTCAGAAATAAATTCGCGGGAAGATTTAAGGCTATTGCCAAAGGTCAGGCCGCCAATGAAGGCCGCGATCAGGCCGTTTCCGCCGACAAGTTCGGCCGCGACGAAACATAGAAATGCCGTGCCGAGAAAATAGATGCCCTGAAAGACTGTCGTTGCCAGCCTTCGGTTGATCGCGAAATCCAGCATTTTTGCAAAAGCAAATCCGATCACGATGCCAGCGACCGGGCCAAGGATAACTTGCAGCATGGCGAATGTTACGATGCTCTCCGGTGCCATTTCCGCCGATTTCCCTGCCATTTCAACCGCTAGCAATGCGGCGATTATGACCACTGGTAGGGCCAGCCCGTCATTCAGGCCGCTCTCGACATTGATGCCCTGACGTATCTTTTCAGGAACATCTTCGCGCGATACCACGGCTTGCCCCAACGCGGCATCGGTCGGCGTTAAAATAGCGGCTACGAGCAGGGCAAGAGCCCAGGGCTGATTTGGCGATGCCAGATAGGCGGCGGCCGTGCCGAATAAAATTGTGAGCGGCATGGCAATGATTAGCATGCGCGCAGGGATAGCCGCGTCTTTTTTAAGGGATTGGATATCAACCCGGGATGCATCGGAAAATAGCACCAGAACCAGCGTTATTTCCGCAATGGTGTGGATTGTTTCTCGCTCGGCCTCAAACGGGATATATCCTAGTCCACCTTCGCCAGCCAGGCAGCCAAAGGCGGTAAAAATCATCGGTATAGAAATGACCGACATCTCTATACGGCGGGAGAAAAGCGCGACCAGAATGACCGCGAGCAGGATAATGGCGAGATGCGAATAGCCTAGCATCGGCTATTTGTAGCTCGGCGTCGCGCCTTGTGCCAGTTTCAGCCTCGTCCAGAGATTCATGTTGATGATAATGGCCGCGAGTTCCGCAATTTCCTGCTCGGAATAATGCGCGGCCAATGCTGCATGAACGCTATCAAATCCGGGATCATTCCCCACGGTCAGCGCATCGCTATATGCCAGCGCGGCCAGCTCCGCATCGCTATAGAGCTGGCTTTCCCACCAGCTACCCAAATTGTCGATTTTCGCTGGTTCAATGCCGACATCGCGCGCAGTTTTGCTATGCAATATCAGGCAATAGGAACAGTTATTCTTTTGTGCGACGCGCAACCGGATGAGCTGCGACAGTTTCTTGTCCAGCGCGAGGTCGGCGGTATATCCGAACGCCTTCGCCATCGTTTTTGCATGCTTATGAAAGGGTGTCAGATCGGGATCGAACCGGATGTTTTCAAAAACAACTTCGGCCAAGATAGCTTCCTTTCAAATCGTCAGATATTCTAAACCCGCATCGGCATCAGCACGTAAAGCGCTGGCGATTTGTCATTCTCGCGGATGAGTGTCGGCGCGCTGGCGTCTGCGAGGTGGAGTTCAACGACATCGCTTTCAATCTCGGCGAGAATATCCATTAGATATTTTGCATTAAAGCCAATCTCGAAACCATCGCTTTTATACTCGCCGGATACTTCCTCGGCCGCGGTGCCATTTTCAGGCGACGTAACCGAAAGCGTGATTTTGTCGGTATCGAGCGCCATTTTTACCGCGCGCGTTTTTTCCGTCGCGATGGTCGCCACACGGTCAACGCCTTGCGAGAAGGCTTTGGGGTCGATGTTCAGCAGCTTGTCATTTCCTTGCGGAATGACGCGGTTATAGTCGGGGAATGTCCCGTCGATCAGCTTGCTGGTCAGCACCGCATTGTCGAATGTGAAACGGATCTTGCTAGCCGACAGATCGATCTGGATATTCGCATCACCGCTTTCATCGAGCAGCTTGCGGATTTCCGCGATACATTTGCGCGGGATGATAATGTCCGGCATGCCTTCTGCGCCAGCAGGGCGCGGCAAGGTCACACGGGCGAGGCGATGGCCGTCGGTTGCCGCGGCCTTCAACACTGGATCGCCATCTTCGGTCACATGGAAGAATATGCCGTTGAGATAATAGCGGGTTTCCTCCGTCGAAATTGCGAAACGCGTTTTGTCGATAATCTGGATCAGCGATGCAGCGGGAAGTTCGAAGGACGTTGGAAGCTCGCCTTCTGCAATCATCGGGAAATCATCGCGGGGCAAGGTGGCGAGGCTAAACCGCGCACGACCCGCATTCACCGCCATACGGCCATCGGCAGCATTCAGCGACACTTGCGAGCCATCGGGAAGCTTACGCGCAATTTCGAACAAAGTATGTGCCGACACCGTAATCGCGCCTGCTGTTTCAACCTCGGCTGCAAAGGTTTCGACCACTTGCAAATCCAAATCGGTTGCCGTTATCTTGATTGCGCCATTGTCGCTGGCTTCGATCAATACGTTGGAAAGGATCGGGATCGTATTTCTACGCTCCACCACGGATTGCACATGGCCCAGGCTTTTCAGCAAAGTTGCGCGTTCGACGGTTGCCTTCATGATATCTCTTTCTTCCCTTCTTCTGGCCCTCTTCGGGCACATTCCACCAGCCCGATAATCGCGAAATTTCGCCTCTTCCTTACCAATAATGCGGGTGAGAGCAAGATGATAGGCTTTACAATGCGCAATAAGCTGTGGAAGAAGCGCGCGCTATGGGAATATCGACAAATGGAAAGCGGCTTTTTATCGCTCGGCATGGCGAAACCGTGTTCAACGCGGTTGGCCGCATGCAGGGGATGGACGCGCATACGCCGCTAACATGGGAAGGCTGCGTTCAGGCCACAATGATGGGCCGCGCATTGGCATCGCATGTTGATGGAGGAGCGCAGTTAAAGCTGATGGCGTCACCTTCGGGGCGGACATTGCAGACATTGGCGCTGGTGGCGGCAGAGACGGGGCATGATTGGCATGACCACACGACCGATAAACGCCTGAGAGAAATCGACATAGGCGAATGGGAAGGCGCTTATTACAAGGATATCATCGCCGATATTGGTGACTTTATCGATATGGAGCATCATCTGTTCACCCGCGTTGCACCGGGCGGAGAGAATTACGCGCAAATCGTTCCCCGCCTGACCGAGTGGCTATCCGAGCAGGAATTCGCGCAAGATACGCTCATCATTAGCCACGGCATGACGGCGCGCGTGCTGCGCGGTATCCTGCGCGGACTTGATCCGATTGCCCAATATGATGCACCCATCGCGCCAACCCTGTCGCAAGGCAGCATGGTGATGATCCGCGATGGCGAGGAAGAGCTGATCCTGAGCGGTGACGGCAGCGGAGAGAAAGCGTGAAGTTTTGGGCTATGCTGTCCGGATTGGCGTTGCTCGCCGCGCCTGCGCTCGCGAAGGACCGCCTTGGCGTATATCAAAGCTGGGCAGCATTCCGCGACGCAGAAACACCGCGTTGCTACGCGATTGCAGCACCGGAAGAAACCATCCGCAACCGTGAATTAAAGCCATATCTATCGATAGGCTTCTGGCCAAACGAGGGCATCACGTATCAGTTTTATGTCCGGCTTTCACGCGAACGGTCCAGCAATAGCGGTGTGACATTATCCGCCGCCGGAAGACGTTTCCGATTGAAGGCTGACCGAACCGGCGGCTGGGGAAAGGACCGACGGATGGACCTTGCCGTCATGACCGCTATCCGCTCTGCCCGTTCGCTGAGCATCGAAAGCATTGGCCGCGATGGCAAGTCTATCGTCGATGTCTATAACCTGCGCGGCGCGCCGAGTGCGATTGATGCCGCGGCGTTGGGGTGTCGGGGGAAATAACAGCCCCTTCGGCCTAGCACATGCAAATGCCCGTAGCAGAGCGGCAATTTGCTTCCCCCTTGGCAAAACTTGATGCCGCCGGTGATTTGTTGCAATATAAGACCTGACACTTCGGCTGGGAGCGGCACATGACCAAGGTTGAAGACACCCTTGTTGCACCGGCAAGGGTAGCAAAAGACCTCAAAGTAAGCGATCTGATCGACGCAGTTGGGGCAGGTTGGCGAGATTTTAAGGCGTTTCCGACATTCGGATTGTTTTTTTCTGCAATTTTCGTGTCGGGCGGGTTTTTCCTGTATTTTGTATTTTTCGTCTGGAACGAAGTTGCCTGGTTCATTCCAATTGCGGCAGGCTTTCCCCTCCTCGCTCCTTTCGTAGCCGTTGGGCTCTATGAAGTGAGCCGCCGCAGAGAAGCGGGTGAACCAATGCGTTGGCGGGCAATTTTGAGCACAGTCTGGGCTCGCGGTGATGAGCAAATAATCAGCATTGGCGTTATCCTGTTTGTTGCCTTTGGTTTCTGGTTGATGATTGCGCACGGGATTTTCGCCATTTTTTTGGCAGAATCAGATGCGGGTGCTGAATCGATTGAACTGTTTCGCGAAACAGCAGGGCTGATGATGTTGCTGGTCGGAAGCATCGTGGGTGCATTAATCGCACTGGCATTTTATTCGATTACGGTTGTTAGCTTACCAATGCTGGTCGATCGCAAGGTTGATTTTATCACGGCCATCATCGTCAGCCTGGCAACGGTGCGTTCGAATAAATTTGTTATGCTTGCGTGGGCGGTTATCGCCGCGATCTCGCTGTTTGCTGCTATGCTTCCGTTTCTTCTGGGCCTTTTTATCGTGCTTCCGGTTCTAGGGCACGCAACTTGGCATCTGTTTCGTCGGTCGGTTAGCGATGCGGACGCCGGGCAGCAATAACATCGCGCGACCACAACGCTGGCAATTCACTGGCTCCCACCCTATATGCGCTGCCCTATGCAGATTCCCGGACATATTGACCCCGTAGTCACCCCGCGCAGCGTTACGCCGCGAGAGGACGGGCGTGTGGATTTGATGGGGCTTACCAAGCTTCAGATCCGCGATTGTCTAGCAGAGGCGGGGCTCGATGCGAAAGCGGCGAAGCTGCGGTCGAAGCAGATATTCCATTGGATATACCATCGCGGCGTGACCGATTTTGCAGGCATGACCGATATTTCCAAGACCCAAAGGCCCTTTCTGGCAGAGAAATTCGTGCTTGGCCGTCCGCAGGTTGTCGAGGCGCAGGTGAGCGAGGACGGCACGCGCAAATGGCTGCTGCGCAGTGACGATGGGCAAGATTATGAAATGGTCTTCATCCCGGATGCAGATCGCGGGACGCTGTGTGTTTCTTCTCAGGTAGGCTGCACGCTGAATTGCCGGTTTTGCCATACTGGCACGATGCGGCTGGTGCGCAATCTAACGCCCGGGGAGATTGTCGGGCAGGTAATGCTGGCGCGCGATGCGCTGGGTGAATGGCCGAAAGGCAATATGGCAGGATTCGGCGATGATGATGGCGCCGAAGATGAAGGTGATGTCGGCAATTATCGGTCCGACGGGCGGATGCTCACCAATATTGTGATGATGGGGATGGGCGAGCCGCTCTATAATTTCGACAATGTTCGCGATGCGCTGAAACTGGTGATGGACCCTGAAGGACTGTCGCTTTCCAAACGGCGGATCACGTTGTCAACGAGCGGCGTGGTTCCTACAATGGCGAAGGCGGGCGCAGAGATTGGCGTCAATCTCGCCGTATCGCTGCATGCCGTGACCAAAGAAGTGCGCGACGAGATTGTACCGATCAACCGCAAATATGGCATCGAAGAATTGCTGCAAGCTTGCGCGGACTATCCCGGCGCGAATAATGCGCGGCGGATCACATTTGAATATGTGATGCTGAAAGATAAAAATGACAGCGATGATGATGCGCGAGAGCTTGTGCGTTTGATTAAGCAATATGACCTGCCTGCGAAGGTCAATCTTATCCCGTTTAATCCTTGGCCCGGCGCGATTTATGAATGTTCGACGCCGGAACGGATTCGTTCCTTTAGCAATATCGTATTTGGGGAAGGCATCAGCGCACCGATACGAACGCCGCGTGGCCGCGATATTGATGCCGCTTGCGGTCAGTTAAAAACCGCCGCAAAAAAGATGAACCGCGCCGAACTGGACCGCTTGGCAGACGAAAAGAGTGCCCAGCTTGAAGGATCAGCAGACTAGCAAATCTGTAAGTTGCAGAGATAGCTAGGTTTGTTTTCGCCCGCCGATACTTTGACCGAAATATGTTCAAATTATGAACCATGATGCCCTCACTAACTTTATGAATAACATGTGAACAATTGCTTATTGTGTTGTTTAAGCAACACAGTTGCGGCGAAAGCGAAATTTACGCCATTTTTCATTTTCCGTTCAGGAAGGCGACCCTATTTCGCCTTCATCCCGAAGCGCAAAAATGCGTGCGGGTATTGTACAACAAACATGAAAGAAAATATCATGCGTAAACTAATAATTGCAGCCGCTACGGTTGCCACCCTCTCCGCCACCCCAGCTTTTGCCGAGACAAGCGGCGAAGGCCGTATTGAAGCTCGTGGCGGTATCGCCTGGGCTGGCGGAAATGAAGAAGCTATCGCGGGTGTCGCCGCTGGCTATGATTTCGATCTGGGCGACAAAGCCTTTATCGGCGTTGAAGGTTCGGCTGACAAAATTCTTGCAGGCGGCACCGACGTTGTGTTCGGCGCAACTGCACGTCTTGGCGTGAAGGCTGGCGAAAATGGCAAATTTTATGTCAACGGCGGCTATAGCTTTAACGATAGCGATGCATTCCATGCGGGTGCTGGCTATCAGCACAAGCTGGGCAAGAATGTTTATGCCAAGGTCGAATATCGCCGTTTCTTTGACACGGTTGACGTGAACACCGCAGCTGTTGGCGTTGGTTTGGCCTTCTGATAGAATCAAATATAATTTGAACAGGAAAGGGCGTCTGATCGGACGCCCTTTTTTGTGCCTTGTTTATGTGTAACTGATGCGGAAATAGCTATGAATAGATATAGGCTTGGACCAAGCATGGCCTCAAAATATTGGAAAGTTGAATATGTCGCTGATTGATCGAATATTGGATGGCCGAATTCACAAGGGCAGCGTTACAATCGCCCGGCCCGATGGTTCTAACCGCAGTTTTGGAAAACCTGCCGCTGGGTGGCCGGATGTGGTCATACGGATAAATGACCGTGGTGCAGAGCGGCGGATATTGACCAATCCTAGACTTGGTCTGGGCGAGACTTTTATGGATGGTGCGGTCAGTGTCGATGATGACGATATTATGGGTCTCGTCGAACTCGTCCGGCGAAACAATGTCTGGGAAAAAGGCGGAGAAATTGGCGACCCCAAGCCGCTGAAAAGAGCATTTAAGAAAATAACGCGTCCGTTTAATCAGATGAACTCGCTTGCGCGCTCGCTGTCTAATGTTGCCCATCACTATGACCTATCGAACGACTTCTATCGGCAATGGCTTGATGAAGATATGCAATATAGCTGCGCCTATTGGCCTGATGCTGATCTAGGTGATGGTGGGGCTGCGATATCACAGCTTTCGCTGGATCAGGCGCAAACCGCAAAGAAAGCACATATCGCGGCGAAGCTGGCGTTGCAGCCGGGGCAGCGCGTGCTTGATATCGGTTGCGGTTGGGGCGGGATGGCGCTGTATCTAAACCGTGTGGCGGATGTAGATGTTTTGGGAATTACGCTTTCCCAAGAGCAGCTGAAACTCGGACGAGAACGCGCAGAGGCAGCGGGCGTAGCCGATCGGGTTAAATTCGAGCTTATCGATTACCGCGACCTTGCAAGGCGCGAAGCGGCCGGATTTGACCGTATCGTGTCTGTCGGCATGTTCGAGCATGTGGGCGTCCCGCAATTTGATGTATTCTTCCGCGCAGCAGCCAATTTGATGCGCGATGATGGCGTGATGTTGCTGCATACAATTGGCCGTATGGGTAAGCCCGGTGCAACCGATGCGTTCACGCGCAAATATATCTTCCCCGGCGGCTATATCCCGTCACTTTCAGAGACGTTGGAGGCGAGTGAAAAGGTGAAACTGATCGCCAGCGATATCGAGAATCTGCGCTTACATTATGCGCTTACTTTGCGCGAATGGTATAAACGGGTGCGTGATATTCGCGAAGATATTATCGCGCAATATGACGAGGATTTCTACCGCATGTGGATATTCTATCTATCGGGTGCAACCGCCGCATTTGAAAGTGGCGGCATGTGCAACCACCAATATCAGTTCGTCCGTGATCGTCGTGCCTTGCCGCTTTCGCGTGATTATATGTTGAAAGCTGAAAAGGAATATTTGGCTAAAGGCTAACCGCGCGATTTAGCTAAATATCGCGACCGATTGCATGCCTGTCATCACCGGCGTGCCGTCCGCCGAACAAACATTCATAAACTGGCTGCTCGCGCCATGTGCGGCGTGATGGGTGAGCGAATCGAGATACCACCAACCATCTTTGGTCAACGGGCTTTCGGTCAGCATATTGAGCTGCCAATTCATCGAACTGACCATGCCTTTTTCCGTCATAAGCCCCATTGCGGATGGCGGCAGCGCATCACCAATGCAAAGCAGTTCGGCAATCGGATCCAGTCCATCGCGTTCGATTATCCGCTGCCAGCCCGAAAGACGCGGTGTGCCCTGACCCATTTCGAGCCGTTTGCCCGTATAATGCATATTGCTGGTGAAAAACTCTGGCGGTCCGCTGCGAAGGTCATTTTCGTCGGGAAGCTCGCCAATTTCAGGCTTCTCCACATTGCTATAGTCAACATGGCTATCACGGCTGCTCTTAAATATGAAGGTGCAGCTGAGGCCTGTTTCGTCGCCGGAGCGAATTTCCGACTTCACAAAGGCGGTATTGCGCCCGCGCCGAAGGATTGATGCGGTAATCTCCACTTCGCCCGACAGCGGGCCAGCAAAGGCAATTTGCGCGGAATTCAGCGGGGGTAAGTCATCACCCACCAGCTTCGCCGCTTGATAGGCGAGCGCGGTGCTCAGGCCGCCATAGCAGGTGCGGCCTTGCAGCCAGTTTTCCGGGATCGTGATACGGTGTGTTTCGGCGCCGCTTTGAAGCTGCGCGAGGATATCTGCTAAATACATGGCTCTGGCTTAGACAGGCCGAATGGGCTTGTCATTAGTGTATTTCGGGAGGGGAATGGTGGGCGTAGCAAGGATTGAACTTGCGACCCCTACAATGTCAATGTAGTGCTCTACCGCTGAGCTATACGCCCATTCCAGTCGCGCGCTCTAAACAGTGCAGCGCGTCTATTCAAGCTTCATTTAAGCTCGCCGAAACTTTCCTTGGCAAACAAGCGTTCGACCTCCAGCACCAAATCGCGCAGGTGGAAGGGTTTGGACAGGATTTTGGCATTTGGGACGGACTCGCCTGCTTTCAAAACAACGCCGGAAAATCCAGTGATGAACATGACCTGCGTGCGCGGTGCAACCTTGCTGCAATGGCGCGCGAGTTCAATGCCGTCCATTTCTGGCATAACGATATCTGTCAGCAATAGATCGAAATCTTCGCTTTCCAGCAGCGGGGCGGCGGCTGTACCGCGATCCACGGAAACGACGTCATAGCCCGATTTTTCAAGCGCGCGCGCAAGATATTCGCGCATCGCTGTTTCGTCTTCCGCTAGAAGGATTCGTGGCATATTCATTCCCATCCATGCTGTTTGCGGCAAACATCCGCTTTCAAGCAAGCGTGTTAACCTGATATATTTAACATTTTGCTGATCTGACAAAATTCTGTCAGAAAGATTGCTTGGGATAAGCAGCCGGGTAGAAAAGCGAATGAAATCAACACCGCAAAACGGCTTCTCTATTGCGAATGGCGATGAACCTGAATTTCCGGTGTTGCTGTCGGTTCCGCATTCGGGGCGGGACTATCCATCTGATTTAAAAAATAATCTTCGTATTCCGGCGAATGATCTGCTGCGTTTGGAAGACCGCTATGCTGATTTGCTTGTCGGCAAAGCCAAAAATTCCGGATTTCCTGTGATTCAGGCACATAAGCCGCGTGCATGGATTGATTTGAACCGCGCAGAAGATGATATTGACGCCGGAATGCTCATCGGGGTTCCAGCTGGCAGGTCGTTCAGTGTCAGCGCAAAGCAACGCGGCGGTCTCGGTCTGATTCCGCGCCGGCTATCCGGTGCCGGTGATGTTTGGAAAAGACCGTTTTCATATGATGATATTCATCACAGGATAACCAGCTTCCACAGGCCCTATCATAATGCAATTGGTGACATGCTCGCGCAGATACGCGCCAAGTTTGGTCTCGCCATCTTGATTGATATTCATAGCATGCCGCCTGTAAAGGAAACGGCGCGCTCTCCGGTGCCTTCATTTGTTGTCGGGGATCGTTTCGGTGGCAGCGCGGCGGGGCGTTTTGCGGAGATGATTTTGGCGCATATCGAGGCGGCGGGGCATATATGTAGCCTTAATCATCCTTATGCCGGAGATCACATTTTACGTCAGCACGGGCAACCAAGGCGCGATATCCATGCTGTTCAGCTTGAAATTGATCGATCACTATATTTGGACAGCGCTTTGCGTGAACCGGCAGGTGGTGTTGACGCAATTTCCTCCCTCATTTTGGAAATAGTAGATACTATCGCCGATGCCGTTGGCGGAGCGCAGCTTTTGGCTGCCGAATAGAATTAGGCCATGCACAAAAAAAACCACCCCGGCGTTAACCGGGGTGGCCAAGGTTCAGGGAGTGGCACTGCTATGCAGCGCCAGTTGCAGGATAAGAGGGAGGGGGAGAGATTCTCATCCTGCAATATCAAGGATGGGATGCTGCACGGGCAAAATCAATAGGCGATGTGTAAACTAGTGGCTTGGCCGGGACGAAATGCTCGCCAGTTTAAGGCCACATGCGCCGAATGAACGGCATTTTGTCAATAAACTGGTGCTTCAGCGCAGCGAGAATATGGACGATAACCAGTCCAAGCATTACTTTGCCGCCAACCTCGTGTCCTTCATGAACCATGTCGCCCAACGCTTCATTCCCCACAACGGGAAGAACCGGCATGTTGAATAGGCCAAACATGCTGACCGCAGCCTTGTCGCCATATGTCGACATCCACAGCCAGCCGCCAAGCGGTAGTCCGATCAGGAGGAGGTAGAATAGGAAATGCACGAGTTTGGAAATTGCCTTTTCCCAACTAGCAAGCGCTGAAGGCAAGCTTGGTCGCGGATGCGTCCAGCGCCAGCCAAGGCGAGCCAACGTCAGGAACAGCACGCAAATGCCAAAGGACTTGTGCAGGTCCATGTATGGACCACGTTCTGCCTTGGTAAGGTCTTCGGTAAGTTCGGCCAGCCCGATATTGGTAATAACAAGGAGAGCGATAATCCAGTGAAAGGCGATTGCGCCCTTTGAGTATTTGCTCAAACCACTGCCAGTCATCCAGCTATCTCCTTGCCATTTTCTACGGAATCTACCTCTATACCTTGGGTGCTTCCGTCATTTCAGGGACTTTCCCTTGATTTACCTGTTGTGCAAATATTTCACGCATTAGTTGAAGTGAGAAAAGATGCGCGTGGATCAACGGCAAGATGCCATTTTGGTTCATTTTGCGCAGCTTTTCGCCGGTTAGTTCTTTCACCTTCTTTTCATCGATCATTTTGAACCCACGATAGACAAATGGCTTTTCAATATCTGTCTGTTGAATTGAAACTTCGCCTTCCATGAGCAGGTCTTCTTTTGTCAACTCATCCATAAACGCTTGTGTTTGCGCTCCGGCTTTTTCAAAATCTTCGCAAAATTGCAGGATGTTTTGGGTATTTTCGCTAGGCTTGTCCCCGTCGAATAGCGGGATTGCGTCTTTCTTGAAATTGCCTACTGCGTCCGACGTGGGATCAAAGCAGAGTGACAATTCATCGCTATCCTGTTGAAGTCTGGCAAGCATGAATGGATAGCGGCGAACATAGGCAGGGATATATACCGGGGCAGTGAATTTGCCTTTGTCATCCATGAAAGTATTCACGCCTTCATTCAAACCCATCAATGCCAGCGGAACAGGCTTGTCGCCAGCTGAAAAAATGATTGGGAAATTGCGAGATGCCAGAATAAACTCTTCGATGGTGAGCGGAATGGCGTGCGCGCCCTCCATGAATTTCGCGTCGTCCATTCCGCGCGTGGACCATTTTGCATGTTCTTTGCTGTTAAGCGGAACAAGATCTTTATAGAACATAGGAAGATTATTTGCTGCGGGCGCGCTGGCCATGATTTTACGACTCCATCTTTAGGTAATTACATGTTGCGCGCGGCTTTAAGCAGATAGCGCCTTCTAGGCAAGAGGAACAAGTTTGCCCGGATTCATGATATTGTTTGGATCGAGCGCATTTTTCACACCGCGAAGCACATATAGGCGCGCGGGATCGGCCAGTCTGGCCAACTCTTCCAACTTCAACTGTCCAATGCCATGCTCAGCCGAAATGGACCCGTTATATTCACAAACGCGATCATAGACATGCGCGCTTATCGCTTTGCCTTCATCTTCATACCAGCGTTGCGCGCTCACGCCTTTTGGTGCCTTTACATGATAGTGGATATTCCCGTCGCCCATATGGCCAAACGCTATGACTTTACATCCCGGAAATGCTGATTCGATGCTGGGTGTTTCCTCCGAGATAAATCG
>CAKZNA010000189.1 GCA_937129355.1 uncultured Sphingomonadales bacterium | reverse complement strand
CATTGAGTGCCTTGCCTTTGCTATCTATTTACCGAACCGTTGTCGGCAAGCAGGCAGCAAAGTCAAGGCTGGCTTTAAGCTATTGGATGAATTCGGATCAAGCTGCGGCCTGTGCATGAAAGATGCAGACGGGTTTTGCGACCGCATCAAAGCGCGCCTCATATTGCGGATGTTCGGTGCCCATCATCCGGTCCCACCATGTGAAATATAGGCCGAAATTTGAATTGCCCTGGCTATGGTGAAGGTCGTGATGTGTGGTGGTGGTGATCCAGCCAAGCGGGCTGCGTGTCCAGCCTGCGGGGAACAGCTCAACGCCGGCATGGCCCATCACATTGCGGGCGATCATATGCGCAAGGAAGATAAAGATGGCAAAATCATACATTGGCGCGCCAATCACGGAAACCAACAGCAGATAAGCGGGCACAAAGGCAGATTCGCTAACCGCTTCGAATGTTGCAAAGCTATAGGCGGCCCACGGCGTTGGCGTGCGCGATTTATGATGATGCAGATGCGCAAAGCGGAACATAGATTTCAAATGTAGCGCGCGGTGCATCCAGTAAAAATAGGCGTCATGCGCCACGATTATCGCGGCGACTTGCAACGCAAATACCGGCCAGTCGATTGCGCTTTGATCTATATTCACCCATCCGCTTTCGATGAAAAGAACGGTGCTAATCGTGGTCGCGCCAAAGACAAATACGGTCCGCATCGAGGAGAGAAATTCGCGTTTATAGTCGGCAAAGCTCGCCTTACGTTTCTGTATGCGCCGCGCTTCCGACCATTTGCTGAATGCCCAAAGAAGAATGGAAAGCGTACCAGCGGCAATCAGGTAACGACCAAGATCGAAGGTGAAGGCGCCGATCATATGGTCGAGAATTTTGTCAAAAATGTCAGGCATGAGATATCTCCGCTGTAAATGCTGGCGATTAAATCGCGGCTATGGCTGTGATGGATTGAAGCGATTTCAAGCAGGCAAATGCCGTAATCATTGCAAGGGACGTAATCGATGCCGCGCCAACGGATATTTGCGGCGTTCCGTTTGATAGATATTCGTGCAGCGCAACAATTGCCAAGCCAATGGCGGCGGCGGTCAGGACCAATAGTCCGGGGTTATATGTAAGCTGCGAAATCGCGTTGTTGGATAGGTCAAACATGTTCATTCTCCACCGGGTTTATGTGTCGATGAAGTGAAGTTGGCCGATTGCAGGCGCAAATTCTCTGCGATCCTGAAAAATGCTGATCAATTTCGAAATAGATCAGACTATTTTAGTTTTGATCAATGGCCTCTTTGCGGAAATCACTAGGCGTTTGGCCAGTTTCAGCGCGAAATGCGCGATTGAACGGCGCAAGGCTATTATAGCCCAAATCCATCGCAATTGTCAGAATCGGCAGGTCAACTGCCTCACGGTTGGCCAGTTTTTCCTTCGCTTCCCCGATTCGATATCCATTGAGGAAGGATGAAAAATTACGGTGGCCAAGCTTGC
>CAKZNA010000188.1 GCA_937129355.1 uncultured Sphingomonadales bacterium | reverse complement strand
CATAAATCTTCCCCTTCACACCAAACCCGCATTTTTCGCGAGGTTCGGTTTTGCAAAAAATAGGGGGTTATCAATCTACCGATCACCCATAAATATGGGGGTTAGAATTTAACATCGCCAAATGGGCCTGCCAGCGCTTTCAGCGTAGGTATGCCGCCGGACGCTTCGGCAGGAAAGAATTTGAAATGGGTCAGCGGCGTATTGTCGAAGCTGATAATCGACATGTCTTGCGGAACCGAACGTCCGGAATTTTGACAACTTCCATGGCCGCCAGCGCCATCTGGTCATTTCCTGAATGATGACGCGGTTCGATCCCGCTGGCATTGGCGCACCAGTGAAAATGCGGACGGACTAGTCTGGCTCAACCGTCCCCACATAACCTGAGCCAGCAAAAGACTCTCCGATTACAGAAAACGCCTTCGGTATCTCCGCAATGTCTTCGCCGCGAATGGCATAGCCATCCATGGCAGAAACATCTTTCGCGGGCGCCGTTACTTTGGCAATCACCGGTTCTGCCAAGAATCGCCCCGACGCCTGATCAATGGCAATAGATTCCTTGCGCAGCGGCTTGGCAATCTCGGCGACAAGAGCAACCGCTTCTTCAAAGCCGATCATGATTTATCCGCCGATTGATGCAAGATGAGGTGTCACACCGCTATTGCCGTTATGCAAATCATGCGCCGGTGTTTTGTGAACCATCAGTCCGCATATCCGTTCAATCAATTCTGCTTCCATGGAATCGGATTGTAGCAGCGGACGAAGGTCATAACCGCCTTCTCCAAACAAACAGAGATGCAGCTTACCGATTGCCGAAACCCGCAAGCGATTGCAGCTCGCACAAAAGTCTGGTGAATAAGGCGCAATCAAGCCAATACGCCCAACGCTATGTGTATGAGAAAATTCCACAGCCGGACCAGCACCGATTGCTCTGGGCAATTGGTGCCAGCCCGACGCTTCAAGCATGTCAGTTACCTTAGTACCCGATAAGTGATGACGCTCGAAATAGGCCGAATTGTCGTTAGTGCGCATTAGTTCGATAAAGCGCAGCGAGATCGGGCGGTCTTTTACAAAAGCAACAAAGTCGGCCAGTTCATCATCATTCAGCCCTTTGAGCAGAACGGTGTTCACCTTTATTGCCTTGATGCCCGCTTGCTGACACGCCGTTATCCCGTCCAATATCTCGGATAGCCGATCATGTTTAGTGATCTCGCGGAACTTTTCCGAGCTGAGCGAATCTGTGCTGATGTTGATCGCGGTAATGCCAGCCTGAGCATAACTTGCAGCTCGCTCTGGCAAGCGATAGCCGTTTGTCGTCACCGCAAGCTTCCTGATGCCGTCAATAGCGGCGACCCGGCTGGCAATCTCGAGGAATTCGGACCGTATTGTAGGCTCGCCGCCCGTTAGTCTGATCTTCCAAACCCCAAGCGCCGCAAAGGCCCGAACCAGCCGGATTGTCTCGTCAACGGTAAGCTGCGGCGGCGCGCCCTTTTGCTTACGATAACCGCCAGGAAGGCAATAACTACAACTGAAATTACAGACATCGGTAAGTGACAAACGCAAATATTGGAAACGCCGTGAAAAGCGATCTTGGAGCTCGGCGCCGCCAACTATATTGGATAGATCCTGCATGGTGATCTATTGAACCAAAGGTCCATTCGCGCCAGCCAGATCGACGCCTTCGACTTTCGTCTTTGATGCCAGTATTGTGATATATTGGGCCACCGCGCGGCGCCAGCTAGCTTCCTCAAGATAGTCGGCAATTTTTGGGTGCACGGCTTCAAACGGAAGAGTTTCGCCTGAAATCTTGCGTCCGGCCTTGATCACATGAACACCAAAACGCGTCTTTACCGGAACCGGGCATAGTTGACCGGGTTCAAGGTTGAACAGGAAAGTTTCAAATTCATCTACCGTTTGACCAGGTCCAATTTGACCCAGATTTCCCGATTGTTTGGCTGAGGGACAAGCAGACAATGTCTCCGCCAAAGCGTTGAAGCGTTCTGGATGTTCTTTAAGTTCGGTAATGACATCGATGGCGCTAAGCTCTGCCTGGGCGTAGCGTTTTTGATCATCCTGCGGCGCTGCAAATAAGATATGCGATGCTTCAACCAAAGCGGGGCTGCTAAACTGATCAGAATGCTGCTTAAAATAGCGGCGGCATGTCTCGTCATCAGCCGTTGGTATGGCAACTTCCTGTTCAAGTAAGGCCTCGATCCGCGCATCATCGGGCAATAGTGTTCGCCCCTTCTCATCCTCGATCAGGGGCGGTTCTATCGACAATCGGTCGGCCTCTGCGAGCAACATTGACTTAATTGCGAGAGCGCGTGCTGCCTCTGACCATGCCTGATCAGGATTATCCGCTGGATGGTTTTGCGCTTCTGCCGCGATAGCTTCGGCAGGAATTTCAGTCCCGCCGACCGCCAGCACAGCGGCTTCTTGTGCTCCCGTCATAGTGCCGCCTTTCTGCTACGAACAATTTGATAACCCGAGCGCCAAATGTAGCGAACCGGCGCGGACAGCATGTGCACCAGCCGGGTAAACGGAAAGACTAGGAAGATCGTCAGGCCGAGGAACAGGTGCAATTTGAATATCCAATGCGCATCGATCACGAAGGACGAAGCGCTCCCCTGGAAGGTGAATATACCTTGCGCCCACGACATGAATTTGACCATTTCATGGCCGTCCAAATGATCGAGCGAGACGAAAATCGTAGCGAGACCCAGTGCCAACTGCAGCCACAAAAG
>CAKZNA010000187.1 GCA_937129355.1 uncultured Sphingomonadales bacterium | reverse complement strand
ATCATTCCCTCTGACATCAATTAAGCTCAAAATAAGCGTCACGGTTTCATGCCCGACATCGCTATCATATTCCGGGTCAGAAATTTTGGATATTCGGCTGTACTGGAAATGCATCATCCCATGTTTAGCCATCATTGAATTTTCAGGAACTGAAATGAGGTTATCATTTTCTGATAAATTCTGAAACTCAACATTAATAACGCCTTCCAGGGTTTTTATATGATCCACAATGGTATCCGGGGATATCGGTGTCTCCTTTTTTTTAGAAAGTTCAAACACTTTTTTCAATGAGATGTTTCCACTAACACCTTTTAAGGAGTGTATTTTTTGAGCAAACATGTCACTTTGTACATCATCTACATCAAGTAGCTGCTCAGTGGTAGCACTGGCAATTGCCTCTAAACTTAAAAAATAGTTGGCTAGATTTTTAGCAGTAACCTCACCTACCTCTGGAATGCCTAAAGAAAAAACAAAACGAGCTAAAGTCGTTTGTTTTGACTTTTCTATGGCATCAACCACTTTTTGTGCAGACTTGGTTGCCATACGTTCAAGGCCACTTAACGTTTCGGCGGTTAACTTATAAAAATCATCGGGGTGTTTTACCAGGCCTGTATCTGCCAGCTGAACAATCAATTTATCGCCTAAACCAACAATATCCATAGCTTTACGAGAAACAAAATGCTGCAAGGCTCTTTTGCGCTGTGCAGGGCAAAATAAACCACCTGTACAACGGTAAACCGCTTTATCGAGTTCTTTTATAACTTGTGAATCGCACTCTGAGCACGTCGCTGCCCTCATAAATTTCAGGACTTTATCACTTCTTTGCGTCAATACAGGCCCAACCACTTCAGGGATAACATCACCCGCACGTCGCACAATGACTTTATCGCCAATTCTTACATCTTTGCGATCTATTTCATCTTGGTTATGTAACGTAGCATTAGAAACAACAACTCCACCAACTGCAACGGGTTCTAATCTAGCAACAGGGGTTAAGGCTCCTGTACGACCCACCTGAATGTCAATACCTAATAAGTCAGTCCAAACTTCTTCGGCAGGGAATTTTCTGGCAATGGCCCAGCGTGGTGCTTTGGCGGTGAAGCCCAGTGTTTTATGGGTATTTAAGGCATTGACCTTATAAACAATCCCATCAATGGGGTAACCCAGTGCTGAGCGCTTTTGTTGCAAGGTGTTGTAATGCTCCATAATGCTCGCAACATCCTTTAACACAGCTACTTCTTCCACAACTTCAAAACCCCATTCATTCATGGCGGAAAGCTCATCAAAATGGTTTTGAAAATCGATAGACTTGTCCCCCAAAGCATAGGCAAAAAACTTTAAAGGACGGGTTGCAACCACTTTCGGGTCAAGTTGCCTGACCGAACCAGCCGTTGCATCATCGGACGCAACCAATATCGAAACCAAAATAGAACGCGACGGCAATGAATATGTCATCAATGGCCGCAAATGGTGGTCATCGGGCCTCGGCGATCCGCGCTGTAAAGTCGCTATCGTCATGGGTAAGACCGACACTGAAGCAAAACGCCATCAACAACAGTCTCAGGTTCTGGTGCCGATGGATGCAGAGGGCGTGAATATCATCCGCCACCTGCCTGTGTTCGGATATGACGATGCGCCGCATGGCCATATGGAAGTCGAGTTGAAAGATGTTCGCGTTCCCGTTGAAAATTGCGTGCTTGGCGAAGGTCGCGGTTTCGAAATCGCGCAAGGTCGCCTCGGCCCCGGTCGTATCCACCATTGCATGCGCACCATTGGCGTTGCTGAAGAAGCGATTGAAAAAATGGC
Organism: uncultured Sphingomonadales bacterium; assembly: GCA_937129355.1. Taxonomy (GTDB): domain Bacteria; phylum Pseudomonadota; class Alphaproteobacteria; order Sphingomonadales; family Sphingomonadaceae; genus Sphingorhabdus_B. The sequence continues at coordinate 2,842 of CAKZNA010000187.1, read as the reverse complement.
GAAGCGGCTTTTGTCGCGCGTCGCATTCGGCAAAACCATTGCCGAACAAAGCGTTTGGGAAGAACGCATTGCACGTGCGCGTATCGATATCGATATGACGCGTCTTCTTTGTCTGAAAGCGGCAGACATGATGGACAAAGTCGGCAACAAAGCAGCGGCAGCTGAAATCGCGATGATCAAGGTTCAGGCCCCGAATATGGCGCTGAAAATCATTGATGATGCGATTCAAGCACATGGCGGTGGCGGCGTTTCCAATGACTTTGGCCTTGCAAATGCATATGCGCATCAGCGTACATTGCGTCTGGCCGATGGTCCGGATGAGGTTCACGCCCGCGCCATTGCCCGCATGGAATTTGGCAAGCATGGTGGACGTCCTTCATCGCGCATTTCGTCAGGTGACATGGCCGCAACGCGCTAAGTAGAGGAACTACAACGATGAAAGCAGCAGTCCTTGTCGAAGCGGGAAAGCCGCTTGAAATCCAAGATGTTGAAATAGCACAGCCGCAGGCGCATGAGGTGCTGATCCGCACCGCTGCCTGCGGACTTTGCCACAGCGATCTTCACTTTATCGACGGTGCCTATCCGCATCCTACGCCCGCTATTCCAGGACATGAAGCGGCTGGCATCGTGGAAGCAATTGGTAGCGAAGTGAAATCCGTTGCGGTCGGCGATGCTGTCGTTTCCTGCCTCTCTGCATTTTGTGGTCACTGCGAATTTTGCGTCTCTGGCCGCATGTCGCTTTGCCTTGGCGCAGAAACGCGGCGCGGCACCGATGAAGCTCCGCGCATCACACGTCCAGACGGATCGACAGTGAACCAGATGCTGAATCTCTCTGCCTTTGCAGAAAAGATGTTGATCCACGAAAATGCTTGCGTGCGCATCGACCCGAAAATGCCGCTAGACCGTGCCGCCGTATTGGGCTGCGCAGTTACAACCGGCGCAGGCACAGTATTCAATGCGTGTAATGTCACCCCCGGAGAAAGCGTCGCGGTGATCGGCTGCGGCGGGGTTGGCCTTTCGACCATCAATGCAGCCAAGATAGCGGGCGCTGGCAAAATTATTGCCGCCGACCCGCTTCCTGAAAAACGCGAAATGGCCATGACGATGGGCGCGACGCATACTATTGACGCAATGGCTGACGATGCCGCTGCGCAGATTATCGCGATTTCCGATGGCGGGGTTCATCACGCCATCGAGGCGGTGGGCAGACCGCAATCGAGCGACCTTGCGGTGGCATCGCTGCGGCGGGGCGGCACCGCGACTATTCTCGGTATGATGCCGCTTGACCAAAAGGTCGGGCTGAGCGCCATGGATTTGCTCGGCAGCAAGAAATTGCAAGGCGCGATTATGGGCGGGAACCAGTTTCCGGTCGATCTGCCGCGCCTCGTCGATTTCTACCTATCCGGCGTATTGAAGCTGGATGAAATGATTACCAACCGCATTCCATTGGACAAGATCAATGAAGGGTTTGAAGAAATGAAAAAAGGCGGCGCGGCACGGTCCGTGATCGTATTCGATCAATGAGCGTTGATGCAGAAAAAGCCTTTGTCGGCACTGTCGCGCTGGAAGGCGATGAGCGGCTCGACGATACCGCGCTAACCAAATGGATGCAGGATAATGTCGACGGGTTTGAGGGCCCGATTGATGTGCGCAAATTTTCCGGCGGGCAATCCAACCCGACATATAAAGTCCATGCGAAAAGCGGCAACTATGTCTTGCGCCGCAAACCGATGGGCAAATTGCTACCCTCCGCACATGCAGTGGACCGCGAATTTAAAGTTATCTCCGGCCTGCACCCCACTGGCTATCCTGTCGCCAAGCCCTTTGGGCTTTGCGAAGATGACAGTGTCATCGGCAGCATGTTCTATGTCATGGATATGGTGGAAGGCCGGACCATCTGGAATGGCGCAATGCCCGATAGCAATCCTGATGAAAGACGCGGCGTTTATCTTGAAATGGTTGATGTACTCGCGCAGCTGCATGAAAGCGATGTTGATGCGATGGGGCTTTCGGAATTTGGCAAGCCCGGCAATTATTTCGGACGGCAGATTGGCCGGTGGACGAAGCAATATAAGCTTTCGGAAACCGAGCATATGGAGCCGATGGAAAAACTCATTGAATGGTTGCCAGCAACCATGCCGGAACAGACCCGCACCAGCGTGGTGCATGGCGATTACCGGATCGACAATGCGATCTTTGAAAAGGACGGCACCAAATGCCTTGCCGTGCTCGATTGGGAGCTATCAACGCTCGGCGATCCGCTGGCGGATTTCACCTATGTCGCGATGGCATGGGTTACGCCGAATGAAGGACGTTCCGGCGTGGCAGATTTGGACCGAAAAGCGCTCGGCATTCCCGAACTGGAAGAAGTGGTTGAACGTTATTGCGCCGCCACTGGTCGCGACAGCGTTCCCGATATGAACTGGTATTTTGCGTATAATTTCTTCCGGCTTGCAGGCATTATTCAGGGCATCAAAAAACGCGTTATCGACGGCACCGCTGCTTCTGCGCATGCAAAAAACATGTCTGCGCGCGTTGATCCGCTGGCGGCAACCGCTTGGGAATTTGCCAAAAAGGCCGGCGCTGAGTAATTTTCATCATCCCGGCGAAAGCCCCAAAGAGAGGAAATGACAATGTCTCTATTTGACATGAGCGGTCAGGTCGCCGTCATCACCGGTTCTTCACGCGGGATTGGAAAAGCAATCGCGGAAGAGATGGCACTACATGGCGCCAAAGTGGTTATCTCCAGCCGCAAACAGGATGCGTGCGATGCCGTCGCAGCAGAACTGAATGCCAAGCATGGCGATGGTACCGCCATTGCCGTTGCTGCCAACATCTCTTC
>CAKZNA010000186.1 GCA_937129355.1 uncultured Sphingomonadales bacterium | reverse complement strand
CACTGCGCGGTCGAGGCGCAATGCATTCTGCCCGATCCGGTCGGCGAGTTCCGCGCGAACCGGAACCGCCATTTCGGCAGCAGCAGTCGGCGTGGGCGCGCGCAGGTCGGCGGCATAATCACACAGCGTCGTATCGGTTTCATGGCCAACGGCGGAGATCACTGGAATGCTGCAATCGGCCACCGCACGTACGACGACTTCTTCATTGAAGGCCCATAGATCCTCGATCGACCCGCCACCGCGCGCGACGATGACAAGGTCTGGCCGTGCCACGGAACCGCCTTCGGGAAGGTCGGAAAATCCGCGAATGGCCTTTGCGATCTGGTCCTTCGCGCCCTCGCCTTGCACCAATACCGGCCAGACGATGACATGGCTGGGGAAGCGATCATTCAGGCGGTGGAGGATGTCGCGGATGACGGCACCGGTTGGCGAGGTGACGATGCCTATGGTTTTCGGCATGCGCGGGATGGGACGTTTGCGCGATGCTTCGAATAAGCCTTCCTCGGTCAGCCGCGCCTTCATCTTTTCAAACAGTAACGCCAGCGCACCTTCGCCTGCTATCTCCAGTGAATCCGCTACAATCTGATATTTGCTTCGCCCCGGATAGGTGGTCAGCTTGCCCGTCGCGATCACTTCCAGACCATCTTCGGCGGCAAAGGCGAGCCGCGCGGCATTGCCTTTCCACATCACACCATCCAGCATCGCCTTTTCATCTTTCAGGCCAAAATAGACATGGCCCGATGCGGCGCGTTTATACCCCGAAAGCTCGCCGCGAATGCGGACATGGCCGAAACGATCCTCGACCATTTTTTTTAGTGAACCGGAAATTTCCGACACAGAAAGCGGCTGGGCATTGTCGCCGTCGCGCGCTTCGGCTAGCAGCTTTCCAGAAGTATCGAATTTAGGGGAATCACTCATGCAAATCCTGCTTATCGGTTCGGGCGGGCGCGAACATGCGCTTGGCTGGCGGCTCGCTAGCTCTGCTTCCTGTGATAAGCTTTTCGCAGCACCCGGCAACCCCGGAATTGGCGAAGATGCCGAACTGGTCGCGCTGGATGCAGGTGACCATGCGGCGGTTGCCGAATTTTGCGCGCAGAATGAAATTGATCTCGTCGTCGTTGGTCCGGAAGCACCCTTGGTCGACGGACTGGGCGACAGTTTGCGGGCCGCCGGTTTCGCGGTGTTTGGTCCCGACAAAGCGCCTGCTCAATTGGAGGGCTCAAAGGGCTTTACCAAAGACCTTTGCAGTCGCGCGGATATTCCGACAGCGGCCTATGCGCGCCATAGTGACAAGGCCGCTGCGCTTGCCGATCTGCCGCGATTTGGTCTGCCAGTGGTGATAAAGGCCGATGGCCTAGCAGCGGGCAAGGGCGTGATTATCGCGGAGACAGGCGAGCAGGCTGAAGCCGCGATAGAGGATATGTTTGGCGGCGGGTTCGGTGATGCGGGCGCAGAGGTCGTGCTTGAAGAATTTATGGTCGGCGAGGAGGCAAGCTTCTTCGCGCTGACCGATGGCGAGAATATCGTTCCGTTCGGAAGCGCGCAAGATCATAAGCGTGTCGGCGAGGGCGATGTTGGCCCGAATACCGGCGGCATGGGTGCCTATTCACCCGCACCCGTTTTGACGGTGGAGCTTGAGCTGCAAGTCATGCAGCGGATCATCCGGCCTACGGTCGAAGCACTGTCAGCTGAAGGCATGCCGTATAATGGTGTGTTATTCGCTGGCCTGATGCTGACCGATGAAGGGCCAAAACTGATCGAATATAATTGCCGCTTTGGTGATCCGGAATGTCAGGTGCTGATGACGCGTTTTAAAGGCGATCTTGCGGCATTGATGCTGGCGGTCGCGAAGGGCGATCTTGGTGAAGCAGACATACCGGAATTTGATGATGCAACCGCGTTGACCGTGGTGATGGCAGCAAAGGGTTATCCTGCGTCACCAGAAAAAGGCGGCGCGATATTGGGCGTCGATACTGCGGCTGGTGAAGGGCAGAAAATCTTCCATGCCGGCACCGCGATTAAAGATCGCGCATTGGTAGCGAGCGGAGGCCGGGTTCTTAGCGTAACTGCAACGGGCGGTAACGTGACGCATGCGAAAGACGCGGCTTATGCAGTGATTGATAATGTTGACTTCCCATCAGGATTTTACCGCCGGGATATCGGCTGGCGCGAGATGGAACGAGAGGTCAAGTAGTCCGATTTCCACCGCGATTTGCATACCCATATTTGTGGTATCCACTGTTCAGCTAGCATTCAGCGGGCGCTCTTAATTTATGTGACATTGTTACATTCAAGGGGAGTGTCTGATGAATTTCCGAAACTTGTTTCTTTCCGTTGGCGCAGTGTCGCTGCTTGCCGGCCCTGCACAAATACCGGTCGCTGGCGATGCCGAGGCGCGTTCCATCGCGCGCCCGATTCCCCATCCGGTTAACTGTTCGATCTTTGAGCGGCGTGAATATGACCGCCGGGCATATCAGCGCAGCGGGAATCTGGGGCGGACGCAGGCTTCGCCGCCGCCGGTTTCGGCGCCTCCGCCTCCCCCTTCATCCGCACCAGTTGCAGCCGAAAAAGCTGTTATCACAAGTACTGCGTCCAAACCAGTTTCTACCGGCCGGCGGGTCATGCCGCCGCGCCCGCCATATCCCTCTCCAGTGCTTCAGGACCGCGAGCGTTATGATGGCAAAGATGTTGCCAGCATCAAACGCGTTGCCGACACGCCTGTTTCCACCTTCTCGGTCGATGTCGATACTGGCAGCTATTCGAATGTGCGCCGTATCCTAAATGAAGGGCGGACGCCTCCGGCTGCCGCTGTGCGGACCGAAGAGATGGTCAATTATTTCCGCTATGATTATCCTTCGCCAGAAAGCCGTGCGACACCTTTCAGTGTTACAACCGACATCGCGACATCGCCGTGGAATGATGCCAGCAAGCTGCTGCGCGTTGGCCTGAGGGGCTATGATATTCATGCAAGCGAGCGGCCCCGCGCCAATCTGGTTTTTCTGGTCGATGTATCGGGTTCGATGCGCAGCCAGGACAAGCTGCCGCTGGTCAAATCGACCTTGATGGGTTTGGCCGATAAATTGCGTAAAGATGACCGGGTATCTATCGTGGTCTATTCTGGCCGGGTCGGCAAATTGCTGACCGCCACCAACAAAAAAGAGCATATCAAAGAGGCGGTGGATTGCCTTTACGCAAGCGGTTCGACGGCTGGTGGTCATGCGCTAAAAACTGCATATCAAACCGCTCGTTCTAGCTTTATCAAAGGCGGCATAAACCGCATTGTCATGGCGACCGACGGCGATTTCAATGTCGGTACGTCGGGCACTGACGAGCTTAAAAAGATGGTCGAGAAAGAACGTAAATCGGGCGTGTCGCTCACCATGCTTGGCTTTGGCCGCGGTAATATCCGTGATGAATTGATGGAAGGCATCGCCAATGTCGGGAATGGCAATTACGCCTATATCGACAGCGCCATGGAAGCGCGCAAAGTGCTCAACGATGAATTATCATCGACTTTGTTCACGATTGCCAAAGACGTCAAAATCCAGATCGAGTTTAACCCGGCCTATGTCAGCGAATATCGGTTGATCGGCTATGAAAACCGTCTGCTGGCCGAGGAGGATTTTGATAATGACAAAATCGACGCTGGCGAAATTGGCGCCGGGCATCAGGTCACTGCGATTTACGAGATTATCCCCAACGGTATGAAGGGCTGGCTGCCGAACCGCCGTTATGATGGCAACAAGGTTACCGGCAAAGGTAAGGCAAATGGCGAGATGGGTTTTGTCAAACTGCGTTACAAATTGCCAAATGGAAGTACATCACGGTTGATCGAGCGGCCTTTGGCGTCAAACATGCTGGCCCGGTCGTCGCGGCCATCAGGCGACATGGCCTTTGCCACAGCGGTTGCCGCCTTTGGGCAGAAACTTCGCGGTGATAAATATCTGGGCGATTTCGGGTATGGCGACATCCGCTCGCTTGCCGGTTCACCGCGCAGCTATTGGCGGCAGGAATTTGTGAAGCTTACCGAGCTAGCCGAGAGCGGTTCCTAACTAGCCTCGTGTTCACTACAAGCGGCTGTATTTATGTCCCTTGCTGATACAATCCTTGGAATGGAGTCTGGACTCTGCTGCCCACCTCGCTAATCTCCGCGCGTGAAGACTAGGGAGTCGAGGAGCTTGGGGTATGGTGGATAAGAGCACGAAGATTATTGTTGGCGCGGTTGCGACCTCGCTAATGGCTTGGGGCGCGCATAGCGCCATGGGCTTTGGTGCAGGTTTTGTGGATCGGCTAGAAGGAAGAGCCGGATCTGCACTTTCCGAAAGCGGAATCGCTGGCGTCGAAATGACCATGGACCGCGATCCGAAATTAACGCGTACAGTTACGCTTTCCGGAGACGAAAACCAAAAGGATGCTGCAATGGCGGCGGTCCGCGCCGTGCCGGGCGTCGGCCTAGTTAAATGGGCTGGTGATGAGGCGGCCGATGGCGATGGATCGGACGGCAGCGCCGCAACCGAAACACCTGCCACTGCAGAAGCCGTTGCCAGCTGTCAGGGTGATATCAATGCTCTGATGGAAGGAAAGACGATCAATTTCAAATCCGGTAGCGCCTATCTGGCCGCGGATAGTAACGCGATAATCGACGAGCTGGCAAAAGCGCTCGCGCCATGCGCAGGTACAAAAGTCGAAGTGCAGGGCCACACTGATTTGACCGGTAACCCGGCTAGCAATCAGGCATTGTCGCAGGAGCGTGCGGACCGTGTGATGAAAGCGCTTGCGGCGAAGAGCGTTCCAGCCGACCGCCTAACAGCAAAAGGATATGGTCCTTCGCAGCCGCTTGAAAATGCTATGACCGGCGCGGCGAATGCAAAAAATCGCCGGACTGTATTTGTCGTTTCGGCGGCCGGCGCGAAAGCAGAGGGAGAATAACATGTCATTGCTACTTGAAAGCTGGTTCTTGCTGATGGTCTTTTTCTTTCTTGGACTGGGCCTTGGCTATTTGATTTGGAAAGACAATGGACGCGCGGCTTAGGCGTGATGGGCGATGCGGCAGATGCCCGGCATTGCAATATAGAATTTTGAGGGGAAGAAATAATGCTTACGCTGATAGCTGAAAATTGGCTTTGGTTCCTGATTGCGTTTCTGATCGGTGTCGCGACCGCTTGGTGGGTTTGGGCACATTATGCCTTGGACAGCGATGTCGATGCTGAGCCTGCCGCTCCAAAAGTAGCAGCACCTGAACCGATTGCTGCTGCAACATTGATGGCGGATCCCAAGCCGAAAGCAAAAGTTTCGGCCAGGAAGAAGGCTCCGGCAAAGAAAAAAGTAGCGGCCAAGCCTAAAGCCAAAGCGGTCCCGGCGAAGAAGGCTGCGGCCAAGCCGAAGGCAAAAGCGGCCACTGCCAAAAAAGCAGCGGCGAAACCGAAAGCGAAAGCTGCACCAACCAAAAAAGCGGCGACCAAGAAGGCTGTAACCAAGAAAGTCGTTGCCAAAAAACCAGTGACGAAGAAAGCAGCTGTTAAAAAACCAACCGCTAAAAAGGCTCCGACCAAAAAGGTGCCTGCCAAGAAAAAGGCAGCACCGAAGATTCCAGACAATCTGGAGCTGTTGAAAGGCGTTGGGCCGAAACTTAATACCCTGCTCGGGACGCTCGGCGTGACCAGCTTTGATCAGGTGGCAAACTGGA
>CAKZNA010000185.1 GCA_937129355.1 uncultured Sphingomonadales bacterium | reverse complement strand
GGAACCCCGCAGGCGGATTTTGATGCAGAGAAAGCCGGCGGCAAACCGGTACCATCGCATCACTCGCCATTCTTCAAGATCGCGCCGCGCGAATCCATTACTTTGGGAACAGAGGCAATGACGGCTGCGGCTCTCGATTTCCTCGCCCCCAAGACAAACTGAGGCGCGGGTGGCAGATGGCCTGAACAGCGACCAGGTTAAGACCTTGGAGAAGGCTTTGACTGCGCTTAGGCAGGTGCTGCAATCACAGGATGAAGACAGCGCCGGATGGCGCGCGCCCGTGGAGCTGGATCAGCAATCGGTGGGGCGGCTATCGCGGATGGACGCGATGCAGCAGCAAGCAATGAGCGATGCCGAAGGCCGCCGCCGCCAGACCGATTTGAAACGCATCGACGCTGCGTTGACGCGGATCGAAGCGGATGAATATGGCTGGTGTCTTGAATGTGGCGAGGCGATTGCTCTGAAACGGCTGGAGGTTGATCCGATGGCGACGATGTGCGTGGGATGCGCGCGATAGCTTGACTATTTAGTCGCGCAGCAGCTCGTTGATCGCCGTCTTGCTGCGGGTTTGCGCATCCACCGTTTTCACGATCACTGCGCAGGATAGAGCAGGGCCGGGGACGCCGTCGACATTTGCTTTGGGCGGCAGGGTGCCGGGCACCACCACACTATAGGGCGGAACGTGGCCTGTGTGTATTTTGCCGGTCACCCGGTCGACAATCTTGGTCGATTGCGTGATGAACACACCCATGGCGACCACCGCGCCTTCGCCAACAATCACGCCTTCAACGACTTCGCTACGCGCGCCGATGAAGCAATTATCTTCGATGATTGTCGGGTTAGCTTGCAACGGTTCGAGCACGCCGCCAATGCCTGCGCCAGCCGAAATATGACAGTTTTTGCCAACCTGTGCACAGCTTCCAACCGACGCCCATGTGTCGATCATTGTACCATCACCCACATAAGCGCCCAGATTAACGAAGCTGGGCATCAAGACAACATCGCGGCCAATATGCGAACCACGCCGCACGATCGATCCGGGGACAGCGCGCAGCGCCGCTTTTTTGAAATCTTCCGCTTTCCAATCTTTGAACTTGGAAGGAACCTTGTCCCACCATACTGCACCGCCCGGGCCGCCTTCGATAATTTCCATATCGTTCAGGCGGAATGACAGGAGCACCGCTTTTTTCAGCCACTGGTTGACCTGCCAGCCATCGCCGATCTTTTCGGCAACGCGCGCCTGGCCCGCGTCAAGCATGGCCATCGCTTCATTCACGCCATCGCGAACCTCACCCTTGGTATCAACGCTTATGCCATCGCGGGCTTCCCATGCGGCTTCGATTGTGGCGGCAAGCTGCTGTGTCATATTCGGGAATTTCCTTTTATCTTGCTGGCTGAATTTTCTGCGTCTCTATAACGTTATCAAGCCAGCTCGCAAGGCAATGCGTTTCATCATCGATATGATCTTCGCCGCCCGACAGATGGCCCAGATCCGATCCATTGTTAATCCATACCGTTGTCATGCCGCGTTTTTTGGCTGGCGCCAGATTGCGTGCTTGATCTTCGAAAAAAATCGATTTTTCCGGATCTATACCGGTCATACGAAATAGCGTGTCATATGCGGCTTCGGCTGGCTTTGGATTATAGTCGCAGGCATGAATATCAACCACTATATCGAAGAGGTTTTCCAGATCGAGTTCCTTAAGAACCTTTGCCGCATAGGGCGCATCGGCATTGGTGAAGATTATCTTTCGCCCGGGTAACGCGGTGAGATTTTCGCGGTGGCGCGGGGCGTTAGCTAGCTTTTCGAGCGGGAAAGCGTGAACATCTTCCAGATATTCATACGGGTCTGTGCCATGGTCCGCCATCAATCCGGCAAGCGTCGTTCCATGCGAACGGAAATAGCTTTTTTGGACGCGGTGGGCCTCGTCGTCAGGCAGGTCCAGAAGCCTGCCGACAAAGTTACGAATACGTTCATCCATATATTGATACAGACCGCATTCGGGCGGATAGAGAGTGTTATCCAGATCAAAGACCCAGTTTTCGACATGTGCGAGAGATTTTACCATTATCGCCGTGTAACGTTAAGTTTGTGGAAAGCGAAGTCTGTCTATAGACTTGGCGATAATATAGGGATGTCAAATGGTCGCAAAATTGAAAACCCCAACAAAATGCCGCACGCTCGCTGTCGGCTCTGCCATTGTTTTTTCGCTCGCTGTTTCGGCTTGCGGAGGAAGTTCTGGCGGCGGGGGCGGTGTAAACTCTACGCCTCCTGCTGCACCTACGCCTCCTGCGCCTCCGCCACCACCGCCCCCTCCACCTCCTCCTCCGCCACCGCCCCCTCCCCCGCCTACCAATTTTGACACTGCGGAATTTCGCCGGTCTGATGGTCCTAGCTATCACGGCGCAGTATCTGCTTATCAGGCAGGTGCGACGGGTAACGGCGTGATTGTCGGCGTGGTCGATAGCGGTATTGATGCCGACAGCCACGAATTTGCCGGACGCGTTCACGCGCAGTCCTTTGATGCCACTGGCGGTAATAGAGGGTTTGAAGAGCCCGTCGCCGATAGCCATGGGACCCGCGTCGCCCGCGTTATTGCCGCGGCAAAAGATGACGCGGATACCCACGGCATTGCTTTTGGCGCGACCATTTTGGCATTGCGCGCTGATACTGGCACGACCTGTACCGACGAACCCGATGGTGACGATGAAGGTGGCTGCACCTATTCGGACCGGGCTATTGCAGCAGGCATTGATCGCGCGGTGGCGGTCGGTGCTCGCGTCGTCAACATATCGCTTGGCGGTGCCGGCGGTGCAAGCGCTGCACTACGCAATGCCGTTCAGCGGGCGACCCAAGCAGGTGTCGTGATTGTCGTTTCAGCGGGCAACGAACGCAATGATGATGAACCTGAATATGATGTAAATAACCCAAGCCCCTTTGCGCAGGCGCTCGCTTCTGTTGGCAACGGATTGGTGATTATCTCGACTTCGGTCGATGAAGATGATGCGATTTCGGATTTCAGCAACCTTGCCGGAGATTCGCGTGAGCTCACGCTGTCCGCACTGGGCGATGCGGTCTGCTGCGTTTTTGAAGATGATACGGTTAAGATTACGGAGCGGGATGGCCAGCGTTTCATTTCGCTTTTCGCAGGCACATCTTTTTCCGCGCCGCAAATTTCAGGCGCAGCGGCATTGTTAGCGCAGGCATTCCCGAATCTGACCGGCGCTCAAATTGTCGAGCTGTTGCTTGATAGCGCCCGCGATGTTGGTGATGCCGGGACCGACTCTACCTTTGGCCGCGGCATATTGGATATTGCTCAGGCCTTTGCTCCCGCCGGTGCGACCAGTCTCGCAGGGAGTAATATACCTGTCTCGCTCACCTCTTCCGCCGGGCGTATGTCTGGCGCGATGGGGGACGCAGGAAATACGGGGCAGGGCGTGGAGGCGATTATCCTCGACAGATATGGCCGCGCTTACGAAGTCGATCTTGCGGCGGGCGTTCTTGCGGGACAACGGCGCTTGAAACTAACGCCCGCGCTGACCAGCAAAGGGCGGGCCGTAAGCATGAATAGCGGCGATATGCAGCTGGCATTTAACATCGGTGCACAGCAGAACGGCAATGCCAGCTTTGCCTCGTTAGACCTTAGCCGCAATGAACAACATGCCGCGCGCGTGCTCGCCGGACGGGTGAGCGCGAAAATCGCAAAAGATACGCGTTTCAGCATCGGCATTCGCCAAAGTGCCGCCAATCAGGTCGCGGTTCTGCAAAATCAGAATGGCGCAGGATCGTTCCTGACGACAACCAATTCTCGGTCGGAACACGGATTTGAACGCCGCCCTGGTTCGGCATTGGCGGTTCGGCAGCAGCTCGGCGCGTGGGGCATTACAGCCAGCGCGGAAGCAGGAAATGCGCAGCTATTTGAAGATGTCACGGTGACCTCACTACGCCGCGGATATAACCGTTATGGCTATAGCGGTGCTGGATTGGCGCTGGACCGAAATGTCGGACCTGTCGCGCTTGCATTGGGCGCAAACTGGCTCAATGAACAAGACACTATTTTGGGCGCGCGTTTCAATGAGACATTGGGCAATAGCGGGTCCAGCAGTATGTTTATCGACGGCAGTGCACAAGCGAGCCTTGGCGATGGCTGGTCACTTGGTGCAAGCTGGCGGCAGGGTTGGACATGGGTAGGTGCGTCCCAGAGTATCGCAAATAGCAGCCGCCTCAGCAGTAACGCTTTTTCATTCGATGTTGGTAAGCGCGGCGCATTTGCTGCGAGTGACCATTTGGTGCTTCGCGTATCACAGCCCTTGCGCGTGACCAGCGGGGGTATCTCGCTCGATCTGCCAGTGGCTTATGATTACGCCACGCTTGGCACAACATTCGGTTCGCGCACCTTTAACCTCGCCCCGCAAGGCCGCGAGATTGCCAGCGAGATGGCGTGGATGTTGCCTTTCGATGGCGGCTATTTCTCGGCCAATATGTTCTGGCGGCAGGAACCGGGGCATTTCCAAAATGCGCCCGATGATTTGGGTGCTGCATTCAGGCTAAATTTCGAGTTTTAGATTCTTGGGCTTGAAGTGTGAAATTTGGTTCAGTTGTGAGCGAAAATAGTGGAATTCGAGAACCGGCGCACAGCATAGCTTTGGCTATGTGAGCACCGGAAGCGCAGAAGGCCGCTATTTGCAGCCGCAACTGGGCCAAATTAGACCATGAAGCTTTCGCCGCAGCCGCAGGCGCCTGTCGCATTCGGATTGTTGAATACGAAACCAGCGGTGAAATCATCTTCCTGCCAATCCATCGTTGAACCAACCAGATACAGCACCGATCCGCCGTCGATGTAAAAGCTGCCACCCGGCGTTTCGATATGTTCGTCAAACTTGTCGGCTTCGCTGACATAGTCGACCGAGTAAGCCAGCCCGCTGCATCCCTGTCGCGGTGTCGATAGCTTCACGCCGATTGCATCTTCGGGCGCATTTGACATTAGCTCTGCTATACGGGCTTCCGCTGCTGGTGTCAGAATGACGGCGGCGGGGCGTTTGCGAATGGTGGTTTCTTTATTCATTATAACATCCCCAATTCAAGCCGTGCTTGGTCGCTCATATTTTCTGGCGTCCATGGCGGATGCCAAACCAGATTAACCTCTGCGTACA
>CAKZNA010000184.1 GCA_937129355.1 uncultured Sphingomonadales bacterium | reverse complement strand
CCTCTTCCCCTGCCCGCGCGAGATCGTAGGCGCGTTTGCCATCTATTTTGATCGCAGAAAATGCTGGCGGGATTTGCTCTATGTTGCCGGTAAATTGCGGCAAAACCTCTTCGATTTCGCCAAGCGTAGGCCGGTGATCGCTGGTCGCCACAACCTCTCCCTCTGCATCCAGCCCTGCGGTTTCAGTGCCAAAGCAGATGGTGAAATCATATACCTTGCTGGCATCCAGCATCCGCCCGGTCAGCTTGGTCGCCTCGCCAATCGCAATCGGCAACACACCTGTCGCCAGCGGATCAAGCGTCCCGCCATGGCCCACCTTGGTCTTGCCCGGCCCTTTGCCCGACACCTTCACGCCAGCTTCACGCAAATTCCGCTTCACCGCCGCCAACGCCTGCGTCGAACCCAAACCATGCGGTTTGTCGAGAATGATCCAGCCGTGGGGAGCCATCAATGCGCTGCCAGTTTTTCCATGAAATGCTTGCGGCACAGCGCGATATAGCGGTCATTGCCACCAATCTCCGTCTGCGCGCCTGCGGTGATTGCGCGGCCTTCTGCGTCAACGCGCAAATTCATCGTCGCCTTGCGCCCGCATTCGCATACGGCCTTTAACTCCACCAGTGCATCGGCAAGGCCGAGCAAAGCTGCGCTGCCGGGAAATAGCTCCGCCTGAAAATCGGTGCGCAGGCCATAGCATAGCACGGGAATTCCGGCCTCATCGGCCAATCGCGCGAGTTGTAGCACCTGTTCACGCGTCAAGAATTGCGCTTCATCAATCAGCACGCAATTGAGCGGGCGGCGGACATGCTCTTTGCTGATATCGCGCCAAAGGTCGGTATCTGGATCAAATTTATCTGCATCCTGCTCCAGTCCGATCCGCGAAGTTATGACCCCTTGCGCATATCGATCATCCAGCGCTGCCGTCCAAAGCATCGTTTCCATCCCGCGCTCGCGATAATTGAAATCGGCTTGCAACAGGGTCGTCGATTTGCCTGCATTCATTGATGAATAATAGAAATAGAGCTTGGCCATCTCAAGACTTTAGCAATTTAACAGTTCCAGCGAAAGCCGGATCGGTTTATGCAGCCAATTGGGGGATAGGGGATGATGAAAATTTCGGCACACCCGGTTCAATTGGCATTGTTGACACTATGCCTAGCCGGCTTGCCGTTGTTCGCTGCAGATACACAGCTTTCCTATCGCATCCACCCTGCCAGCAGCGCCATAGCGAAAGTCGCGGTCATGGGCGTTTCCAGCAAGACAGCACATTTTCCGAAGATATCGGGCAATGTGAAATTCAATCCAGAGCGACTAAGAACAACCTCGCTGGATGTAAATATCGACGCACGCGCCCTTAAAGCTGGCGGCGGAGCGACCGAAAAGCGCCTGAAGGGCAAAGACTTTTTCCACGTCGCAAAATATCCCACCGTTCGTTTTTCAGGGAGCAGCCTGACAATGTCAGGTAAGCGGACAGGACGGATATCTGGGAAGTTGACGGCGCGCGGCATTACGCGGCCCGTTTCATTTGGGGTGACCTTTTCAACACCGCCTGCTCAAGCGAAGAGGGGGCAGGCTGTCTCGCTCACCGCCAGAACCACCATTAACCGGCGAAATTTCGGTATGAAGGCTTTTTCAGGCGTTGTCGGCAAGCAAGTCTCTATAAGAGTAAACACACGCCTCAAACCGCTCTAACGATCTGCGTTGTCCAAATCCTGTGCAACCTTCGGGTCGCTCAATAATTCATCGATATGCTTGGCTTCGTCAAAGCTTTGATCCGGCAAGAATTTTAGCTTGGCCGCATATTTCATGCTGATCCGCGACGCGACTTCGCGCTGTAGGAATGCCGTATTGGTGCGTAGCGCTTTAATAACCGCCTCTTCATCCGCGCCCAGCAATGGCTTCACGAAGACTGTCGCATGGCGCAAATCGGGCGACATACGCACTTCTGTCACGGAGATGTTCGATGCGCTCAAAGTCTCGTCATGCACTTCTTCGCGCGCCAAGATCTGCGACAGGATATGCCGCACTTGCTCGCCTACGCGCAGCAAACGGACGGAGCGGCCTTCGGGTGATGTGTCATTATGTTTAGCCACCGGGAATCTCCGTCAGCATGGCGGTAGAAGTGGACCGCGCCAACAACTTACCATCCATGTCAAAAAGCTCGCCCTCGATGTAAGCTATATTACGCCCCATTTTGAGCACCCGGCCAGTGGCTTTCAGAGGACCGATGGGAACCAACCGAATATAGCTAACATTACAATCCAGATTTAGCGGGATCAGTTTTTGCTCGCTGGCATGGAATACCGCGCCGCCCATCACTTCATCCAGAAAGGCCGGGACATAGCCGCCATGGCAAACGCCGCGCGGACTCCGGAAGGTATCCGGGCACACAAACTCCATCGTCACCGTCGCGCTTTCGACGTCAAAACCGGTATGCTTCCCCTGAATAAGCTCAGAGGAAGGAGATGTGAATAATGTTTCTCCGTCAGCCATTGGAACCCGTTAGATTTCGGAACTCAAAACCCGTTCACGCTCCTCAATCTCAAAGATTTCCAGCGTATCGCCGGCGGCAATATCGTTGGTATCTTCCAGAACGACACCGCATTCAAGGCCGGTACGGACTTCATCGACATCGTCTTTAAAGCGCCGCAGCGATGCAATCGTGGTTTTCGATACGATAACATCCTCGCGGGTAAGACGCGCATGCAGACCTTTCTTGAGGAAGCCTTCGGTGACCAGCAAACCAGCCGCCTTGTCTTTCTTGCCCGATTTGAACACCTCTTTGATCTCTGCACGGCCAACGACTGTCTCGATGATCTCAGGGCCAAGCTCACCAGCCATTTCCTTCGCGATATCTTCGGTCAGGTGATAGATCACATCGAAATATTTCAGGCGAACGCCCTCGCGCTTGGCAATCTCTGCCGCTTTTTTGTTCGGGCGCACATTGAAACCGATCAAAGGCACTTTTGAACTTGCCGCAAGTTGCATGTCGGATTCTGTAATCCCGCCAACACCCGAATGCAGCACGCGCACGCGGATATCATCGGTAGAGATATGGTTGAGCGCACTGATAATAGCTTCAACACTGCCCTGCACATCGCCTTTAATAACAACAGGATATTCCATCGTCTTGTTCTCGCCAACGCCGGAGAACATATTTTCCAGCGATACCGGTTCCTGCGTCGTACGTTGCAGCTTGGCCGCTTCTTTACGATATTCGGAAACTTCACGGGCGCGGGTTTCATCATCCACCACGGTCAGGATTTCACCTGCCGATGGAACACCCGAAAGGCCCAGCACTTCAACTGGCATTGATGGTCCGGCGGCTTTGATCTGCTTGCCGGTATCATCAACGACAGCGCGAACCTTGCCGCTTTCTGTGCCAGCGACGAAAATATCGCCGCGTTTTAGAGTGCCGCGCTTAACCAGAACGGTCGCAACCGCGCCGCGGCCTTTATCAAGCTGCGCTTCGACCACATAGGCTTCGGCATTGCGGTCCGGATTGGCTTTAAGCTCCATAAGCTCAGCCTGAAGCGCCAGTTTTTCAACCAGGTCATCCAAGCCGGTTTTCTTAAGCGCGGATATTTCGACATCCTGCACTTCGCCGCCCATCGCCTCGACAATGATTTCATGCTCAAGCAAGCGCTCGCGCACCTTTTTCGGGTTTGCGCCTTCCTTGTCCATCTTGTTGATAGCAACAATGATCGGCACTTCGGCGGCCTTGGCGTGATTGATCGCCTCAATCGTCTGCGGCATCAAACCATCATCGGCAGCCACCACAAGAATTACAATATCGGTAACATTCGCACCGCGTGCACGCATTTCAGTAAAGGCTGCGTGGCCCGGAGTATCGAGGAATGTGATCAGCGATCCATCCTTCGATTTGATCTGATACGCGCCGATATGCTGGGTAATTCCGCCCGCTTCACCAGCGGTCACATTTGCACCGCGCAGCGCATCCAGCAGGCTGGTCTTACCATGATCGACATGGCCCATAACCGTAACAACCGGTGGACGTTTTTTAAGCGTTTCAGGAGCATCGACATCTTCTTCATGCGCAATGTCGATGTCGGCAGCGGAAACACGCTCAATATTGTGGCCGAATTCTTCAACCAACAATTCAGCGGTATCCTGATCAATCGTCTGATTGACGGTGACCATCGAACCCATGTTGAAGAGCGATTTCACAAGGTCAGCGCCTTTTTCGCCCATACGTTTGGCAAGCTCGTGAACAGTGATTGCCTCAGGCACGACAACATCGCGAATTTTCTTCGGCTGGACCTCGCGGGGGCCGCCAGACATTTGCGCGCGCTTCTCCTTCTCACGCGCACGTTTCAATGCAGCGAGCGAACGTGCCCGTGCGCCATCATCCTCGGTAAGTGCCCGGTTTACGGTTAGCTTGCCAGACTGGCGGCGATCTTTTCCGCCGCGATCACGCGATGGTTTGCCCGGTGATTTCTTGTCATCGCGCTTTGGCTTGTCAGGGCGTGCAACAGGCGTGAAGCGGCGCGCGGCGGGTGCGCTTTCCTTCTTCTTTTCGGCAGGGGCAGCAGGCTTGGGTGCTTCTTCGGCCTCAACTGCTGCGGGTTCTTCGACCACCTCAGGCTCGGCTTCAACTTTCTTGGCTTCTTCCTTGCGCTGGCGCTGTTCTTCTTCTGCTTTGGTTTTGGCGGCGTCATCAAGACGGCGGTTGCGCTCCAGCGTAGCCAAACGCTCTTCTTCTGCCTCACGCAGCAACTTTGCCTGCATCTCCTGACGCGACATCGTTTCTTCCGCCGCGCTTTTCTTTTTGGCAGGCGGAGGTGGAGGCGGTGCAGCGGCAGCTGGCGGCGGTGGAGGCGGTGCTTCCGGTTCGGGCTCTGGCTCATATCCCGGCTTACCCACCAGTTTACGGCGCTTCACCTCGACAACAACCTTGTTGGTGCGCCCGTGGCTAAAGGTCTGTTTGACTTCGCCGGATTCAACCGCGCGCTTCAAACCAAGTGGTTTGCGCTTCAGCTTCGGCTTTTCTTCGTTTTCTTCACTCATTTGACAGACCTGGTCTTTCATCGCTCAAGGGGTTTGAAACATCTTCATTTGAAGCGCCCGAACCCTGTTTGGAATCACTATTACTGCATCCATTAAATTTTAGCCAGCGGCCAAGATGATGCATCACTCTTTCCGCTGCTTTACTATCTGTTATCGCCACATGCACCGCATTGCTGCGGCCCAGTGCGGCTGACAGGGCGTCGCGATCGAAAGGCAGCCTTATGCCCTTTTTCCCGCTACCTTCCGCGTCGCTGCCTACACGCCATGATTGGTCACGTTTGCCTGCGCCATCTTCGCTCGCATCACAGGCATGCAGCAACAAAGCCACTTGCCCGCTGCGCGCTGCGCCGTCGACCTTGTCTGCACCGCATATAAGGTTGCTGGCTCTTGCTTCCAGACCCAGTCTATCCAGCAGCGCCCGTTCAAGCCCCGCCGAAATGCGCGCCGATAAATCATCTGACACGCTCACCTGCTTCGATTTGAAAGCATGGTGCAAGGCGCCTTTCAGGCGGCCCTTGCTCTGCGCTTTGCCAAGTTCATCTGCGCTAACGCCAATCCATGCGCCGCGCCCAGGGGCCTTGGCATGAATATCGGGAGCAACTTGTCCGTCCGGACCGAGCGCAAGACGGATCAGCGCGGAACGTTCGTCCCGCTCACCCGACAATATGCACTTCCTTACAGGGGAGTGGCTAGTCTCATTGGGAGTTTTCCGCAGCAACGGCGTCCTCCTCTTTAGGCTCAGCGGCAGCTTCCGGCGTTTCTTCGTCTTCAAACCAATGCGCGCGCGCGGCCATGATCATCTCATTGCCCTGCTCTTCGCTCAGGTTGAATGCGGCCAATACGCCCGGCTTGTCTTCGACACGCTTGTGACGGTCTTTGCGGCGATCATTACGGCGACCTTCGCCAGGCGAGCGCCCTTTCTGGATCAGCTCGTCTGTTGCCAAATCGGCCAGATCGTCCAGCTCTTTTATCTCCGCTTTGCCAAGCGCGACGAGCATAGCCTCTGTCATATGCGGCAATTCGGCGAGAGCATCTTCTACGCCCATTTCCTGACGTTCTTTACGCGATGCTTCCTCGCGGGCTTCAAGCCCTTCAAGCGCGCGGCTTTGAAGTTCAGCTGCCAGCTCTTCGTCAAAGCCTTCGATAACAGCAATTTCTTCAGGAGCCACATAAGCAACTTCTTCAAGCTCGCTAAAGCCCTCGGCGACCAGGAGCTGTGCCAACGTTTCGTCAACGTCCAACTCCTGTTGGAACAGCTCGCTGCGCTCAACAAATTCTTTCTGGCGCTTCTCACTGGATTCCGCCTCGGTCATGATATCGATACCATGTCCGGTCAGCTGGCTAGCAAGACGAACATTCTGTCCGCGGCGGCCAATGGCCAGTGAAAGCTGATCATCAGGAACGACAACCTCGATACGGCTTTCTTCTTCATCCAGTACAACGCGGCTAACCGTCGCTGGCTGGAGCGCATTCACGACAAAAGTCGCGGTATCTTCTGACCAGGGGATAATATCGATCTTCTCGCCTTGCATTTCCTGAACGACGGCCTGAACGCGGCTGCCTTTCATACCAACGCATGCGCCAACGGGATCAATCGAGCTATCATGGCTGATCACGCCGATTTTGGCGCGACTACCTGGGTCGCGGGCTGCGGCTTTAATCTCGATAATGCCATCGTAAATTTCGGGAACCTCTTGTGCAAAAAGCTTCTGCATGAAATCAGGATGCGCGCGCGACAGCAGGATTTGCGGCCCACGATTTTCGCGCTGAACCTTCAAAATGATCGCGCGAACACGGTCATTATTACGCAGGATTTCGCGCGGGATTTGCTGATCACGGCGGATAACGCCTTCACCCCGGCCAAGGTCAACAACGACATGGCCAAATTCAACCGACTTCACAACGCCGGTAATAATCTCGCCGCCGCGATCTTTAAACTCTTCATACTGCCGCTCACGCTCTGCATCGCGGACTTTCTGGAAAATAACCTGTTTGGCTGACTGCGCATCGATACGGCCCAGATCAACAGGCGGCAGCGGATCAACAATAAAGTCGCCAACCTTCGCGCCTTTTTCAAGCTTACCGCCAGCTTTCAGATCGACCTGCTTGAAATGATCTTCAACTTCTTCGACCACTTCAACCACTCGCCAGAGACGAAGATCACCGGTCTGTGTGTCAAGCTTTGCACGGATATCATTTTCCGCACCGTAACGGGCCCGCGCCGCACGCTGGATTGCTTCTTCCAGCGCCTCGACGACAATTGCCTTATCGATCATTTTCTCCGTCGCAACCGCATTCGCAATCGCAAGCAATTCTGCCTTATTGGCACTAATCGGAGTAGCCATGTCTTTGTCTTCCTAACTAAGCGTCTAAGTTACCGGGTTCTTCTTCGATATCGTCGACGCCGTCACTATTGACGGGCGCACTCGACGCTATCAGGCGATCTGTCAAGAGCAGCTTCGCATTATCTACATTCGCATATTCAAACTGTTTGCGGCCAAATTTGCGATCATCCAGTAAGATCGTCTCGCCTTCGACCCCGGCAAGATTACCGCGCAGTTTCTTATGGCGATCCACAGGCTCGATCAAAACGATCCGCGCCTCATGTCCCTGCCAGTCAGTATAATCGGATAGCCGCGTCAAAGGACGGTCGATGCCAGGGGAACTTACCTCTAACCGGTATGGCTCCTCAAACGGGTCTTCACTTGCTTCTTCCATCGCATCAAACTTCTCGGACAATGCCCGCGAAATTTCCGCGCAATCTTCAATCACCAATTGCCGCGTATCTGGACGCTCTGCCATTATCTGCAATGCGGGGTCATTGCCCTCCATGCCGCCGCGCGCCAGCCACGCCACGCGCACCAAACCAAAGCCAAGGGCTTCGACTTCGGGGGCAATAATCGCGGTAAGGGCTTCGATATCGGGCATGCATCTCGCAGATTAGTTGGTGAAACGGCAACAGCATTTTGTGCCGGCCCTTTTCAGCGCCAGCCCCAAGAATGTGTCAGTATTTCGGGATGAGATGCAGATATGCGCTTGCGAGAATATTTGCAAGTCACATTCGTATCGACCATATAAAAAGACAATAGCTGCTCTACGGAGAATATTATGCGTTCGCTTATCTATGCCCTCCCCCTCATTTTTGCCGCCTGTGCGCCTAACGGATCGAACGCTGCATCAGGTGATGTTAAATCTTCTACAGACGGCAAGCCGTTCAATGTAGAGGTGATTGCCGATTTTGATGAACCTTGGGCGATGACTTTTTTGCCAAATACCTCACATGCATTGATTAGCGAGAAAAAAGGTAAGTTGTTGATCTGGGATTATGCTGCACCGCGAACAGACGAAGACGATTTTATCGAAATCTCAGGCACGCCGGAAGTTGACTATGGTGGTCAAGGAGGTTTTGGCGATGTCGTAGCTAGCCCGAATTTCTCCAACGACGACTCTATTTATTTGAGCTGGGTCGAGGCCGGAAAAGCAGACAAACGCGGTGCCGTTGTGGGAAAGGCCAAACTATACGTCAAAGACGGGAAGGTAACCCTGCAAGACCTGAAAGTCATTTGGCGGCAGAGTCCCAAGGTTACCGGTAAAGGCCATTACTCACATCGCATCGCTTTCTCACCCGACGGTAAATATCTTTTCATCGGTTCCGGCGAACGCCAAAAATTTGATCCGGCACAGGATATGGATGGAAATCTGGGTAAGGTCGTGCGCCTCTATCCCGATGGCAGCATTCCGAAGGACAATCCCTTTTATACCGAGGGTAATCCGGTTCGCTCGCAAATCTGGTCATTGGGCCACCGCAATATTTTGGGGCTGACATTCGACGATAAAGGACAGCTCTGGAATCAGGAGATGGGGCCAAAGCATGGCGATGAAATAAACCTTGTTAAACGCTCGGCAAACTACGGCTATCCCAAAGTTTCCAACGGCGACCATTATAGCGGCGAAGAAATTCCCGATCATAGTGAAAGCGACGGGTTTGAAGCGCCGAAAGCATGGTGGGACCCTGCAATCTCCCCCGGCGGATTAATATATTACAATGGCGACAAGTTCCCCGATTGGAAAGGCTCGCTCTTCATCGGTGGTTTGGGCGGTCAGGCGCTGGTACGCCTCAAAGTGAACGGCACCGAACTCGAAAAAGCCGATCATTGGGATATGGGCGCGCGCATTCGCGAAGTTGAACAAGGCCCCGGCGGCGCGATCTGGCTATTGGAAGATGGTGGCGGCGGGTCCGAAGGGCGGTTGCTGAAGTTAACGCCCAAAAACTGAAACCCGAAAACAACAATTGGAAAATCGCATGCAATTTGACGAAGTCGTCCTTGGCCGGCGCAGTATCCGCGGATATAAGCCTGATCCGGTTCCGCAGGATATCATCAAAGACATTTTGAAGCTCGCTATGCGCGCACCATCGTCGATGAATACGCAGCCATATAATTTCTACGTTATCACTGGCGAACCGCTGCAAAAAATTCGCGACGGCAACACGGAACGTATGTTGGCGGGCGTACCGCAATCCCGTGAATTTCGGACGGGAGAGGCTTTTGCGGGCCATCACCGCGAAAGACAAATCGGCGTTGCCAAGCAGCTATTTTCCGCAATGGGTATAGAACGCGATGACAAGGACGCGCGGCAGGATTGGGTTATGCGCGGCTTCCGGCAATTTGACGCGCCCGTTTGCGTAATCATTACCTATGACCGCGTTCTGGATGGAAGCGATGATACACCATTTGACTGCGGCGCTGTCGCAACTGCATTGGTCAACGCGGCATGGTCACGCGGACTTGGCACTGTCATAAACAGCCAAGGCATCATGCAATCGCCAGTCGTGCGTGAACATGCCGGAATCGCGGAAGACCAGGTGATCATGAAAAGCATTGCGCTGGGCTGGCCGGAAGAGAGTTTTCCGGCGAACGCGGTAGTTTCTACACGAAAGCCGGTTGAAGAGGCGGCGGTGTTTGTGGGCTTTGAAAGCTAGCTTCCCTGAAGCCGGAGCGGAGATTGATCGCTGGCAACTGGCATCCAGTTACGAGATTCTGCAACAATTCACGAAACAGAATTACTCTGCTGTCACGGTTCCTGACAAATCAGCAAGGAAGTCGCGCACACGGCCTGCATTCACGCCAAGGTCACTGACACCTACACGGCTCACCGAGCGCATATCTACAATACTGCCAGTTCCGCTTTCGGTCGGGCGAACGCGCAGCACCACATCATCTTTGAAGCGGAACAGCGCGGTTGTATCAGTTGCCTCCAAACGCCCTTCAGCCGGACGAAGGGCGGCAATTTTCCAACCGCGATCATTCGCCAATCGTTCGGCTTTTGCAATTACGTCAGTCACAGACATATTGACGTTGACCGACCGAATATCGCCATAGGCATCCTGATGACATATTTTCCAGCGCTGCTTGGGCGTCATAGAGGCAATATTGTCGCGGCAATCGGTGGGGATTGCTTCCCAATTATCGGCTCGCTCTTCTAGCACCTTAAACTGCGGCGGGTCTGCAAGGTCTGTAGAAATATCGTGGATCTTGGGATCAGCCCTCGATGCCAAATTGGCCAGCCAACCAGCATATAAAACCGCAACCAAGATCGCCAACCAAAGCAGCGGCCTGCGCGGTTTGCCTGATCGTTTACCAAGCCAAACAAACAAGGCTCCTAAAATCGCTGCGCCGACACAAAGCCAGAAGGACATGAACATTCCGCTTATCGCTGCCCCGAAATGCCAAAGCCCTAGGCCGGAGCCGACGGGACCAACCAAACCCCAAAGCGCGGCGCCAAAGGCCGCGACCACAATAATCCATGTTTGCCAATCGCGCTTCATCGTGAAGCCGCGACCCTGCACCACTGCATCGTTCGCATTTTCGGCGACTGCTGCGGCTTCAACGGTGCCTTCGGTCTTTTTGGTATCTTCGGTCATTGTCGCACCCTTTAATGTCGTTGAAAGACAGCTAGAACAAAAAACTGGTCAATACAATTTCGCTCTGCAGATTGTTGTTATTCGCATGGACAAACGCCGCGCGCGCTGACAACAGGCGAATATGGAAGAGCAGTCTGCCAAAAACCAGACAAGCGCGCAGCGTTTCATCTTGCTGACGGTGTTCATTTACTCCGTCGGCTTCGGCATCATCATGCCCGCCCTGCCCGATCTTATCCGCGAATTGGAAGGCATATCGCTTTCAGAGGCAACAGCGATGGGCGCATGGATTGGCGCAACCTATTCCATATTCCAATTTCTTTGTGGCCCAATGGTTGGCAATTTAGGCGATCGTTTCGGGCGGCGTCCCGTTTTCCTCTTCTCGCTGTTTTTCTTTGGTCTCGATTTTCTGCTGATGGGATTTGCACCGTCGGTTATCTGGCTGTTTATCGGGCGGGGTTTGGCCGGCGGACTGGGCGCTATATTCGGCCCGGCCAACGCGGCCATGGCCGATATGACCGAAAGCGATGGGCGCGCCGCGGCTTTTGGAAAAGTAGGCGCAGCATTTGGGATCGGTTTTATTGTTGGTCCAGCCATCGGCGGATTGCTGGGTGATTTCGGCACGCGTATTCCCTTTTTCGTGGCGGGCGTGCTGGCCATGGCCAATTGCGTCTATGGCTATTTCGTTTTCCCCGAAACAATGCGCGAGGAAGACCGGCGCCCATTTAGCTGGCAGCGCGCAAATCCGCTAGGCGCACTAAAAAGCCTTGGCAAAATACCGGCCATACTGCCCGTCGCGCTTATCTATTTCCTATGGTCATGGGGCGGTCAGGTTTATCCCGCCAGTTGGTCTTTCTTTGCACAGGCCCAATATGGCTGGGATGTTAAAATGGTCGGCTTCTCACTAACAATTGTCGGCATATCGATGGCAATTGTTCAGGCACTAATTATCGGCCGCGCGGTGAAGCGGTTTGGCGAAAGAAAAACCGCAATGATCGGGATGGTATCCGGCATAATCGGCTTTATCGCGCTGGCCTTCATTTCCAACGGAACCATTGCGCTGGCCGTCGTGTTGTTTACCGGATTACAGGGCATGGCAATGCCCGCGTTAAATGCCATGATGTCCCGCCGCACACCGCCCGGTCAGCAGGGCGAATTGCAAGGTTTGAACGGCAGCATGGCCGCGCTATCGCTGCTGATTGCGCAGCTATTGTTTAACAATGTGCTCGCCCATTATACCAGCGAGGCCAATCCGGTATTCTTCCCGGGGGCAACCTTCCTTGTTGCAGCGGCAATCGCGGTGGTCGCACTAATCGCGCTCTTATTACTGCCAAAAGCCGATGCGGAAGAGGGAGGCGTATAAAGATGGCGCGGCTTTGCCCCCTTAAGGATTGTCGGGCCGATGATATCGAAAGGCTGCTCGACACGGCATTCGGCGGGGATCGCACCAGCCGGACGGCATATATGCTGCGCGATGGCACCCGCTTCATTCGCGAGCTTTCCTTTGGTGTAGAACAGCACGGCACATTGATAGGCAGCATTCAATGCTGGCCGGTAATGGTCACATCCAAGGCAGAAAAAGCACCATTAATCCTGGTCGGACCAGTTGCAGTGCACCCTGATGAGCAAAATAGCGGGCATGGCCATACGCTGATGCAAGCGACGCTGAAGGCGGCAAAGCGGATAAATGAGCCGCCGATGGTGATGATTGGCGATGCGGAATATTATGGCCGCTTCGGATTTTCGGCAGAAGAGACAGGAGGTTGGACATTGCCCGGCCCGTGGGAGCCTCACCGGCTTTTGCTGCGTAACCCCGCAAGACATCCTCTGATTGGCGAAGGGATGGTGGGTCCGGATAAAGACTAAGATTCGCGCTTTGCAATCGGTCTGCTTCGCCCTATCTCATGCCGCATGCCATATGATGCGCCGCCAGATCTTGCTTCGTTGAGCCTTACCGAAATTGCGGCGATGGCCGAGGCGCGCAAATTGCCGCCGGTGCAAGAATGGGACCCGCAAGTTTCCAGCGATAGCTTGATGCAAATAAAGTCAGATGGCCGGTGGTTTCACGATAGCGGCGAAATCACACGCCCGGCCATGATCCGCGCCTTTTCCTCTTTGCTGAGGCTTGAAGAAGATGGCAGTTACTGGTTGGTCACGCCGTATGAGAAGCAATCGATCATTGTCGATGACGCTCCCTTTATCGCTGTAGAAATGACCAGCCAAGGCGCCGGAAAATCGCGCAAACTGGCCTTTCGCCTGAATACAGATGATCTTGTCATAGCGGGCGCCAAACATCAGATAGAGATGCGTGAAATCGACGGAGGATTGCTACCCTATTTGCATATACGTGACGGCCTGATGGCAAAACTTACGCGGGCTGTTTATTATGAACTGGTTGAACTGGCGCTCGACGAGAATAGTGAAGCGCCGGCAATCTGGAGCGATGGCGCCTGCTTTCCATTGGGCAAAACGGCATGAGCCTGATCAAACGTCTTGAGACCGCGCTGCATCCTTCGCGTGAGATTGAAGTCGAGGATGAACGCGATATTCCGCAAGGCGCAAAAACGCACCGCGAGGCGGCGGTGCTGGTCCCGATAACGCAGCGTGACAAACCGGGCGTCATTTTGACCCAGCGACCCGAATGGCTGAACAGTCATCCCGGACAGGTTTCGTTTCCCGGCGGAAAAATAGACGCGGGCGATGCCGATGCGATTGCAGCCGCGTTACGTGAAGCCGACGAAGAACTCGCGATACCGCCGGCCAAAGTCGACATTATGGGGATCGCAGATATTTACTATTCCGGCAGCGGCTATGCCATCACGCCTGTTGTAGCTTCAGTTCCGGCCGACCTAGACCTGACACCATGCCCCAACGAAGTTGAAGACTGGTTCGAAGTGCCGCTTGATTTCCTGCTCGACCCGGCCAATGCAGTGCGCAAGCAAGCAACATGGAACGGGCAAGAGCGCAGCTATTATGACATGCAATGGCAAAACCGCAGGATTTGGGGTGTGACCGCAGGAATCATCGCAAACCTGGTGCGCAGGATAGAGGCAGTATGACACAGCTTCCCGGCAGCGAGTGGCGCATAAGCGAGGGACTAAAGTCGATCCTCGCCGCCCTTTCGGTTGATGGTCAGGTTCCTTATGCCGTTGGCGGCGCGGTACGTGATAGCTTGCTTGGCCTTCCCGTCAGCGATGTCGACTTGGCCACGCCATTGCTGCCGAATGAGGTGATGGAGCGGCTCGAATCTGCGGGCATTAAGGCCATTCCCACAGGTATCGACCATGGCACGGTTACGGCGGTTGCTGACGGAAAAAATTACGAGATCACCACCTATCGCCGCGATGTTGCGACCGATGGCCGCCGCGCTACCGTCGCGTTTTCTGCAGATTGGCGCGAAGATGCGCAGCGGCGAGACTTTACCATCAATGCGCTCTATGCCGATGTCGAAAGCGGAGAGGTGTTGGACTGCGTCGGCGGGCTCGATGATCTCAAAACCCCAGTGATCCGTTTTATCGGTGAGGCAAGCGAACGCATCGCCGAAGATCATTTGCGGATCTTGCGCTATTTTCGTTTTCTTGCGCGTTTTGGTCAGGATCAGGTGGATGCCGGTGCGTTCGATGCTTGCAAGGCGGCTGCCGCAAAACTGCAATCGCTGTCCCGCGAACGGATTGCTGATGAATTGCTGAAATTGCTCGCCACCGATGATCCGCGCTTTGCGGTTAATCAGATGATTGCTGCGAATATCTTCAGTAACATTGTTAGCAAAATTGACGGCGAAGGCGCCGCATTGCTTGAACAATTGATCACGCGCGAAAAGGCATTTGCTGTCCGACCGTCAGCCCTTCGCAGGTTGGTCGCCTTACTGCCCAAAGATGCAGCGAGCGCCAGCAAGATCGCGAAGAATTTGCGACTTTCAAAGAAATTGCAGCAAGCCGTGACCCATCGCCTCGTCATTCCGGCGAAAGCCGGAATCCAGCCAGCAAAAA
This sequence comes from uncultured Sphingomonadales bacterium, assembly GCA_937129355.1. Classification (GTDB taxonomy): domain Bacteria; phylum Pseudomonadota; class Alphaproteobacteria; order Sphingomonadales; family Sphingomonadaceae; genus Sphingorhabdus_B. The sequence continues at coordinate 10,522 of CAKZNA010000184.1, read as the reverse complement.
ACTCTTCAAACGCCCTGAATTCCGGCTTTCGCCGGAATGACGAGAATGTGTCTGCGCGGGCCATCCCCGCCCTGGCCTACTACCAAGGCGAAGAAGCCGCCCGCGATATCGCTCTTCTATTCTCACCGGACACAGAGGTTGCCGCCTGTCTCAAGGCTCTAGAAGGCTGGCAAAAACCGGTGTTCCCCATCAAAGGCGGCGACTTGATCACGATGGGCATGGAGCCTGGTCCAGCAGTGGCGGAAACCTTGGCGAAGGTGGAAGCGGCGTGGATCGAGGAAGGGTTTCCGGGTGAGAAGCGTGTTCGGGAGTTAGTCGAGCACACAAATCGATGACCTATAATGCTCTGGAGCAAGAGTGCATCATTCTCAACGCTGTTTGGGAGATGATTGACGATATGGTGAATTTCGCAATTTTCTGCGACCTAGGAGAAAAAACTGCCGATACAAACTTGCGTCCTCAGACGCCCGATGCACTTCGACTATTCAATATCTTAGTTACAGACTTTCTTTCTCCACTTCAACACAACCACAAGAAGATACTACCGTTTGACCTGCCGCGTCCTCCGGAAAATCCAACTCCGAGTGATACGACTTTTTTGTTCTATCTAAAAAATATTTGCGCAAAACCCAATTTTGCCAACGGTCAAAGAAGCTTCGAGACTCCAGTGATCGCATTTTCAAAATGGATAGGAGAAAAGAGCTTTGTTGAGGATGTTTGGTTTCCATCGTGCCAATTGAAAACCAACCTTACTATCGAACGGAAAAAGTGGATAAAGTTCTGCGGAAATATCGCCAAACATAGTTTTCCTAGGCTCGAGCGAAACGTCCTGCAAATTCGGAATGCGCTAAAAGAGAATGGCGTGAACGTCGACGCAGGCGAAGCTTACGAAATCTTACCAGAATTTCAAGCTTGGTTTCATACTCATCTTTTCGCATATCACGCGAGTACAATCGCAGAATATTTGAACGAAATACGGTGGGGAATATTTGAGTATCTCAAGCCCGAATTTGCTCGCTCATTTCATCGAACTGGAGAAGTAAAATATCACTTTGAAATTCCAGAAATGATCAAACAGCCTCTCGCTAGAACAATGTACTGGGATCTAATGAATAGGTGTCGCAGCGAACCATATTTTCCTCGATTCGAGGTGACGAAATATCTAAAAATGCGATACTGAAAATGCTAGTCAAACTTGCCCGACTTCGGAAACCCGGTCGGCGGCATCTTGCCTGCTGCGCCCCTTGCCACACGCCAAAGCGACATATCGGCTTCGGTGCGCGTGCGCCCGCTATCGCCGCCCATTGTCCAGCTGAGCCCCTCGGACATGTTGAAGCATATCGCGTCGGATAGCCCGCCATCCTTATAGCGCTGCAGGGTTACGCCCTGCCCCTTCGCCATTTCGGGGAGTTCGGAAAGCGGGAAGACAACTAGTTTGCGGTTGTCGCCAACGATCGCGACATATTGGTCTTTCAGCAATGCCTCATCGCTGGTTGCTTCGGGTGCCGGACGAACGACTTGCAAGGCCGATCCCGCTTTCACATTCACCACCTGCCGTCCCTTGCGGGTCTCTGCAACGGCGTCAGCCATATTGGCGACGAAACCTTTGCCCAAAGATGATGCGAGCAGCATCCGCCCTTTTGGATCGGCGGGCATCAGCGCGACAATATCATTACCGCCTTCTATATCGACCATCGTGCCAATGGGTTCACCAAAGCCGCGCGCGCCGGGCAGTTTATCCGCGCCAATCGTATAGAATCGACCGGAAGCCGTCGCGACCAGCAGCTTATCCGTGGTCTGCGCATGGAAAATATAGGCGAGTTCATCGCCTTCCTTAAATTTGAAATCCTTTTGCGCCGAAAGATCAGTATGGCCCTTCATCGCCTTTATCCAGCCGCGTTTGGACATGATCACCGTTACCGGTTCTTTTTCGATCAACGCTTCAAGCGAAATTTCTGCCGCAGCGCCGGCCTCTTCCAGCGACGTGCGGCGGCGGCCAAGATCGGTGTCTTTGCCATATGCTTTGCGCAGGGTCGCAATGTCTTTCTTCAAACGCGTGCGTTGCCGCGCAGGGCTTTCAATCAGCTTGACCAAGCCTTCGCGTTCTTCGAGCAATTCGTCACGTTCGCGCTTAAGCTCCATTTCCTCCAGCTTGCGCAAAGACCGCAGCCGCATGTTGAGGATTGCTTCGGCCTGCCGGTCGGTAAGCTCAAACTCTTTCATCATCAAAGGTTTGGGCTCATCCTGCGTCCGGATAATTTCAATCACGCGGTCCAGATTGAGGAAAGCGATGATGTAACCTTCGAGCAGTTCTAGCCGCGCATCAATCTTATCGAGCCGGTGCTGCGAACGGCGCACCAATACTTCGATCTGATGTTTCAGCCAGTGCCGCAGCACCTCTCCCAATCCCATCACGCCCGGATTTCTACCCGCATCCAGAACATTCATATTCAGCGAGAAGCGCGTTTCCAGATCGCTCATCCGGAACAATGCGTTCTTTAATGTATCAGGATCAACATTACGCGATTTGGGAACCAGCACGATGCGGATATCTTCGTCACTCTCATCGCGAATATCTTCCAGGATCGGCAGCTTCTTATCCGCAATCAACTGCGCGATCTGTTCGATCAGTTTGCCTTTGGCGACCTGATAGGGAATTTCGCTAATGATCAGCTGCCACGTGCCGCCAGACAGTTTTTCAACGCCGGTCTTTTCCCATGTCCCATCATCTTTGCGCCCGGTCGAGAAACGCGTACGCACCCGCATCGCCCCGCGTCCGGTTTCATATGCCTTGCTGATCACATCCTTGCTATCGACCAGCACGCCGCCGGTTGCAAAATCCGGCCCCTGAACAATCTCCATCAATTGCTCATGCGTTGCCTTGGGTTGCTCGATCAGCAGCGTTGCGGCTTCCAGCACCTCATCCACATTATGCGACGGAATGCTGGTCGCCATGCCGACCGCGATGCCGCTGGCACCATTGGCGAGCAGGTTGGGGAAAAGCCCCGGCATAACCTCGGGCTCTTCATCTTCGCCATTATAAGTTGGCCGGAAATCGGTCGCATTTTCATCCAGCCCGCGCATCAGCTCAATCGCGGTCTGCGTTAGCTTCGCCTCGGTATAGCGATAGGCCGCTGCATTATCGCCATCGATATTGCCGAAATTTCCCTGCCCGTCGACGAGCGGATAGCGCAGCGAGAATGTCTGCGCGAGGCGAACCATGGCGTCATAGACCGACTGGTCACCATGTGGGTGATATTTGCCGATCACATCGCCAACAACCCGCGCGCATTTCTTGTAACCCTGCGCTGGATCAAGCTTTAGCAATCGCATCGCCCATAACAGCCGGCGATGCACAGGCTTTAACCCATCGCGCAAATCCGGAAGCGACCGCGCCGTAATCGTCGACATAGCATAAATCAGATAGCGTTCCGACAAAGCCGCATCAAAGGGCGCGTCGACAATTGCGTCAAACGGGTCTTCTGGCAGAGCTTCGGTGTCGGTGGTGTCAGACATTGGCAGCAGCGATAGCGAGCGATATGCGTCCCGCCAAGACCAAACGCATGGGGCCAGCCAACCTCTTGTGGAAAAACCCCGAATTTATGGTGTTACATCGCGCGCAAATTTCGCTAATGCTATGAGCACTAATAAATTATGCGACATCCAACCAAGGGGAATATTGTGAAAAACGGAATTATTTTGATCGGCAGCGCGGCTGCCCTGGCTCTGGCAGGCTGCAGCAGTGCAGACGACAAGCCTCGCAAAGGCAAATATAAGCCAGAGATTGCATTGACCAAAATTGAAATGCCCGGGCTGCCGGATGGTGCCAAAGAGCAAATGAAAACCGCAATGGAGGGATCATTTGCACAACAAGCTGGCGAGCAGTGCATTAGCGGCAAGCAAGGTGGCGACTGGAAACAAGCTGCCGACGGTATGAGCAAAAGCATGGGCGGAAAATGTGAAACAACCCGCGACAACGGCACGGACACAACAGCCGATCTGGAAGTTAAGTGCACGGGCACGCAGATGGGTGACATTGTCGTAACAATGAAAGGTGCCGCCGAATCCGAGAGCTTTAAAATGGATGTCGATATGCAGCTCAAATCGCTGCCTGCACCCATGAAGGGCGAAGGCGCACTGGGTATGACCATTTCCGCCAAACGCGTTGGCGATTGCTAAACCAAAACTGAAATATTGAAAATCAAGATGGGGCGGGACTAGCTATAACAGCTGATCCCGCCCTTTCGTTATTTCAAGCCATCTGCTAACCGCCCCCGCGACTCTTCGAAACAATTTAGCGCACAGAAAGCCTGCCACATGGTTCCACGTTATGCCCGCCCCGAAATGACCGCCATTTGGGAGCCAGAGAATAAATTCAAGATCTGGTTCGAGATTGAAGCGCATGCCACGCAAAAGCTTGCCGACCTTGGTGTAGTGCCCGAAAGCGCCGCCAAAGCGCTTTGGGATTGGTGGGCAACAGGCCCGAAAATCGACGTGCCAGCGATTGATGCGATTGAAGCGGTTACCAAACATGACGTGATCGCCTTCCTGACATGGGTTGCCGAACAGGTGGGCGACGAAGCGCGCTTCATGCATCAGGGTATGACATCAAGCGACGTTCTGGACACGTGTCTGGCCGTGCAGCTGACGCAGGCGACCGATATTTTGATTGCCGATATGGACAAGCTGCTCGCCGCAATCAAAACGCGCGCCGAAGAACATAAATTCACGCCCACCATCGGACGCAGCCACGGCATTCATGCAGAGCCGGTAACCTTTGGTATGAAGCTTGCGCAGGCCTACGCCGAATTCGCACGCGGCAAAGAGCGGCTCGTCGAAGCGCGCAAGGAAATCGCGACTTGTGCGATTAGCGGAGCCGTTGGAACCTTCGCCAATATCGACCCTGCCGTCGAAGCGCATGTCGCCGAGAAGCTAGGCCTTGAGATCGAACCGGTATCAACGCAGGTAATCCCGCGCGACCGCCATGCCATGTATTTCGCGGTGCTCGGCGTCATTGCCTCATCCATCGAACGGCTGTCTGTTGAGGTTCGCCATTTGCAGCGCACTGAAGTGTTGGAGGCGGAAGAATATTTCTCGCCCGGACAAAAGGGCTCAAGCGCGATGCCGCATAAACGCAATCCGATCCTGACCGAAAATCTGACCGGTCTTGCCCGCATGGTGCGCGCAGCCGTGACGCCCGCGATGGAGAATGTCGCGCTTTGGCATGAACGCGATATTTCGCACAGCTCGGTCGAGCGCTATATTGGCCCCGACGCGACAATCACGCTGAATTTCGCGCTTGGCCGGATTACTGGTGTGATGGAGAAACTGCTCATCTATCCGGAACGCATGCAGAAAAATCTCGACCGGATGGGCGGACTTGTCCATTCGCAGCGCGTCCTTTTAGCGCTTACCCAAGCGGGTATCAGCCGCGAGGATAGCTACCGCATCGTACAGCGTAATGCGATGAAAGTGTGGGAGAGCGACGGCGAGCTTAGCCTGATGGATTTGCTGAAAGCCGACAGCGATGTGACTGCGAAACTCGGCGATGCCGAAATCGAAGAACGCTTCAATCTCGACTATCATTTCAAAAATATCGACACCATCTTTGATCGAGTCTTCGAGTAAATTTGAAACCTTCCAATACCAGCTTCGTCATCCCAGCGAAAGCTGGGATCTCCGTCGATGATGCGCAACGCTTCGGGAGATTCCAGCTTTCGCTGGAATGACGCTTCATCTGGCGAGAAGGACTTTACTCAGCGCGCCCTGCACAACTGGAATATCGTGCCCCTAGCATCGAGCCGATCTTTCCCATAAGATAGCGGTGCTAAACAAGAAATCGGAGTCTCCCTATGCCATTCGTCAAAGCGCTTATCTGGGTCGCCTTTGTTATCATCCTTGTGATTTTCGCGGTGAATAACTGGGTGCCCGTAACCATCGCGCTTTGGGGTGATTTGCTGCTGGACATAAAGCTGCTCGTACTGATCATCGGTGCATTCCTGATCGGCTGGCTGCCAACCTGGCTCTGGCTGAGGGGGAGTAAATGGCGGATGGGCCGGCAGATGGAACGCATGCAATCGAGCCCGCCACGTGCGCCGTTAAATGCGGCAAGCGAGGCCCCGCCGCCACCACCTTCACCAAAGCGCAAAACGGTTCCGCCGCAGGATGCCGGCGGATTGGAGGCAACATGAGCAACCCGGTCTTTGTCGCGCTCGATACGCCATATCTCGATGACGCTGTGGCCCTCGCCAAAAAAGTAAAAGCGCATGTTGGCGGCGTAAAGCTCGGCCTCGAATTTTTTAGCGCAAATGGCCATCACGGCGTGCATGAAATCGCGCATCTGGGCCTGCCGATTTTCCTCGATCTGAAACTGCATGACATCCCCAATACGGTTGCCAAGGCGATTCAAGCGCTGAACACGCTGGAGCCAGCCATCCTGACCATCCATGCCAGCGGCGGCCGTGCGATGATGGAAGATGCCAAAGCAGCAGCAGGGCATCATACCAAAGTTGTGGGCGTTACGGTGCTAACTAGCTTAGACGATCATGACCTGAGCCGTGTGGGCGTAGCGGACGATCCGCATACACAGGTCGAACGCCTAGCCGATCTGGCGCATGAGGCGGGCCTCGATGGTATTGTATGTTCGGGCAAAGAAGTGAAAGCCGCGCATGACCGCTGGAAAGACGGCTATTTCGTCGTTCCGGGCTTGCGTCCGAAAGGCGGCGCGGTTGGCGATCAAAAGCGGATCGTTACGCCAAGGCAGGCCCGCGACGATGGCGCGTCGGTGCTGGTAGTAGGCCGTCCGATTACAGCGGCGGATGATCCGGATCAGGCCGCACGGGATATTGTGGGGACGTTGTGATTGAATATAGCTACTTGTCATCCCCGACTGGATCGGGGATCCATGGGCTAAAATGTCAAAGACATACCACGTCCATATTTTGACCAATCAAAAACGCGGCACATTTTATGTCGGCATGACCAGCGATTTAGTGCGCCGGATATATGAGCATCGGGAAAAGCTCGTTCCCGGATTTACCAAGCGATATGGCCTTACCCGGTTGGTCTATTATGAAGCACATTCAGATGTTCATGAAGCAATTCGGCGAGAGAAACGGTTGAAGCGATGGGAGCGAGAGTGGAAATTTGATCTGATCGAAAAAGACAATCCTGATTGGCGGGATTTATGGTTCGATTTGAACCGATAGGTTGGGCCATGGATCCCCGATCAAGTCGGGGATGACATATGCTGACAAACTGTCGCTGACCTTCCAAAATTTGACAAACCCTCACTCAAGGTAGAAACTACCCCCGTCTAGGCTTTGAAATCTAGACCTTTTGGGGAGAATTATCATGACAAATAGTAAGAAGGGCATTGCCGAGTTCCTCGGCACATTCTGGCTGGTATTTGGCGGTTGCGGTGCGGCTGTTTTTGCGGCGGGAGTTCCCGATGTAGGCATCGGATTCCTTGGCGTTTCGCTGGCATTCGGTCTCACAGTAGTCACTATGGCCTATGCGATTGGCCATATTTCCGGCTGTCACTTGAACCCTGCTGTCACGCTGGGCCAATGGGCTGGCGGACGGTTTCCGGCGAAAGACATTCCGCTTTATCTGATATCACAAGTGCTTGGCGCGATTGCGGCGGCGTATCTGCTATATGCTATAGCGAGCGGTAATCCGGAATATTCACTGGCCGAAAACGGTCTCGCCGCAAATGGTTATGGAGCGGACGGATCACCAGGCGGATATACGCTGATGGCGGCATTCCTGATCGAAGTTGTACTGACAGCATTCTTCCTGTGGATCATCATGGGGGCAACCGACGACCGTGCACCAGCGGGCTTTGCGCCAATCGCAATCGGCCTGACGCTAGCGCTGATCCACTTGATCTCTATTCCGATTACCAACACTTCTGTTAATCCGGCACGCAGCACGGGTCCGGCTTTGGTCGTTGGCGGCCTCGCCATACAGCAGCTTTGGCTGTTTTGGGTTGCGCCGATACTGGGCGGTATACTAGGCGGAGCATCCTATGCATGGGTGAACCGCGATGAGGCCGAAGGCTAATACCGAAATTAAAATCTGCGGCCTCTCCACGCGAGAGGCCGTTGATGCTGCCATCGACGCGGGGGCAGACTATTTCGGCCTTGTCCATTTTGAAAAATCACCGCGCCATGTGACGCTAGAGCAAGCATCTGCCCTGCGCGACCATGCGGGCGACCGCATCAAAACCATATTACTATCCGTAAACGCTGCACCGGAATTGACCGGAAAGGCGCTTGAAATTGTGCGCCCCGATGTGGTGCAATTTCACGGCAATGAAACGCCCGAATGGCTGCGGCTGGTCCAACAATATAGCAAGGCTGAAATCTGGAAGGCTTTGGGCGTAAAGGATGCCGAAACGCTTGCGAAAAGTGCGCGGTATAATGATGCGGCGCACCGGCTGTTGTTTGATGCACCTGCCAAGGCGCTCCCCGGCGGAACCGGAACGAGTTTTGATTGGTCGTTGCTGGCGGATTTCGATCATAAGCTACCTTGGGGGCTGGCAGGCGGACTAACGCCTGCAAATGCCGGTGAAGCGATTGCTGCGACAGGAGCAAAGATGGTCGATACATCATCCGGCGTTGAAAGCGCGCCGGGCGTCAAGGATGTGGACAAAATACAGGCCTTCTGCCAAGCGGTTCGCGATTATGACGAAGCCTAACCCTACACCCAACAGCTTTAAGAACATGCCAGACGAGCACGGCCATTTCGGCCAGTTTGGCGGACGTTATGTGGCCGAAACGCTGATGCCGCTGATCCTCGATCTGGAAAAGCATTACCGCGCGGCGCAGGCTGACCCCGCTTTTCAGGCGGAATTTGATGATCTGCTCGAACATTATGTCGGACGCCCTTCCCCGCTATATTATGCCGAGCGTCTGACGGAGGATGTGCGCAAAGACGCGCCTGACGGAAAAGGCGCGCAAATCTGGTTCAAGCGCGACGAGCTGAACCATACCGGCGCGCATAAGATCAACAATTGCATCGGTCAGATTTTGCTCGCCAAACGTATGGGCAAAACGCGGATCATCGCGGAGACCGGCGCTGGGCAGCATGGCGTTGCAACCGCCACCGTCTGCGCGCGATTTGGCCTGCCTTGCTTTGTCTATATGGGCAGCAAAGACATTGAGCGGCAGAAGCCCAACCTGTTCCGTATGAAGCTGCTCGGCGCAGAGGTTATTCCATGCGAGTCGGGCACCGGCACGCTAAAGGACGCGATGAATGATGCGCTGCGTGATTGGGTCGCGAATGTCGATGATACTTTCTATATTATCGGCACAGCGGCGGGTCCGCATCCCTATCCGGAACTGGTGCGCGATTTCCAAAGCGTAATCGGCAAAGAAGCGCGCGAACAAATGATGGCGCGCACGGGCCGCCTGCCCGACATGCTGGTCGCCGCAATTGGTGGCGGTTCCAACGCAATCGGCTTGTTCCACCCTTTCCTCGATGACGCGGATGTGAAAATGCTCGGCGTCGAAGCGGCGGGCGAAGGTCTGGACAAGCGCCACGCTGCATCGCTTTCCGGGGGTGCACGGGGTACTTTGCATGGGAACAAGACACATTTGCTGCAAGATGAAGATGGCCAGATTACCGAGGCGCATTCGGTTAGCGCGGGTCTGGATTATCCTGGCATTGGTCCTGAACATTCATGGCTAAAACAATCCGGCCGCGTCGATTATACTAGCGTGACCGACGATGAAGCGCTGGAAGGATTTCAGCAACTCTGCCGAACCGAAGGGATTATCCCTGCGCTTGAGCCGAGCCATGCGATTGCGGCGGTGGCGCGCGAAGCAGTGAAAATGGACCGCGACCAAATCATTTTGGCAAACTTATGCGGACGCGGGGACAAGGATATTTTCACCGTGGCCGAGGCGTTGGGAACGGAGATATAACGTGACCCGCCTCTCCTCCTCTTTCCCCAATGACCGCGCCGCCCTCATTGCCTTCGTCACCGCTGGCGACCCGAGCGTCGCGGCCACCCCTGCTATCCTCGACGCACTCGTCGAGGGCGGTGCGGACATCATAGAACTTGGCATGCCGTTTACCGATCCGATGGCGGATGGTCCGGCCATTCAGGCAGCGGATATTCGCGCGCTGAATGGCGGCATAACCACAGCGGATATTTTCGCCATTGCCAGCGATTTTCGCGCGCGCCATCCAAACATCCCGCTTGTATTGATGGGCTATGCCAATCCGATGACGATACGCGGCGGTGATTGGTTCGCGTCGGAATGCAATAAAGCGGGCGTCGACGGTGTGATCTGTGTCGATCTGCCGCCGGAAGAAGATGGCGAGCTCGGCCCTGCCCTGCGCAGCACCGGCATCGACTTCATTCGCCTCGCAACGCCCACCAGCGACGCAGCGCGCTTGCCGCAGATATTGGAGGGCGCATCGGGTTTCCTTTACTATGTCAGCGTTGCCGGCATCACCGGACAGCAACAGGCTGCACAGGCAAGCATCGAAGAAGCCGTCACGCGCTTCAAAC
>CAKZNA010000183.1 GCA_937129355.1 uncultured Sphingomonadales bacterium | reverse complement strand
AGCCGAAGGCCGAGCATCAGATTATCCCAGGCCACATCGCCATTCGTCCATTTTGCTATCTCGTCCGCCCAGGCATAATCATGCTGCGGCCCGCGCAATCCTTCGGGTTCTGCCGCAGAATAAAGCGTGGCGACCGAACCATTTGGCCATTTCAGCTGGCCCAGTGATGATTTCCATTCGGGCGTCGCGGCATGTTCAAGCGAGAGCAATCCGCTCTCCCCTTCAACCATCACGCTGCGTGCCTCGCCCATTGTTGCGCCGATCAATGCGATCCGCACGCCTGCTTCATTTTCTGCCTTTTCGCGCGCCCATTCCGCGCCCATCCGCGTTTTGCCATAACCGCGCCCGGCCATCACCAGCCAGACACGCCAGTCACCCGCCGGTTCGCACTGATCGCCGCGTTGCCAAAATTTCCATGTCTTTGCTGCGTCCAACTGCGGCTGCGAAAGCGCGCTAACCGCCTTGGCCATTTCCTCTTGCGGTAAATCGAGCAGGGCCTGAGCCGTCAGATCAGCCACCGGGTGGCACCAAAATTGCCTTATTCTGATCGATACGTGCCCGCATCAAGTTGAGCTTGGCGAGCAGTTCAGCGCGCATCGCCGCGTCGTCATCCGGCTTTGGCATATCGTGCCTCTCTGCAGCGCTGCCTTTCACGCTCGCGCGGTGTGCAGCGAGCAAAGAAAGCGCGAGCCGGTGCTTCTGCGCGCGCGCCTTCAACGTGCTGTCTTTGACATTGCCAGTCGCAACCTTCAGCGCCTCTTCCAAAAGCTGCGCCTCCAACAGCGCATAACCTTCCGACAGCGCCGCCATCCAATCGCGCCTAAATTGCTCGGACTTGCGGCGCTCGGCATAGACGGCGCTTGTCGCCACACCAGCTATGCGCGCAGATTTGGTCACATTTGCGCTCTCGGCCAAATGCGCCAGAAAGCTCGCTCGTTTGGCAGCATTAAAGCGCCCGTTTTTTGCCCTGACCTTTCTCGCTGCCATGCCATATTTCTCCACCACAAAGAAAAGGCCGGAGAAACCCCCGGCCTTTTTCAGGTTTTCGCAGAAGAGGAATTTTCCCTCGCTGCGAATCACAATTTTCGACTATGGCAATTAAGTACCCAAACAGCGTTACGTTGTCAATAGACTTTAACCTATTTGGTGATATTATTATCCCGCGATCTTTTCCTCCATTGCGATTTGTGCCGCAAAACTGGGCCGCGCCCATATGCCAGCAAGCCAATTGGCGGTACGCGGAAATTTCGCTTCATCCACCAAAATACCGCCATGCTTCATATTCACAAAACCGCCTGCCATTGAAATATCGGCAATGGTAAGTGCGTCGCCGACCAAAAAGTCGCTATCCTGCGGTATTTGCGCTTCCAGCTTCTCCAGCAAAGCGGGAATTGTCTCATTCTCGGCAAGATCAGCAGCCACCGTATCGCCTTCTCTACCCATGAATTTGGGGGCTACCACGCGGTTGAAGAAAACCGCGCCAGTTGCTCCGGCAAAGACCGTATCGGCTATTTCGTCAAAATAGATCGCTGTGCCGCGGGCTTTAGCGTCGTCAGGAATAAGCGCTGAACCATGCTTGGCTTCCAGATAGTGGATGATCGCGGAACTGTCGACGAGCGTATAACCTTCATCTTCCATCGCAGGAATTTTCGCCATAGGGGACGCCGCTTTAAATTCCGGATTCTCGGCATCCGGCCCCATCGGAAAAATCGGAGCATGATCGAATGCTATTTCCCGCTCGGCACAATAGACCATAACTTTGCGGACAAAGGGAGAGAGCGCTGCGCCAAAAATTTTCATGGGTGTTTCCTTTGAAGTGAGAGTTAGGTTCGTCTTAAGCCGTCGAAAATCGCTGTAAAGGTTGCATTTGGCAACGCATCGATTTTAACGGCCAAAAGTTGCACCTCTTGCCTTTGCCGGTGCTTGGGCTAATGCGGCAGACATAAACGCACTACCGAATGGAAGCGGAGAATTTTCCAGCTATGCTGAGACGCCTTTACGACTGGACAATGGACAAAGCCGCTCACCGGCATGCCGAACGCTGGTTATTTGTCATTTCCTTTATGGAAAGCTCTTTCTTCCCTATCCCGCCGCATCCGCTGCTTGGTCTCATGTGCCTTGCGAAACCGGACAAAGCGCTGCGCTATGGGATCATCTGTACGGTGTCTTCCGTGCTGGGCGGATTGTTCGGCTATTCCATCGGCTATTTTGCTTACGAGACGGTTGGCATCTCTATCCTGAAAGGCCTTGGGCTCTGGGAGAGTTTTCCGGCAGCGGCCTGTTATCTGCGCGAATATGGGGCGGAGATTATCCTCGTTAAAGGCGCAACGCCGATCCCGTTCAAGCTCATCACGTTAACTGCGGGCTTCATCCAGATGGATCTGTTCACCTTCACATGGGCGAGCATAGTCAGCCGCGGATTCCAGTTTATGCTGGTCGGGTTTCTCTTCTGGAAATTTGGTGCACCGATCAAGAAATTTATCGAGAAATATCTCGGCATATTGAGCGTGGCATTCGTTGTTCTGGTGGTAGGCGGTTTCTTCCTCGCGGGCGCGCTCAGCGGCACAGGCGGAACCAGCGAACGCTGCGCCAACGTCATATCGATGGAACAGCTGCCCGCCCCGAATTAGAGTTGGGTTATCCCGCTGGCGCTACCGGCGGCAACCGCTCTGCACATGCCATAGCTTCGGGACGAATAAGCTCAACACGGTTCGCACCGCCGGTATTGCGCATCATCGCGTCAATTAGCCGTTCGGTAAAAATGCTAGTAAAATCATCTACCGTTAGCCCATATTCGGTGGTGTAACGTGCGCCGACCGCCCGGGACAATCGGTCGGTGCGCTCGGAAAGCGCGGGAATGCCAAATTTGGCTTCGGAATCTTTTTCGGTGGCCGCCACCGTTAGAACCGCGAGACAATCGATCTCTCTTTGTTGTTCCGGATTAAGCGAAGAAAAGCTCGCCGCAAGAAATAGGGCAATGCTGGAGGCTGAAAATACGGTCATTAAAAACTCCTTTGTTTATCTGGCGAGGGTTGGCTCGGCAGTTCTTTGTTGAGCAGGAGTAAGTCGCGATGAGGCAGAAAAAAGTTCACATCACTTTTTAAACAACTTCGCATCATCGGCAAAAGCCTTGAACTCCAGCGCATTTCCCGCCGGATCGCGAAAGAACATCGTGGCCTGTTCACCTGGTGCATCGCGGAAGCGGACAGTTGGCGGGATGAGAAATTCAACCTCGCCTTCCAGCCGCTCGGCCAGCGATTGCCATTCCGCCATATTCAGAACAACCCCCATATGGGGTACGGGAACGCCGTGGCCGTCAACCGGATTACTCGCCTCGGCTAATCGCTTGACCTCATCGAGATGCGTTACAAATTGATGTCCGAAGAAATTGAAATCGATCCAACGTTCGTCTGAGCGGCCCTCTTCACAGCCGAGCAATGTACCGTAAAATCCGCGTGCCGCGTCGAGGTCATCAACTGTGACTGCGAGATGGAAGGGGCGAAGTGTCATTCGCCGAGGAAGATGCAGCGTTGAAATTTGGCTTCGCCGTCGGCTTCGGCCATTGCTTCGAGACCGCCAGCCTCTTTCGCGCGTTTCAATTGCACCAGTTTCTCCAACTTGATTTCATCCTCCGCGCGTTTCAGAGATGGAAGCATCGAAGCATTTGGGTCGTCGGGATAGGCCAGTACGGCATATTTGCGGGTCAGCTGCTCCTTCAGCCCGCGCATCACCATGGCATTCCCGCTATCCTTGCCTTCTCGTCCCTCAATTTCATCAACCGACAATCCAATAATCGCTGCACAAAAACGATAGTCATCCTTGGTCGGCGCTTTCTCGGGAACCTCGGCATCGAGCAGCGGCACACATTTCGCCATCAATTCGGCAAATGTCGCCTTGGCATCGCCGCCACCTTTCTCAATCGCAATCGCGCGATTTTGTTGGTCTTCAACCGCTTGCCCTATCGCCAAGCGAACCACATCGCGGCTTTGGCCTGTTTCTGCCATAATGCGCTCGCCAACGATGCCCGCGTAAGTCTTCCCGCGCTCCATGACATTGGGAAAACGGATGGATGAGGCCATTCCCTTTCTCTGGTCGGCGGCGATAAGGCCAAGCGTCGCAACACAGCCAATGTCGCGCATATGGGTTTCGGTCAAAGGCTGCGGCAACGGATTGCTGGCGACCTGTATGAAAAGAAGCGTGCTGAATATCATGCAAGTGTAATATCCATTCCGCGCCATGAAGCAAAGCCAATTGCAATCACTGGCTCGCCAAGGCATGAGGCAGCCATGCAGCGCGCGTTTAAATTCTTGAACAATCACCCTTATTGGTTCGCAGCAACAGCAGGCGGATTATCAGCGCTGGGTTTTGAGCCGTGGGGGTTATGGCCGCTAACGCTGATCTGCTTCGCGCTGCTTATTTGGCTGACTGCACAGGCCGCGGGCAAGAAGCGGGCTTTACTGACAGGTTGGCTATTCGGCATCGGGCATTTCTCCATCGGTCTGCAATGGATAGCGGTGTCCTTTACCTATCAAGCCGCGATGCCGCCATGGCTAGGATATATTTCGGTTGTGCTATTGTCGCTTTATCTCGCAATTTATCCGGCACTAGCAGCGCTCGGCGCATGGTGGATCGGAAAGTTAGCAGGCCGAAAACAAGGGATTTCACTTCCCTACATTCTTGCCTTCGCCGGTTTCTGGATCATCACGGAATGGCTACGCAGTTGGGTGTTTACTGGATTTGCTTGGAATTCGTTGGGCGTTGTTTTAATTGGCGGCGCTTTCTATGAAATTGGGATTGTAAACCCTCTAGCCACGTGGCTTGGTACGTACGGACTTTCGGGAGTTCTTGCGCTGTTTGCCGGATTGATCGCTCGAGGCTTCAGCAAGCAATTAGATTGGGGCAGCTTGACCGCCAAACAGCAACTATTTGAGCAGGGAAAGGTCGCCACCGTTTTGTTCGCTGCGATCGCCATTTTTTATTTTGTTGATGGCCCAGAACAGCCGAGCCCGCCGATGTCGGAGACCAACATCACCATCGTTCAGCCAAACGTCACCCAAGAAGAACGCAACGACCCGCTGATGGAAAACAGCAATGTTGCCAAACTCGTTCGGCAAAGCGGCCGATTGCCAGGCCAAACAGGACCCCGCCTCCTTCTGTGGCCCGAAAGCGCGCTGCCCTATTATCTCGAGGGCGGATACCCGTTCCGTTATTATCAGAACCAGCCAGGCGAAAGCGCCGTTGCCACGCGCATGGCGGTTTCGGGATTGCTGAGTGCCGATGATATCCTGATCACCGGCAATGATAGGTTAGTGATTGATGATGGCCAACTGGCCGCTGCACATAACAGCGTAGCCGCAATGGATGCCAAAGGCGATATTCTCGGCTGGTATGACAAGGCACATCTGGTCCCATATGGCGAATATCTGGCGCTGCGCTGGCTGCTGGAGCCGCTCGGTGCTGCAAGGCTCGTCCCCGGCGATGTCGATTTCTGGGCAGGGCCGGGTGCTAGCACGCTGAAGCTAGGAGACGGAATACCAGCTGCTGGCATCCAAATTTGCTACGAGATTATCTTTTCCGGTCAGGTTGTCGATCGCGCCAACCGACCGGATTTCATATTCAACCCATCCAATGATGCATGGTTTGGCGACATCGGGCCGCCGCAGCATCTGGCACAGGCGCGGCTGCGTGCTATCGAAGAAGGCCTACCGGTCATCCGCTCTACACCTACAGGCATTAGCGCGATCATCGCGCCTGATGGACGCATTGTCCAAAGCCTTCCTTTGGGCAAAGCGGGACGCATAGATGCACCCTTGCCCGCAGCTAACGCTCCAACATTATTTGCCCGCTTCGGCAACATCCTGCCAATATCCTTCGCTCTTCTCCTCATCGCACTCGCGCTGTTTCCTGTTGCGCGGGAAAGGCTACGCCGCTAAGGCGCGCCACGATATAAAGAATTCTTTATACGCAGACACAGCCAACATACTGGAAAAACCATGCGCTCCAACTATCTCTTCACGTCCGAATCTGTTTCCGAAGGACATCCCGATAAAGTCTCTGATCAAATTTCAGACGCCATAGTCGATCTGTTCCTGTCCAAAGACCCAGAAGCGCGCGTCGCTTGTGAGACCTTGACCACCACGCAGAAAGTCGTGCTGGCAGGCGAAATTCGCGGTAAGGGGATTATGGACGAAGCGGGCGAATGGGCCGAGGGCGTAAAACAGGAAATCGAAGATACTGTCCGCAATACCGTGCGTGAAATCGGGTATGAGCAAGATGGCTTCCATTGGGAAACGTTGGAATTTTCCAATAACCTGCACCCGCAATCTGCGCATATCGCACAAGGTGTCGATGCATCTGGCAACAAAGATGAAGGCGCCGGCGATCAGGGTATCATGTTCGGCTTTGCCTGCGATGAAACGCCCGATTTGATGCCGGCGACACTCGATTACAGTCACAAGATTTTGCAGCAAATGGCCACTGACCGGCATTCGGGCAAAGCGCCATTTCTGGAACCCGATAGCAAGAGTCAGGTCACATTGCGGTATGAAGATGGCAAACCTGTAGCCGCGACCGCAATCGTCGTTTCGACCCAACATGCCGAAGGATATGACGAAGGCGAAAAAGAAGCCGAACTTCATGCTTACGTGAAAAGCGTCGTTGCTGATATCCTTCCGGCTGGATTGCTATCCGAAGAAACCGAATATCATATCAACCCGACAGGCAGCTTTGTCATCGGCGGACCGGACGGTGACGCTGGTCTTACAGGGCGCAAGATCATCGTTGATACCTATGGCGGTGCTAGCCCGCATGGTGGCGGCGCATTCAGCGGCAAAGACCCGACAAAGGTTGATCGCTCTGCCGCCTATATTACGCGATACCTTGCCAAGAATATCGTTGCTGCCGGTCTCGCCACACGCTGCACAATCCAATTGGCATACGCGATCGGCGTATCCAAACCACTGTCGCTCTATGTCGACACACACGGTACTGGATCGGTTGACGATGCCAAACTGGAAGAGGCAATCCGCGGACTGGAATGCCTTGGCGGCCTAACCCCGCGCGGTATCCGCGAATGCCTAGGCCTCAATAAACCAATCTATCGGACATCAGCTGCCTATGGCCATTTCGGGCGCATTGCCCAAGGCGACCTTTTCCCTTGGGAAAAAACCAATCTGGTTGGTGAATTGGAAACCGCTGTAAAATAGCCGACTTGGGGCGATACGGTCTAGCATCCGTCAAATATTGCTTCCGATATCTATTGTAATATCGGGCAGTTCGCGCTTGCCGCGCGGCTGCGGAAGCTGGATGTTTTCTTCCACTTCCGGCAACGTGTCGCCTTCGGCCAATCTAAGCCTGTTTCGGCCAGCATCCTTTGCCACATAAAGGGCATTGTCCGCCCTACGCAGGGCGCGTTTGAATGGTTCTTCAGGCCGTATAAAGGCCAGCCCCATACTAACCGTCACGCGTTTATTTTCTGGCAGCCCCTTATGCACCAGCATGCCGATCGCGACACGAAGATGCTCGGCCACAAGAAAGGCCGCGTTGGTGCTCTCTTTGTTG
>CAKZNA010000182.1 GCA_937129355.1 uncultured Sphingomonadales bacterium | reverse complement strand
TCACCGGCTATAGCTATCTTCTAGATATACCCAATGCACCGGGAGCATCATCACAGACATATGGCGTACGTCTGGCCGGTAAGCAGGATATTGGTGGAGCGAAACTGCTCTATACCGCAGAATATGCGAGGCAGTCCGACTATGGTCCCAACCCGGCCAATTTCCGGCATGACTATTTGTTGCTGGAACCCGGTTTGTCTGTTGGCCCTGTAACAGCGAAATTGGGATTTGAACGATTGGAAGGCGATGGCAACACCGCGCTGCAAACACCGCTTGCGACGTTGCACAAGTTTAACGGCTGGTCAGACAAATTCCTGAATACACCAGCAAATGGCCTGCGGGATATTTACGCAGATCTAGTCGTTAAGCCCAAGGGTCCAAAATGGCTGAAGGGAACGACATTTCGTGCGGTTTATCATGACTATAAATCAACCCGGGGAAATTTGGATTATGGTCAGGAATGGAATTTCCTGATCGCACGTAGCTTTGGCAAGCATGTTTCGGTGTCCCTGAAATATGCTGATTATGATAGCGACGGGTTTGCAACCGATACGCAGAAATTCTGGTTCACAACCCAGCTTAAATTCTGATGCCAAGTGCTGGGCCAACAGCAGGCGAAAAGCTGCGTGCTTACACCGGCCCAGCGTTTTTCGGTCACGGATTCCGTCCATTCTTTTTCTCAGCCGCACTATTTGCTGGGCTAGCCATTCCGCTTTGGATGGCGGCCTTCTCGCATGGTTATCCGGTCGGGCCGGCAGGCAATGCGCTGGGCTGGCATGGGCATGAAATGATCTTTGGCTATGTTGCCGCGGTCATTGCCGGTTTTGTGATGACTGCGATACCCAACTGGACAGGGCGATTGCCGGTTATGGGAGTGCCGCTGGGGTTGTTGTTTGCGATTTGGCTCGCAGGACGCATATCGATGTTCGTTGGCGGCGATGCCGTCATCATTGGAGTGATTGACTGCCTGTTTCTCGTCGCTGTAGGCGCGCTTGCATGGCGCGAAGTGGCGGCGGGCAAGAATTGGCGCAACCTTCCGGTTTGTGTTCTTATCGGGTTGCTGGCGCTGGCCAACATTATCGATCATGCTGGAGATGCGCTTGGATTGCCGCATCAAGTTGGTCTGCGAATGGCGCTGGCGCTAATTACAGCATTGATGATGCTCATTGGCGGGCGTGTTATTCCTTCTTTTACCACCAACTGGATGAAAAAGCAGGGAATGACGGCCGTGCCCTCGCCATTTGGTTCGTACGACAAAATTGCATTGCTAGTCGCTATTGTCACTTTGCTTGCTTGGGTTGTGATTCCAGATTCCGTTGCTGCGGGCGTCGGTTTCATGATTGCTGCTGCGCTCCACATGGTCCGCCTGATCAGATGGCGCGGTTGGTATTGCGGCAAGGATCCTTTGGTTCTGGTCCTACATATCGCCTATTTCTGGATTCCGGTTGCATTTGGGTTGATGGGATTGGCCATTTTGCAGCCCAACATTCTTACTTCCACGCAGGCGCTGCATGCGCTCACCGCTGGGGCAATGGGCCAACTCACGATGGCGATAATGACGCGCGCGAGTCTGGGGCATTGCGGGCGGGAACTGCGTGCCGGGATTGGAACCATCGTGATTTACCTGCTCGTGTTTATCGGCGCGTTGCTTCGGATTGTGCTTCCGTACACGGAGATTAGCTACGCCCTCACCATGTCAATTGCCGGAATGATCTGGGCTGCGGGGTTTCTGTTATTTGCCGTTCTTTATGGACCGATGCTGTTCGCACCGCGCAAATAAAGCCCGCTCACGATCTAAATAATTTCGACTTTTGATCTTGATCAATGCCGCTGCCCCCAAGGCCTGACAGACAACCTCTCAAAATCGCAAGATTTGGATCTTGTGTTCATGGGGAAGATACATGCAAGATATCGCCAATGTTACATCGGCGCAGCAGCACAAAGCTTTGGGGATGAGCACTTTTGCGTTCACCACCTGCTTCGCGGTGTGGACGATCTTTTCGATCATCGGGATCAAGATCAAGGCTGATCTGGGATTGTCCGATACGCAATTCGGTTTGCTAGTTGGTACACCCATCCTGACCGGCTCGCTTTCGCGGATTTTCCTGGGTATCTGGGCCGATCAATATGGAGGGCGGCGGGTTCTCGCGCTGACCATGCTCTGCGCCGCATTTGCGACCTTTTTACTCTCTTTGGCAACAAGCTATCCTGTAATGTTGTTGGCGGCGCTTGGTGTAGGCTTGGCGGGCGGCAGTTTTGCGGTTGGCGTCGCCTATGTTTCCACTTGGTATCCGCAAGAAAAGCAGGGCACGGCACTTGGCATTTTTGGGGTTGGCAATGTCGGCGCAGCCGTCACAAGTTTTGTTGCGCCTTTGGTACTTGTCGCGTTTGGCTGGACAATAGTTGCGCAGGTCTGGGCGGTAATTTTGGCGTCTGTAGCGGTATTCTTCTGGTTGTTTACGGAAGATGACCCGGTACTGAAGGCGCGGCGGGCGAGCGGTGAAAAACCGCGCTCGGCGTTGATGCAGTTGGAGCCTTTGAAAAATCAGCAAGTTTGGCGTTTCGCGCTCTATTATTTCTTCGTGTTTGGTGCCTTTGTCGCTCTGGCGCTGTGGCTCCCGAAATATCTGATCGATGTCTACCAATTGGATATCAAGACGGCTGGTATGATTGCCGTCGCCTATTCAGTCCCGGCAAGCTTGTTTCGCGCTTACGGCGGGCATTTGTCAGATCGCTATGGCGCGCGTAAGATCATGTACGCGACCTTCGGCGTCTCGTTGATCTGCCTGTTTATGCTGAGCTATCCCGAGACTGATTATATCATTCACGGTATAGAAGGGCCGATAGCCTTCTCGACCTCCATGGGATTGATCCCTTTCGTTATTACGATTTTCATTCTCGGCTTCTTCATGTCGCTGGGCAAAGCAGCGGTCTATAAACATATCCCGGTTTACTATCCCAATAATGTGGGGTCTGTCGGCGGTCTGGTTGGAATGATCGGTGGCCTTGGCGGATTCTTTCTTCCCATCGCCTTTGGCGCAATGAATGATCTAACAGGCATTTGGACAAGCTGCTTCATGCTTCTTTTCTTGCTTGTTGGCATTGCGCTCGCATGGATGCACTTCTCGGTTCGCCAGATGGAGCAAAGAGCGGTTGGCAAGCAATTGTCCGAACTGCCTGAATTCCCCGAAATGGAGAATGTTCAGGACGCGTCCGTCCACAAGAAAACCCATGCCAGCAAAGTGTTGGAAGAATGGGAGCCAGAGAACGAAGAATTCTGGGAAGATAAAGGCGCCAAAATTGCCCAGCGAAATTTATGGATTTCGATTCCCTGCCTGTTGCTCGCTTTTTCAGTCTGGCTGGTCTGGTCTGTTGTTGTGGCCAAGCTGCCATCTATCGGTTTTAACTATAGCACAGACCAGTTATTCTGGCTGGCCGCATTGCCAGGACTGTCTGGGGCAACGCTGCGGATATTCTACAGCTTCATGGTGCCGATTTTTGGCGGACGTCTATGGACGACGCTGACAACGCTCTCACTGATGATACCGGCATTTGGCATCGGCTACGCGGTGCAAAACCCGGAAACGCCTTATTTCATCTTTCTGACACTGGCACTGCTTTGCGGGTTTGGTGGTGGCAATTTCGCCTCTTCGATGGCCAATATCAGCTTCTTCTTCCCGAAACGACAAAAGGGTAACGCGTTGGCTCTAAACGCTGGTTTGGGCAACGCAGGTGTATCGGTCATGCAGTTCCTTGTGCCTATCGTCATCACCGCTGGCGTCTTCGGAGCCATTGGTGGCGAACCACAGATTCTGGAAGATGGCAGCCAGATGTGGATGCAAAATGCAGGCTTCATCTGGATACCGTTCATCTTGATCAGTGCAGCGTTGGCATGGTTTGGCATGAACGATATTGCATCGGCGAAAGCCAGCTTTTCAGAGCAGGCAGTGATATTCC
Organism: uncultured Sphingomonadales bacterium; assembly: GCA_937129355.1. Taxonomy (GTDB): domain Bacteria; phylum Pseudomonadota; class Alphaproteobacteria; order Sphingomonadales; family Sphingomonadaceae; genus Sphingorhabdus_B. The sequence continues at coordinate 1,307 of CAKZNA010000182.1, read as the reverse complement.
AGCGTAAGCATAACTGGATCATGTGCTTTCTTTATACTGGAACTTTCGGATCGTTTATCGGCTATTCCGCCGGCTTCCCATTGCTCTCGAAAATCGCCTTCCCCGATGTAGACTCGCTACAATATGTGTTTCTCGGACCATTGGTTGGCGCGATTTCGCGCGCAGCTACCGGCTGGATTTCGGATAAATGGGGCGGCGGTCGCGTCACCTTTTGGACGTTCCTGCTTATGATCGCGGCGGTTGCTGGTGTACTCTATTTCCTTGGCATCAAGGAACAGGAAGGCGCGTTCTGGGGCTTCTTCGCGATGTTCATGGTGCTGTTCTTTGCGACCGGTATCGGCAACGCTTCAACCTTCCAGATGATTCCAATCATCATGCGCAAGGAAGTGGGGCGTTTGATGCCAGCACTCCCGGCCAATGAACAGCTGCGCAATGCCGAGAAAGAGTCTGCGGCGATCATCGGCTTCACTTCGGCTGTCGCGGCTTACGGAGCGTTTTTCATCCCCAAGGCTTATGGTTCTTCGATCTCGGTGACCGGATCTCCTGATGCTGCATTATGGGCCTTTGGGATATTCTACGCCGCCTGTGCTGCTGTGACTTGGGGTTATGCTACGCGCCGCGGAAGCCTGCTTCACGACATCGAACGGGGCAAAGAAGCTGCCGCACCCATCCCGGCTACCGCCTGAAAAAGGACAAGAAACATGAGCCATCTTCTCGATCGTCTGAATTTCTTCAGCAGGACCAAAGCCTCTTATGCCAATGGTCACGGCGTCACCACCAGCGAAGACCGTCGGTGGGAAGACGGCTACCGGAAACGCTGGCAGCATGACAAGATCGTCCGTTCTACCCATGGCGTCAACTGCACTGGTAGCTGTTCGTGGAAAGTCTATGTGAAGGGCGGGATTGTTACTTGGGAAACGCAGCAGACAGACTATCCGCGCACGAGGCCCGATCTGCCGAACCACGAGCCACGCGGCTGCTCGCGCGGCGCGAGCTATAGCTGGTATATATATTCCGCGAACCGCGTGAAATATCCATTGATCCGATCGCGCCTGATGCGGTTGTGGCGGGACGCGCGCAAGACGATGGAGCCGGTGGCGGCCTGGGAATCCATTGTCGAGGATAAGGCCAAGCGCGATAGCTATACCAAGATACGCGGCCATGGCGGCTTCATCCGCGCCAAATGGGATGAGGTGACGGAAATTATTGCCGCATCCAATGCCTACACGGCGAAGAAATATGGACCCGACCGAGTGATCGGATTCTCACCCATTCCGGCCATGTCGATGGTCTCTTATGCGGCCGGC
>CAKZNA010000181.1 GCA_937129355.1 uncultured Sphingomonadales bacterium | reverse complement strand
GGCATAGAGTAAAAAGTTTCGAATAAATTCTTGTTGTTTGGTCGGCTCTTTCTTTGCCAGCGCAACAATCTTATTGAAGGCAGCAGGATTGAGCCCAAAAGATTCAACAGCTTGACTGACAACCTGGCCGTGCCGGCCGGTTGCTTCTTTGGCATCGTCGGGCACACCGGCGCAGGCAAATCGACACTGATCAAGATTCTTTCGGGCGTGTTGCAACCAGATGCGGGAACAGTTGAGGTAAACGGCGACACGGTCTGGGTTTCTGATCCCACTCAGGCCGCGGCTTCGGGCATCGTCTGCATCTTTCAGGAGCTGTCGCTGGTCCCGGACCTGACTGTGGCCGACAACATCTCCATCTCTGCCCCGCCGCGCAAGTTCGGCCTGATCGACCGGCGCGCGCAGCAGCGCCGCGCCGTCGATGAGCGGCGTCAGCTGCACGACCAGCACGACATTCTCGAACCCGCGCGCGGCGGCGGTCGGCAGCGGCGCGGTGGACAGGCCGAGCGCGAGCGTCGAGAACGCCAGGCCGAGGTTGAGCGCCGCCGCCGCGACGAGCGCCAGCATAGGCTCAAGAGATGGTGCCTTGGCACCTCCGATTTGGTGAATAGATGCTGTCATAGACGACCTTCACTGACAACCATGCCCGGAATTGGCAAGTGCAAAAGGCGCAAAAACACTTGTGGGTTAGTTTGGGAAAGGGCAATGAACGACCATGACCGATGACAATATTCTTGCGCAGTATCGCGACAGTATCGACAATATTGATGCAGCATTGGTCTTCATGCTTGCCGAAAGATTCAAAGTCACCCAGGCTGTGGGTGAATACAAGGCCAAAACAAGCCTTCCTCCGGCGGATCCAGGTCGTGAAGAAAAACAGATCGCCCGATTACGTCAGTTGGCGAAAGACGCAAAACTGGATCCCGACTTTACCGAAAAATTCCTGCGCTTCATAATTGAAGAAGTGATCCGCCATCACCAGAAAATTAATCGCGAGCAATAGCCACTAGTTGAGCGCTTTCGGCAACCTCAACCGCACCATCAATCCGCCCAGATCCTCGCTTTCCTCTAGCGTGACATTGCCATCATATATCTCTGCAACATCGCGCACAATGGCCAGACCGAGACCTGTGCCAGGTTTGCCGGTATCCAGCCGCGCACCGCGATCAAAAATCCGGTCGCGCTCTTTTTCAGGAATGCCCATGCCGTCGTCTTCCACTAGCATTTCGACGAATTCGTCCTTTTCCTCAACCGTTACAAAAACGCTACCCCCACCATATTTAGCTGCATTTTCAATCAGGTTGCCCAGCATTTCGTCAAGGTCTTGTCGTTCAACACGTGCGGCGAGCGATTGATTTCCATCCATGTCTAACCTGATATGCGCGTAAAGGCGGCTAACGGCACGCTCGACCGATTCAAGGCTGTCCCAAACATTGGCACGACTATGCGCATGCCCCCGTCTGCCTACGGCGCGTGCGCGTGCGAGATGGTGATCAACTTGCCGCCGCATAGTCGTGGCTTCGCGGATAACGGTTTCATCGAGATTTTTGGCTTTTGCCGTCGCGCTGTTCATGACGACAGTAAGCGGTGTTTTCAGCGCATGGGCAAGATTGCCGGCATGCCGCCTCGCTTCCTCCGCTTGCTTTTCATTGTGATCAAGCAGGTCGTTAAGCTCGGTCACCATCGGCATCACTTCATCTGGAAGCGGCCTTACGATCCGTGTTTTCTTTCCGCTACGCATTTCGGCAATGGATTCGCGCACGGCTCTTAACGGCCAAAGCCCATATAGCGTCTGCAGCGCGGCAAGTATGATCAGTCCAAGACCAAGCAAAAGAAAACTGGATGTTAAAACCGATCTCAACTCTGATATCTGAGCGTCAAGGCTTGTGCGGCTTTGGGCCACCATAAAGGTCCATCTTTTGTCAGAGTCGGGCAGGATGATTCCGCGCTCGGCTATAACCAATGGCTCACCTTGAAATTCGGAACTCTCGCGAAAATGAACGGCCGCATCCTCATGTTCTGGCGGCACCTTCAATTCACGGTCCCACAAGGAACGTGAGGGAAACGGGATTACTCCCGCCGCACTTACCTGCCAATAAAAGCCGCTATTGGGCTCCAAAAATCGTTGATCGCCCAATGCGCGGTTAAACCGCACCTCTCCATCCGGTCCAATCTCCGCCGATGCGATCATCGCTGTAAGCACATATTCAAGCTGATTGTCGAAATTCTGCCGAATCGAATTGCCGATTACTCGGTCAAGGGCAACGCCACCGCCCAGCAACAGCACGATTATCCATGCGGTAGCGATTCCGATCATCCGCCTGCTAAGCGACCCGGTACCCTTTCTAGGCGCAACCGAAGCATCGCCCTCAATCGCGGGCGCCGCCGATTCAATGGCGGCCGGACTATTCAGCTTTCAGGTTCCTCGAGGCTATAACCAAGGCCGCGGATAGTGGTGATCACTTCCTGTCCAAGTTTTTTGCGAATGCGCGTCACAAAAACCTCAATCGTATTGGAATCACGGTCAAAATCTTGATCATAAATATGCTCAATCAGCTCAGTTCGGCTGACAACTTTGCCCTTATGGTGCATCAGGTAAGACAGCAATTTATATTCCTGAGCCGTCAGTTTAACCGGCGCGCCATCTAGTGTTACGCGTCCTGAGCGTGTGTCCAGCCGTACGGCACCAGCGGTTAGTTCACTGGATGCATTGCCAGACGCGCGGCGAATAAGGGCGCGCAAGCGGGCGATTAATTCTTCGGTTTGAAACGGTTTGGCGAGATAATCATCTGCCCCAGCATCGAGACCAGCCACCTTGTCCGACCAGCTATCGCGAGCCGTAAGAACCAAAACCGGGAATTTGCGTCCCTCTTTGCGCCAGCGATCAAGAACCGTAAGCCCGTCTATTTCGGGCAACCCCAAGTCAAGTACAACTGCATCATAGTCTTCGGTCGAGCCCAGAAAATGGCCGTCTTCGCCATCACGAGACAGGTCGACGGCATAGCCGGCACCTTCCAAAGTTGATTTCAACTGGTCGCCCAATGTGGGCTCATCTTCAACGATCAGGATGCGCATCTTGTCCCCTCAATTTACTTATGATTGCCTTTACGAAAGGTCGATAACAGATAGGATTGGAAGGGGCAAAAGGACTTTGACCAAATGGCGAATTAACGCTGCCGCAACACGCGGCCTGAACGCGCATCAACATCGACAAAAATCACACGATCCTTTTTTATGAATTTGAGCCGGTAGACCTGAGCCGTTGAATCATATTCAGGGCCAAGATATTGCATGCCGCGCATACGCGGAAGAACTTTGGCTTCGATTTCACGCAGACATTTAACGCTGCCTTGTAAACATCCCTTGCGCACGGCTTGCTGATCATCGCCGCGCCGCGCCTCTGCCGACCCCGCACCAACGACCGCCAATGCAGCGAGCAGAGCAAAAAAGGATGTTTTGAATATCATCATGCGCCCTTCCTTAAAATAGAAGCATTGAATGGAACGTGAATGGGAAGGCAAGGCTTTTGAAAGCAAATGGCCCTGTAAGCAGCGACTTTCGATCAGATTGCATTATTTTTTGCCCAATCAATATACGCATTGCGCAGCAAAAGCGCCAACGGACCGGGCTTTCCATTGCCTATCACACTATTATTAACCTGAATGACCGGCATAATGAAAGTTGATGCCGACGATACAAAGGCCTCCTGCGCCTGTTCGGCCTCTTCAACGGTGAATGCACGTTCTTCCAATGCGACATCTTCCTTTGCCAGCAGTTCTAGCATGGCCGCCCGCGTAACTCCGTGCAGAATGGTTCTGTCCAGCGGGTGCGTGACTAGGACACCATCCCTTGTGACGATATGTGCATTTTGAGATGTGCCCTCGGTCACCATGCCATCGCGCACCAGCCAGGCATCGTTGGCGCCTGCTGCCTTGGCTTCCATCTTCATCATTGATGCATAGAGTAACTGGGTCGTTTTTATATCCGCCCTGCCCCAGCGTAAATCGGGAAGCGTCACAACAGAAATACCGGTTTTTGCATTTGGGCTATCGGTAAGTTGGGCCGATTGGGTACATACAAACACCGTCGGAGATGTTTCCGGTGTTGGCCAGTAAAAGTCGCGGTCGCCTGCATCACCGCGGCTCACCTGCAAATATATCATGCCTTCATCAAGGGAATTGCGCTCGATAAGCTCTCTGAATATTGACAGCCAGTCCGCTTCGCGGATGGTGTCGGCAATATATAATTCGTTCAAAGACCGGGATAGGCGAGCTAGATGCCGCTCAAAGTCAATCAGCTTTCCGCCCAATACCGATACGACCTCATATACCGCATCAGAAAACAGGAAGCCGCGATCAAAAGGGGATATCGCGGCTTGATTTTCAGGAACAAATTTGCCGTTGAGATATACCGTTCGCATGTGCGTTCCTCCTTTTAACCAGCCTCTAGGGCGAAAGCAGATTACGCCGGTCTTCGCAATTCCCTTGATGCATTTCTTTTGACCGCCTATCCGCCGCTCCCATGTCACAGCCTCCTATTCTCGCCTATGAAGGCCTATCGCTTCAGCAGGGTTCTGGCTGGCTGTTTACCGATATTGACTTATATGTTGGTCAGCGCGACCAGCTTGCGTTGATCGGGCGCAACGGTGCCGGCAAAACTACAATGCTCAAATTAATCGCTGGCGAAATTGAGGCTGACAAAGGCACGCGTACGGTCATTCCCGGAACGCATGTGGTGATGTTGGAGCAAGATCCTGATTTCAGTGGATTTGAGCGCCTGATCGATTTTTGCTTAGACGGCGAAGGCGCACCAGCAGAGCATAAAGTTCAATCGATTGCCGACCAGATTGACATAGATCTGAATCGCGAAGCAAATACCGCAAGCGGCGGTGAACGGCGACGAGCCGCCATTTGCAAAGCGCTGGCAAGCGAGCCTGATTTGCTATTGCTTGATGAACCCACCAACCATCTCGATTTGGCAGCCATTGAATGGCTGGAAGAATGGCTGAACCGCTATCGCGGGGCTTTCATTGTGATCAGCCATGACCGGACGTTTTTAACACGGCTTACCAAGCAGACATTCTGGCTTGATCGCGGAAGCTTGCGGCGCAATGAAATCGGGTTTGGCGGATATGACGCGTGGATTGAGAAAATTTACGCGGAAGAAGAGCGAGCCACACAACGATTGGATGCGAAGCTAAAAATCGAAGCACATTGGCTTGTCCATGGCGTGACGGCCCGACGAAAACGGAATCAGGGGCGGCTCGCCAAGCTTTACGAAATGCGAGAACAACGTGCATCAATGTTGGGGCCTGCGGGAACTGCGAAACTGGCCGCTGCCAATAATGACAGCAAGACAAAGACAGTTATCAATGCCGATGCGATAAGCAAATCTTTCACAGATCGTTCGATCATTCGCGACTTTACGCTGCGCATTCAACGCGGCGATCGGATCGGTATCGTCGGCGCCAATGGTACTGGTAAAACCACGCTTATCCGGATGCTCACGGGCGAATTGGAACCGGATAGCGGTACGGTAACGCGTTCAAAAACACTCACCGGCATTGTCATTGATCAGCAACGCAAATTATTGTCGCCGGAAAAACGCGTGCGTGATGTGCTGGCAGATGGGTCCGATTGGATAGATGTGCGCGGGGTACGGAAACATGTGCAGGGCTATTTGAAAGAATTCCTGTTCGAACCTTCTTTGATCGAAGCCCGGATTGGAACCTTGTCTGGCGGCGAACGTAGCCGAATATTGCTGGCCCGCGAATTTGCCAGGGAGGCAAATTTACTTGTGCTCGACGAACCAACAAATGATCTTGATCTGGAAACACTTGATCTCTTGCAGGAAGTGATTTCGGACTATGACGGAACAGTATTGATTGTCAGCCATGATCGCGACTTTCTTGACCGCACCGTAACCCTGACGCTTGGGCTTCAAGGCGACGGACATGTTGATGTTATCGCCGGAGGTTACGCCGATTGGGAAGCAAAGCGAGATGAACGCAGCGGCAACAAATCGCCCACCAAAGCCAAGACTAACGTCGCCATACCGGAAATAAAAGCCGACCAGAAAAAGGTGAAGCTGTCTTACAAAGACCAGCGCGACTATGATCTACTGCCGGCTCGAATAACGAAAATTGAAGAAAAAATCACCACCGCCGAGCAATTGCTTTCCGATCCAGACCTTTTCACCAAAAATCCGGACAGGTTCGCGAAATTGAGCGAAGACATCGGAAACTTGCAAAGTGAAAAGGATGCTGCCGAAGAACGTTGGCTCGCTTTGGCCATGGAAGTTGAAGAACTCGGATAAGCCGGGTCACCCCGGCAATCGGTAGTGGGCGGCCAGCCTATCAAGTGCAATTTTAAGCACCAATTTTCCGGAACGCTGCGGCCACCCGAGAACACGTTCCGCGCCGGACAAAGCTTCGCCATCACAGATCACCCGCCATGCAATGTCGGATAGGTCTTTGCCTAATGCAATTAGGGCGCCGTCAAACCGTTGCTTGGCCATGATCATTCTCTCGCTTTGAGCAAGCGGCTCATGGCTACCCCGCTTCTGCCGCCCCAGTGTGGCAGCATCCCATTTCATGGTGACTTGAGCGCCCATGGATGCTGCTTCGTAGTCTTCGCGCAACTTTTCGCCAGCAAGCAGCTGACGTTCATTCAAATGCCCGCGCGCATGCAGCCAGCTGAGCGGAGATTCCGAGAGATTGATCGTCACCGTGCGCGGCGGTGTTTTTCGCCCTGCATCATGGTCTTGCGGAAGCGCATGCTCGACAAGCATGCGAGGGTCATTGGATTTGGCTTTGTTGATACGAGATTTGCGGGGCATAAAATTTCCTTTTGGCGGAATTCTGAGAATCACTCCTTGCCATTTGGTAAATTATGTAGGAAAGTGTTTTCCTATTTGGTTATTTATTCAGGGAAGAACAACCATGCTCAGCAGGATACGAGATGTCCGCAAGGCCAAAGGCCTGACATTGCTCGATGTCGCGCAGCGCTGCGTTCCGCCTACGACCGCACAAACTATCGGACGTCTTGAAACAGGCGCGCGAACGCTCTCGATTGACTGGCTCAACCGTATGGCGAATGCGTTGGAAGTAGACAGTTCTGAATTGGTACAGCTATCGGACCAGCAGAAATTAACTGTGGCCGCGATATTGGGCAGCAAAGGTGCCTATGCGCCCAAACGCGAGGAAAACCTTCTTGTCCCCAATGTCGGTGGGCGAAGCATAGGCATGCGTATAGATGCGGCGATCGGTGAATATAGGCAGGGAGACGAGCTGTGGCTCGAACAATTAGAGCCAGCTGACTTTTCCAGCGCGCTTAATCTTGATGTCCTTGTGCCGCGCCCTGCCGGGCGTTTTCTTTTCGCACGGCTGCTCGGCCGTGAAGGTGAAAAATTGCATCTTTTGCCATTAGAAGCAGGCGCGAGGCAACAAGTGGTCAATGATCCCGTCTGGATTGCAAAAGCCGTCCGCCTAATCCGCAAGCTGTAAACCAAAGGCTCCCCATGCGCCCCTTACGTATCCTGACATTGGCTACACTGTTCCCACATGCGTCAAAACCCAATTTCGGAATATTTGTCGAACGCCAGACGGCTGGATTGAACGCGCGCGAGGATGTTGAAGTAACCGTCATAAACCCTCTCGGCGTGCCGCCTTGGCCGTTTAGCGGGAATGCCCGTTACGCAGAATTGCTAGCACTTCCTTCTCATGAAAATTGGTGCGGTCTGGATGTTTATCGCCCTCACTTCACTCTGATACCGCGAATTGGCGGGCCACTGAATCCTTGCATGATAGCGCGCGCCATCTGGCCGCTGGTGAAAAAACTCCATGCGGACAAGCCATTCGATTTGATTGATGCCGAATTTTTCTACCCGGACGGCCCAGCCGCTATGCGGATTGCCGAAAAACTTGGCATTCCCTTTACTGCCAAAGCTCGCGGCAATGATATCCATCTATGGGCGCTGCGAAAGGATTGCGCTGGCCAGATTTCTGAAGCGGCGGATAAAGCCGCGGGCATGCTAGCAGTATCCAAAGCCTTGAAGGCAGATATGATCGATTTGGGCATGGAGAGCGAGAAGATCGAGGTCCATTATACTGGCCTTGATCGCAAACGATTTCATCCCAAAAACCGTGCAGCAGAGAAAGCAAAGTTGGGAGTTTCCGGCCCGCTAGTGCTGTGCGTAGGCGCCTTGATTGAGCGAAAAAATCAAGCGCTTTTGATCCGTGCGCTCCCCAAATTGCCGGACGTTACGTTAATGCTGGCTGGCTTTGGCGCAGCAGAAGGCAAGTATCGTAAACTTGCAAAAGAGCTTGGTGTGGCAGACCAAGTACGGTTTGCTGGCAGCGTGCCGCATGATGAGCTTCCTGACATGATTGGCGCTGCCGATATCATGGCGCTTGTATCCGAAAGTGAGGGGCTGGCCAATGCTTGGGTAGAGGCGCTGGCATGCGGGACTCCGGTCATTGCAAGCAATGTTGGGGGCGCGCCAGAACTCATCCGCTCTCCCGATGCCGGAAGGATTGTCGAACGAGACGTGCAAGAAATCGTGACTGCCACAAAAGAGTTGCTAACAAACCCGATTCCCCAAGAAGCGGTAGCCAAGCAGGTCGCTCATTTTTCTTGGCACGAAAATGCCAATCAGCTTGAAAATTTCTTTCACGGCTTAACGGACCGATAAACGAATTAAACCTGCGCGCCGTAACTTTCGGATCTGGGTTCGATCTTTTCTCCGGCCCCCTCTTCCGGAACGAAACTATCAGATCCAACTTTCAACCAGATAAGGATCGGTGAGGCCATATAGATCGATGAATATGTACCGACCACGATGCCGAATGTCATCGCCAAGGCGAAGCCGAATATGACCTGCGGACCAAGGAACACCAACACCAGCAGCGGTGCCAATATGGTCAAGCTGGTCATGACCGTACGAGGCAGCGTTTCATTGACCGACAAATCAAGCAGCGCACTCATATCCATCTTCCGAAATTTTTTCAGATTTTCTCTAATCCGGTCATAAATCACAATCGTATCGTTAAGCGAATAACCGATGATCGTCAGCAAGGCCGCAATGATATTGAGATCAAATTCTAACTGCGTCCAAGCGAACAAGCCGAAAGTAAGGGTAACATCGTGGATCAAAGCCCAAATTGCACCCACACCGAACTGCCACTCAAACCTGATCCAGATATAGGCCGACACACCCAGCAATGCCGCCAGCAGAGCCCATACACCCTTACTGAATAGTTCATCAGACACTTTGCCAGATACCGCGTCGGTGCCGTCAATCCGGATATCTTTATAATCCGCCTTCAGCTTGTCGATGATCTTGACGGTCATTTCATTGGCCAATTCAGGGTTCTCTTCCGCCCCTTCGGGTAGCTTCATCCGAATTGCAACTTCGTTAGGTTTACCAAAACGTTGCAGGGACGGGTCGCCGTAACCAAGCGTTCCGATCTTGCCGCGTAGCTCTTCCACCGGCGCTTCGACCGTTTCCGTAAAGGTTGCGCGAATCATTTGACCGCCGATAAAATCAACGCCAAAATTCAAGCCGCGCATCACCACCAGCGCGATAGATGCAATCATCAACAAGGTAGATATCGTGAAAGCGATATTCCGCGCTTTCAGAAATCTGATATTTGTATTGTCGGGAACAAGTTTCAACAGTTTCATTGATCCGTTTCCTTTAAACGTTCAGCGTTTGGGGACGGTTCTTCTTAACCCATCCCGACGCCCACATGCGTGTTATAACCACTGCAGTGAATACCGATGTTACTATGCCAATCATCAAAACCACGGCGAAACCACGTATTGGTCCCGAACCAAACAGGAAGAGCAAAACGGCAGCGATCACATTAGTGATATTTGCATCGTAAATAGCGCGGCTGGCTTCCTTGTAACCAAACTCCATCGCCTGGAATACGCGCCTGCCTCGCCTCACCTCTTCGCGAATGCGTTCATTGATGAGGACGTTGGCATCCACAGCGGCGCCGACAGTTAGAACGAAACCGGCAATGCCGGGCAGCGTCAGCGTCGCATTGGCCAGCGCCATAACAGACAAGATCATCAAGACATTTATGACAAGCGCAACATTCGCGTAAAATCCAAAACGGCCATAAGTCAGGAACATCAATACAAGCACCGTCACTGTACCAATCATCGCAGCCAGTGAGCCTTTGCGGATCGATTCCGCACCCAAATCGGGGCCAACCGACCGTTCCTCAACAATCTTCAAATCAATAGGCAAAGCGCCCGACCGGAGGGCAATCGCCAACTGGTTTGCGCTTTCAACCGTAAAGCTACCCGAAATTTGCGATACGCCGCCATAGATAGGCTCTTTCATTACCGGAGCAGAAATAATCTGGCCGTCAAGAATGATGGCAAACAACTTTCCCTGATATTTCTGGGTCATTCGAGCAAATTTTTGGCCGCCTTCGCTATCGAATGTAATCGAGACCGCCGGTTCGTTCGTCTGTTGATCAAATGTCGGGTCGGCTTTTACCAACTTGTCGCCGGAAATTCCGCCCAGGCGCCGTACAGCCATGTTGGGTTGTCCGCTTGGATTTAGCGGGTAAGGGAAAACTTGACTGCCCACGCGTGCCTTGCCCTCACGTGTTCGGTCGGGGTCGGCTTGTTCGTCGACCAGTTTGAATTCCAACTTAGCAGTTTTGCCGATTAGTTCCTTTAGTGCCTTGGGATCTGTAAGCCCGGGAACCTGCACAACAATTCTTTCATCGCCCTGACGGATAATCGTTGGCTCCAACGTCCCCATCGCATTGATCCGGCGATCGATTACATCCTTTGCGGTATCCATGGCCTGGTCGAGCGCGGTTTCGTTTCCGCTCGCAGACGGCGTCAGCGTGATCCGGTTTCCATCTGTGATATTGATATCCCAGTCACGGCCGCCGGTGGTGTTGGCGATCATAGGTTCCAACTTCCGCCGCGCCAAATCTATCTGCGAAGGGTCGGTTACACTGAATGACAGATTTCCGCCCGCACGCGAAACCTCGGAGATCGCAATACGCGGGTCTGATCGGCGCATCGTGCTCCGCACACCTTCGTCAAGCGATTCAAGCCGCGTCTTACTCAGCTCAGCTGGATCAGCCTCAAGCAGAATATGGCTACCACCCGCAAGATCGAGACCGAGGTTAATGGTCTCTTTCGGTATCGCATCGGGTATCTGGTCCAGATATGCTTTTGGCAACAGGCTGGGAATTGCAAATAGGACGCCAAGCAATAACAGGATATTGAGCATCCATATACGCCAACGAGGAAAATCAAGCATAGCAGCTTTCCGGAAAATTGAGGTTCTTGCCTCGGTTCAGATATATCTGGGTCAACAGCATGATATTATCAAGTAGGCCATCATCAAATAGGTTTGCCAAAGGAAATTCAGTCATTTGCCGGCTTGCTGGATCGTGAGCTCACATCGGCTAGCATCGACTTCACAACCTTGACGCGAACACCCTTAGCAATTTCCACTTCCACATGTTCGTCAGCCACCTTAACCGCTTTGCCCATCAGGCCGCCAGTCGTCACCACATCATCGTTCCGCTGAACCGCGGCGACCTTTGCTTCATGTTCTTTCTGCCGCTTTTGCTGCGGACGGATGAGAAAAAACCAGAAGATAATAAAAATCAGGATCAGCGGCATTAGCTGAACCAAAAAGCCCGCTCCGCCTGCGCTGCCGCCTGCGGCACCGATAAGGAAACTCATATCAAAAACTCCAACAATCTAAGACGCGCTCTGGCTGGTCCGCCTTCGCATGTGAAATATTGCGCGCGGTTATCACGCAGCCCCGCCATACGCAACGGATATCCGCCGCTTGCATTATCTGGGTGGCAACAATATAGGGCGAAGCCTGAAATCTGTTGCAAATTGTGAGCCGCAAAATTCCCTAGGCTCACGCCGCAACTCGGTCGGGACGTAGCGCAGCCTGGTAGCGCATCACACTGGGGGTGTGGGGGTCGGAGGTTCGAATCCTCTCGTCCCGACCAAATATTTCGTTAAATTATGGTGATTTTGCATTTTGTTTATGGATATACGATTTGTACTAGCAATCACATAGCAAGCACCCTGTTTGATTTGCTAAGACCATGAATGCAACGCAAAGTTAGGGATTTGCTCTACAATCTGTCAGGCCGAAGATCGCACCAATACCGTCGGGTGCGGCAAAATTCCTGTATGACACCGCTTCAAAAACGACTAACTGGTTTGAAGTATGGTCCAACAGGGTTGGCTCTTCATTCAGTCCAGTGCCTAACGAGCGCAAAGAGCACAAAGGCGCCGTTTGTAAGCAACCATGCGAATGTCGAATTTGAGCGAGAAGCGGTTACATGGTAGAGTTCCTGCTAATGACCGCTAAATCCCGAAAGCGGACGCTCTAGATGGAGGATATGTCGCTACATCTTCCTACCCAAATGCTGGGCAAATTTGATCTAGATCAATGTTTGATAGACCTGCTGCGTCTATGCATGTAGCAATCAATGCAGTTCCTCCGACTGCACTGCACAGGGAAGGTATTGTTTATGGACAAACTGGTCATGGGAGCCGGTGGCTGGCTCTTTCTTGCATTGTTGGCGCTTCTGGCATCCGCTCTTGCGGTTGACAGCGGCTTTGCCATTCACATGGCGATCGTGTCGGTCGCATGCCTGATCGCGTTATATTTCAAGGTGAGCAAAGCGGATTATAGCGCCTTAGCGCGCGGCATAATGCAAGCGCCGGCCAATGAAGAGCGCTATGATGATGACCTGATCCGGTGGGGCGTAATCGCCACCGTATTTTGGGGAATGGCTGGTTTTATCGCTGGTCTCTACATCGCGCTACAGCTCGCATTTCCGGTCCTGAACCTGAATCTCGAATATACTACATTCGGACGGCTTAGGCCGTTGCATACATCAGCTGTGATCTTTGCCTTCGGAGGAAACGCTCTGATCGCCACCAGCTTTTATATTGTGCAACGGACCTGCCGGGCGAGGCTTGCCTTCCCTAGTCTCGCCCGGTTCGTTTTCTGGGGATACCAGCTTTTCATTGTGCTGGCAGCAACCGGATATCTGCTCGGCATTACCGAAGCGAAAGAATATGCTGAGCCGGAATGGTATGTTGATATTTGGCTGACCATCGTTTGGGTATCCTATCTCATTGTCTTTGTCGGCACGATTGTGAAACGCAAAGAGCCGCATATTTACGTCGCCAACTGGTTTTTCCTAAGCTTCATTATCACCGTTGCCATGCTGCATCTGGTGAATAACCTTAGCATGCCGGCGAGCCTGCTGGGGTCGAAAAGCTATGCCGCTTTCGCCGGGGTACAAGATGCGCTGACGCAGTGGTGGTATGGCCATAACGCGGTTGGTTTCTTCCTGACTGCCGGCTTCCTTGGCATGATGTATTATTTCGTGCCGAAACAGGCCGAGCGACCAGTATACAGCTACCGCCTGTCGATCATTCACTTTTGGTCGCTGATCTTCCTTTATATCTGGGCAGGTCCGCACCATTTACACTATACGGCATTGCCCGATTGGGCTCAAACCCTCGGCATGGTATTTTCCGTCATATTGTGGATGCCCAGTTGGGGCGGAATGATCAACGGGCTCATGACGCTAAACGGTGCTTGGGACAAGGTAAGAACCGATCCGATTATCCGGATGATGGTATTTGCTCTCGCCTTTTACGGGATGAGTACTTTTGAAGGTCCTGTTATGTCGATCAAGGCCGTGAACAGCCTTTCACATTATACCGATTGGACCATCGGCCATGTGCATTCAGGTGCGCTTGGCTGGAACGGCATGATTACTTTTGCTGCGCTCTATTATCTGGTGCCGCGGCTTTGGGGACGCGAACGGCTCTATTCGATGCGTATGGTCAATTGGCATTCATGGCTCGCGATCATGGGTATCGTGCTCTATGCCGCATCCTTGTGGGTGGCCGGCGTCACCCAAGGATTGATGTGGCGCGAATATGGTAGCGACGGCTACCTGGTCAACAGCTTCGTTGATAGTGTTACAGCGGTTATTCCGATGTATGTGGTGCGTGCGGCTGGCGGAGGTTTATATCTGCTCGGCGCAGTCATTATGACGATCAATATATGGAAAACCATTGCTGGCCATCCATTGCGCGAAGAAAAGCCGATGACCGAAACGCCCTATAACGAAAAGGCTGACCGTCCGCTGGTCGCCGAACCTGCGGAATAAGGAGGCTGCCATGACAGACAATAACACAACCGGCGGCCAAACTGGCGAAGAGAAGTTTAGCCACAAGAAGATTGAACGCAATGTCACTTTGCTTGGCCTACTTGCTTTAGTCGCGGTCGCAATTGGCGGGATTGTGGAGATTGCGCCGCTCTTCTGGATTAAATCGACGGTCGAAAAAGTGGATGGTATGCGGCCTTACACTCCGCTCGAGCTAACTGGCCGCAACATTTATATGCGCGAAGGCTGCTATACCTGCCATAGCCAGATGATCCGGCCGTTCCGCGATGAAGTGGAACGCTATGGCCATTATAGCCTTGCCGCCGAAAGCATGTATGACCATCCGTTCCAATGGGGCTCCAAACGCACCGGACCGGATCTGGCCCGGGTTGGAGGGCGCTATTCGGATGAATGGCACCGCGCCCA
>CAKZNA010000180.1 GCA_937129355.1 uncultured Sphingomonadales bacterium | reverse complement strand
AGATCGGCATTCGCCAACATGGATTGCATTGCGACCACATATAGCCGCTTTGTATAATTCCCTGCATCTACTTGCTGAACCAACTGTCGCGCGGCCACCGATTCGCCCATCCGCAAGAGCAACCAAGCTCGCTCGGCGGTCCAATCAGCGGCTTTGACGCCATCAGGGCTGATTGTCCGGCTCGCCAGCAAGCGGCGGGTAATGATGCTGCCCCATCTGGAAGCGATAGGTCCATGTGTATTTTTTAATATTTGCATCAGCGCTTTGCCGGACTCATCGCCATATGCATCCTTCGAAAAACCACCATTCGCTTCCGAAATTATACCTATTTCATTCAACGAACGCCGGGCGGCGGCTGGCACATCGTAACGAATAGGAACTTCATCCTCCAAAGCATCGCCCTCCCTGCCCGATGCGGCGGAAGAGTTACTGTTCCGCGAAGATGCCGAATTTCTACGCGGCCCTCGATTTGGGGCAGAAGAAGGTGATTGCGGCGAAGCAGTCGGCGCTGACGCTGGCGGTGTTTCTGGTCCAGCCGCCGGGGTTGGTGAAGGCGGTTTTGGCTGGGGCGCTGGCGGATCTTCAAAGCCGTCTGGGATTAATGACTCCGGGCTTTGTTGACCAATTGCTGGAATTGCCAGCACAAGTGCCGACACACCGGCTAGCGTGAACAGAATATTTTTTCGGTTAGCGTGCATGATTAGTCAGAATTTCCTGCTTGTGCTGGAAGCGGAATTGATTGTTCCATTGGCGTCATTTGTTGTTCACTTCCCATCCATTCCAGCCAGAATAGCAGTGCAGCAGCGACAATCAAAAGAAACACAAATATCCAAAACTTCCGCAACCCTTTTTCCTTTTGCTGCTGCATAATCCAATCCTTGCTTTTGGCAAAACGCTTTTCGATGGCGCCTTGCCGATATATAGCGCCCTTCGCAATGAAAACACCAAATAGCAACTCGAAGCCGATTGACGGCAATTATTCGCAAACAGAAAAATCGATTGTGCTGATTGGAATGATGGGTGTTGGGAAAAGCAGCATTGGCCGCCGACTAGCAGAGCGCCTCGGTAAACCATTCGTGGATGCTGACGATGAAATTGAGATGGCAGCAAATTCTAGCATTTCCGACATATTTGAAAATTACGGCGAACCCCATTTTCGCGATGGCGAAAGGCGTGTGATTGCGCGCTTGATGGCGGGGGAGGCAAAAGTTATTGCAACCGGTGGCGGTGCATTCATCAATGAGGAAACGAGAAAACTAATCTTGGCGGAAAGTGTTTCAATATGGCTGGACGCGGACATCAATATTCTTGTGGAACGCGTGTCCCGCCGCAATCACCGCCCGCTACTGCAAGGGAAAGACCCCCGGAAAATACTCGAAGAACTTGGCAAGGAACGTAACCCAATATACGCATTGGCTGATATGCATATCCGCAGTGACGGCTCGCCTCACACCAAAACCGTGGATCTAATATTGGAAGCGCTTGCCAAATGACCATTGTTAAAGTTGATCTGAAAAGCACCCCCTATCACATTCATATCAAGCCCGGATTGCTTCAGGACATACCAGACATGCTGGCTCCATTCGCGCGCAATGGGAGGTTGCTTTTCATTCTGGATAGCAATGTCGAAAAGCATGTTTGGCCAGCGCTTAAACGACAATGTGAAGCCGCGTCCCTAATCCTTGAAACATTCGTTTTGCCAGTGGGCGAAGGCGCAAAAAGCTGGGATCATTTGGAACACCTGACCGATTGGCTGCTATCCCATCATACCGAGCGCGGCGACAGTATCGTTGCTCTTGGCGGCGGGGTCGTCGGCGATATAACGGGTTTTGCCGCCCATATCTTGAAGCGCGGCTGCGGCTTTATCCAAATTCCAACAACCTTGTTGGCGCAGGTCGATAGCAGCGTTGGGGGCAAGACCGCAATCAACAGTAAAGCGGGCAAAAACCTGATCGGGGCATTCCATCAGCCAGCCATGGTGTTGATCGATCCAGAAGTACTGGTGAGCCTACCGCCGCGCGAACTTGCCGCCGGAATTGCCGAGGTCGTCAAATATGGCTTGATCGATGATGCAGAGTTTTTCGATTGGTGCGAAAGCAACATGCAACAATTTATGGCGGGCGATCTGGTTATTAGATCGGAAGCAATCACCCGGTCCGTTAGCGCAAAGGCGCGCATCGTTGCCGAAGATGAAAAGGAACTAACCGGAAAACGCGCGCTTTTGAATCTAGGGCATACCTTTGGACATGCTTTGGAAGCAGAGACCGGATTTTCAGATCGTTTGTTGCATGGTGAAGGCGTTGCTTGCGGTATGGGCTTGGCTTTTCGCTATTCCGCAAGATTGGGATTATGCAGCGAAGATGCTGCCCAGCGAATCTCTGAATTGCTTGCCCGGGCGGATTTGCCAACAACGCTAAAACAGGCTGGTTGTGACGTCGATGGCCAAAAGTTGGTAGACCATATGTTGCATGACAAAAAGATGAGCGGTGGAACGCTGCCCTTCCTACTCGCGCGCGGTATTGGCGAAACATTTCTTTCTGCCGATGTTGACCTTGCCGATGTCGCAGAGTTTTTGAATGAAGAACGCGCTCGGTAAACGTGCTTAGCCAGCGTGATTTTTCGCTGCAGCCTCAAATCCCGCAAGCAAAGCCTTGTAAGGTAACAATATTGCTGAATGGCGCGCGGAATGGTCTTTGGCTGGCACCAGATGTTGTAAATCGGCCCAGCGGCAATGCAATTCGCCGCCGCCTTGCAGGAATTCAGCAAGCTCGCTCTGCGTTTCTTCGATGCTTGCAGCAGAAGCCCCCACGGCATTTTTTTGCAAGATTGCGGCGGATGCCTGCCCCACCGCGCAAGCCTTTGCCTGAATCGCAAGTCGGCCAACCGAACCGTCCGCATTCAGCGCCAGTTGAACGGTCATTTCGCTTCCGCAAACCGCCGATCGCATGGTGGCTTCTCCGTCGGGATGCTCAATTTCATCATTCACGGCCAGCTGCATAGCGAGCCGAAGAATTTCCCGCGTATAAAGCGTCTCGGCCAACTATTCCTCCAAAGCCTCTTGCGATTTTTCAGCTTCAGCTTCAGCTTCCAATGCTTTGCGCCTATCTGCTACAAAGGATGACATTGCTTCACCGCTGGCATTGACCAATGGATAGGTCCGCGATTCCGTTAGCCATGTTGGCCTCTTTTCATTCCCGCCAAACACGGTTTCATATCCCATAATCAGAAGCAGAAACAGCAAAGTACCGCCTATGAGCCCTTTAACTGCGCCAAACCCGAACCCCAAAACCCGGTCTACCGGCCCCAACGTTGATTTGCGCGAACGGCTACCGGCAGATTTTGCAATCCACTTCCCCAAGGCGAAAGTCACAATCGCAATTGCCAGGAAAGCCAAAACAGCAGCACCTGCGTCGGTCCCGACAGGCTCTGCCAACTGAGCCGTCACCGGCGCGTGCAAAACGCGGATTGCAACAATGATAAGAATCCAGGAGATCAGAGCAAGGGCCTCTTGTACAAAGCCACGCATGAAGCCAAGTATGGCTCCACCACCTAGTAAGAAAAGAACGAGAATGTCAAAAGCGGTCATGCCGCCTTAGCTAGTCTCGACCGAGAATATGGTCAACGCAATTGGCAAGCGTCTTGAAACTGCTCAGCTTCAGATCGCTCTCGTTTTTTACATTCTGCGGCGCAATTGCTCTTGAAAACCCTAGCTTTGCGGCTTCTTTCATGCGCAGTGCACCATGCGCCACGGGACGGATTTCTCCAGACAGCGCCACTTCGCCGAATAGGATAGCATCTGATGGCAAAGGGCGTTCAGCAAGCGCAGAAACCAACGCGGCAGCCACCGCAAGGTCCGCCGCCGGGTCCGAAATTCGGTAGCCACCGGCAATATTCAAATAAACTTCACATGTCGAAAAGCTGAGCCCGCAGCGTGCTTCCAACACGGCGAGGATCATGGCGAGCCGCCCGCTATCCCAGCCAACAACCGCACGGCGCGGTGTGGCCCCGCTCGAAAGCCGGACGGTTAGCGCTTGTATTTCAACGAGCACAGGACGGGTTCCTTCCAACGCAGGAAAAACGGTTGCGCCTGTAATTTGCTCCTTGCGGTCAGTCAGGAATAGCGCGCTTGGGTTTCCTACCTCGCTTAAGCCCTCGGCTTCCATGGAAAATACGCCGATTTCATCGGTTCCGCCAAAGCGATTCTTGTTCGCGCGCAATATCCGATATTGATGGCTACGCTCTCCTTCAAAAGCCAGCACGGTATCAACCATATGCTCCAGCACGCGCGGGCCAGCAATATTGCCATCTTTGGTCACATGGCCAACCAGCATCAATGCGCTGCCATGCTGTTTGGCAAAGCGGATCAATTCCTGCGCAGACGCACGCACTTGGCTGACCGTTCCCGGCGCGCCTTCAATCAGGTCGCTATGCATGGTCTGGATTGAATCGATAATCACCAGAGCCGGAGGTTTCTCTGTGCTAAGCGTCGTCAAAATATCCCGTACAGAGGTTGCAGCTGCCAGCTGAACCGGTGCATCACCGACGCCAAGCCGCTGCGCTCTCAAACGAACCTGATCGACCGCTTCCTCGCCCGAAATATAAGCAACATCCAACCCGCTTAGCGCCAAATTTGCGGCCGCCTGAAGCAGCAATGTTGATTTGCCAATACCCGGATCACCGCCCAGCAATGTTGCAGATCCGGGCACCAAGCCGCCGCCAAGAGCGCGGTCAAATTCCGCGATCCCGGTTGTACTGCGTTTTGGCAATTCGATCTGACTATCCAAACCGACAAGATTTACCGCGCGTCCGCCCGACTGCAAATCATGTTTCATCTGAAAGACGTTTGCGCCAGCCTCTTCAACCAAGGTATTCCATTCCTTGCAGTCATCGCACTGCCCTTGCCAGCGGCTGGCAACAGAGCCGCAGGATTGGCACACGAATTTGCGTTTTGCTTTAGCCATAGGATCTATTACCAGAACAAATATAGAACGCAAGTGCTGTTCATCACCTATAAAGCTACCCAGCGCCATAAAAAATATATGGAATTTACCCGCCGATCATTCGGAAGTTTTACCTTGATGCTCGCGGCAGCACCTCGCTGCGCTGCACAACAACCCGCGCAGCCCCGTGAGCCTATTCGCTCGACATCCCAGGCAACCAAACTGATAGAAGCAGCGCGCAGCCAAATTGGTGTGACCACCCAATATGATCCGGCCTATTCCGGTCTAGCATTCCCAAATGGAGATGTACCGCGCAGCAAAGGCGTATGCACCGATGTCGTTATTCGCGCTTATCGCGACGCGTTTGGTTTGGACCTTCAGGCTTTGGTCAATACGGACATGAAGAGCAATTTTTCCGTTTACCCGAAAATCTGGGGCTTAAAGAAAACGGATCGCAATATTGACCATCGACGTGTGCCCAATTTGCGCGTTTTTCTCAAACGACAAGGGGCCGCCCTACAGATCAGTTCCAGCGGTGACGACTGGCAACCGGGAGACTTATTCTCGAGTATGGTTGGCGGACGTTTGCCGCATATCGGGATTGTATCGGACAGGCGTGCCAGCAATGGTAATCCGCTTGCAATCCACAATATCGGACGCGGAACCCGCGAGGAAGACGTGCTTTTCGCGCATAAAATTAACGGCCACTTCCGTTGGAAGCTTGCCTGATAGCCTACGACGCGTATAGCTTTCAAATATGCGGGAAAAAGAGCTTCGACTAGCGCTAATTTGTTATGGCGGGGTTAGCCTTGCAGTATATATGCACGGCGTCACGCGCGAAGCGTGGCATCTGATTCGTGCCAGCCGCAACTTTCACGAAAATGAGCCGCGCGCTGACGGAAGCCAGGGCATCTACCGTGAGTTAATGGAAGAGATCGAAGCCGAAACCGGTATCAAAATGCGTGTTTTGACGGATATCGTAGCCGGATCCAGCGCTGGCGGAATTAACGGGATATTTTTGGCTCAAGCAATTGCTACCGGCCAATCGTTGGAACCGCTGACGGACCTGTGGTTGGCAACTGCTGACGTTGACCGGCTGATCGATCCTGACGCGCGGGCATTATCGCGCTTTTCAAAATTCTGGGCAACACCGATTGCATGGGCCCTGCTTCGGCGCAAAGGCAGTACAATTGACCGTACTGTAGAAAAAGGTGGCAAAGACGAGGTGGCGACCAAACTCTCGCGCTTCGTACGGGCACGTTGGTTTGCTCCGCCGTTTGGCGGATCGCAATTGAGCGGGCTTCTTTTGGATGCACTCGGGACAATGGCCAAAACACCGGCGGAAGAGCCGCTATTGCCCGATGGGCAACCGCTCGACCTGTTTGTAACGGTCACAGATTTTTACGGCCATGACCAGCAACTCCGTCTAAACAGCCCGCCAGTCGTTACAGAAACTGAGCATCGCCTGACACTTAGCTTCACTAATCGAAACAACGAAAATGGCTATCCGCTGGCCCCTATCCCGGAACTGGTATTTGCCGCGAGAGCAACGGCCAGCTTTCCCGGCGCATTTCCTCCCTTCGTTGTTGGAGAGCTAGACCGGCTTGTAAAAGCGCGCAGAATTGACTGGGCAAACCGCAACAATTTCCTGAAGCGTATTTTACCCCGGCATTATGCAGCCGGCGTCGCTGAAGAAGCCGTTTTGGTTGATGGCTCGATCCTCGCCAATGCTCCATTTAATCAAGCAATCGATGCATTGCGCAACCGCCCTGCAAGGCGGGAGGTTGACCGGCGGTTTGTTTATATTGATCCAAAACCGGGTTTGCCCAGCTTTCGTTATAAGCCAAACCGGGATGAAGAAGATGCCGCGAAACAAAAGATGCCCGGTTGGTTCGCCACAATATTTGGCGCGACATCAAACATCCCCCGCGAACAACCCATTCGTGACAGCCTTGAAAAGATTGAGGGACGCTCTCGCCGGATCGAACGGCTCCGCGGCGTAACCGAGGGCTTACACGACGAAGTGGAGCGTACAATTGAAGCGCTGGTCGGAAAGACTCTGTTTCTGTCTCGGCCAACGCCGGCAAGATTGGCGAAATGGCGCGAATCTGCTCAGGAGAAAGGCGCCAAAGCGGCTGGCTATAGCTATCCCGCTTATGGCCATCTCAAACTGTCAGAAATAATCGATGATATTGGCCGTACTGCGCAGCTGGCAAATCCGCAGGCCTCTCCGCAATTTGTACCGGCATTGCGCGAGGCGATTTGGACAGAGTTAAGGGAACGTGGGCTTGATCATTTGGGGGATGCAAAGGGCCTTGGCGCCACCAAGCAAGCAATCGATTTCTTCCGCCAGCATGATATCCGTTTCCGTATCCGGCGGCTGCGTTTTCTAGCCCGCCGGCTTGCCGAACAAGTTGAACACAGAGCCGACGGCGAAGTTCAGGGCGCAGAGATTATGCATGATGCCATATACGACGCGCTGGCCATGTTGTTCGAGCGCGAAACTACGGAATATCTTGGGCCAGAATTTACTGAACTAGCGGCAAACGGATGCGCCAATCCTGCCGCACTGATCGACGCGCTAGCAAATAACCGCAATTTGTCGGAAGTCGACCAACATATTGATGCAGTCTTTTGCGACGCGCTTGCGCATCTGGAATCAGATGACCAAAGAACAATGTTGCTGGGCTATCTTGGATATCCGTTATACGACCTTGCCACACTCCCCCTGTTGCAAGGCGAAGGGCTGGATGAGTTTGATCCGGTTAAAGTGGACCGGATTTCTCCCGATGATGCAACAGCGATCCGTCCGGGCGGCACCGAGGCAACGCTGAAAGGTATTCAGTTTAACAATTTCGGCGCTTTCTTTAGCCGCGCATATAGAGAGAATGACTATTTGTGGGGCCGCTTGCACGGCGCCGAGCGCTTTGTCGATATTTTGCTGTCTGGATTGCCCGACGCGAACAAGCTTTCGGACAAGAGAGCTTTGGAAATCAAGAAACGTGCTTTCCATGCTATTCTGGATCAGGAAGAACCGCGGCTTTCCAGGGTTGGGAAGCTGGTCGCAGAACTACGTAGCGAAGTTGATGCGATTCAACCTACTTGACCAAATTTATTAAGCCCCGAACCGCATCTTGTTACTACGGATGATCATCTTCCTTGGGCGAAATCTGAGGGTAAATACCACTCTTTTCCGCTGCCTTCGCTCGGTCTAGCCACATTTGGAGCAGCGGCGTTGCTTCTTGGTCGATAATCTTGGGCGTACGCCCGGTAAACAGATTAAGCTCGCGGATCATATGCGGCTGGTCATAGAAATAGTCGGAAAGTTGATCGCGCTTTGCATTGTCGCAATCCGGATCGTTGAGTATCATTGAGGCACGAATTGCGCGATATTTGCGAATGAGATATTTCGGCGAACAACCAATATAATCGTTGCAAATTCGTTGCATCTGCCGCGGCGACATTTCCACTATATCGTATAATTCGATTAACTCAGGCGACAATGAACTGTTCAGCCATTCGAACATTTTGCCGATCGCATTATCATGTTTCTCGCGCACGGGTTTGAATCGCCCTTCAAGATGCTGCGCTAACAGGTCGAACATCTTTTGATCATTCTCTTCGGAAGGACTGCCAGCGTTTAGTTCTTTCAGCTTACCGAGCAACTGTAGCTGTAAATCCTCCAATGCTCGTTTGCCATCAATCAGCTGGTTGGAAGAATCTTTCGCATTTTGCCCCGTGAAACTGAAATATCCGGCTGGATGGAATGCGAGACCGATGCAATGGAAAGGGCCCTTCACAAGATATTGCATCGCTGACGTTGACGGCCCAATCAGCGATATCGGGTGGCTTTCAAATATTGTTCCATCGATGAACCGCGCTTCGCCTGCCCCGTTCAAAAAAAACATGACATGCCCAAAGCTTGAAGGTTGCACATCCCTGATCAGGTTCGATTCAGAACGAAAAGTGTAAAAGCTATTCACGTAAGTGGCCAGCGATTCTGGTGGCCGGATAGTGTTAATGATAAAGTCCTGCGGCTCGCTTAGCGCAAGACTTCTATCGGCCCATAAACCATCAAATCCCATATCGATTGTCCCAACAGCCAAACGACAAAATTCTACGACATCTCCACATCAACTAGTCGTAGTTAGGACCTTAAATGTCCAAACATCAACTACCATTTCATACATTGCTCAAAAAAGCAGCTATTTTCCTCCAAGCGATTTGAATACTGCTTCAACAAAAGCATCCGCCTTGATAAACCCGTCTGGCTTAACCCCATAGCCATCGGCTGGCTTCATGGCTTTTATTTGCTCGATTGTTTTACCCGCGCTCATAGCGCTTTCGACCTTCGCAATAACCTCGGCATTCATATTGCGATAGGCTTGTAGGTCAGCCTTGTTCGCAATTGCTCCATGCCCGGGAATTATTTTCGTGTCATCGTTAGCCAAGGCAAGCGCTTTATCCGCTGCCGCGACGACGCCGCGAACATCCCCGCCGCTGTTCAAATCAATGTAAGGAAAGCTGCCTCGAAAGAAAAACGTGTCGCCCATGTGTATGACATTGCTTTTTGTCCAGTGGATGATGGAATCGCCGTCAGTATGGGCAGGATCAAGACCGATCACGCGCACCTCTTCACCGTTCAGATGCAGCTTGACGCCTTCAGCATAAGTCACCACTGGAAGCGCGGCGGCAGGGGATGGCTTAAAACTACCATCGCGCCGTTTACCCTCTGCCATGCGCACACGGACATTGTCATGCGCCATGATCACGGCGCCCGCATTGCCTAGATTTTCATTCCCGCCAGTATGGTCCCCATGCCAATGTGTGTTGATCAGGAATTTTACCGGCTTTGCGCCAAGAGTTTCGACTGCCGTCTGAATTTTCCCGGTGAGCGGCGCGAATTGATCATCGATCAGGATTGTGCCCTCTTCACCATGTGACACGCCAATATTGCCGCCAGCGCCAAACAGAACGGCAACGCTTGGAGCAAGCTGCTGCGTTTTGATTTCTACTTTGTCGAAGCGATCATTGCCTTGCGCACTGGCTTGCGCGCCAATGGATAGCGACAAACCAGCGGCTGAAAGCGCGAGCGCATTTTTGGCTTTGGCGAAACGTGACATCTCTTATCCTCTCATAAATTACATCATTACAATAAGGTGTTTCGGCAGGCTAAATTCAAGGTTGGAAAATCCGGGCACTCTTGCAAATCTCTACGTTTAACCTTTGTTTTGTGCAAAAAACATCAATTGCACCAGCCGGCCATTTTCGGCGCTATCGCCGAATGCAGCGCCGCTATTGTGGAACAACCATGGCGAAAATAAAATCAAGCGGTTAAATCGCATCGGCACCCGCATAACACGCTCCCATTTCGCCTGATGCTTTGTGTCGCGATTCACCACATCCTCTATCAGAGCATTTATATCGGAATAACCGGCTTTCGCGATATTTTGCATATCTGTCGGTATGCGTTCAAGTCCCGTCCGGCGGTGGCGGAAAAATTCGGTTCCGCCTTTGCAATGCTCTGGCAGGGAGAGATATAATATGCCCGAATAGAAGGCCGGATCGATATGTACCCCGCTTTTGCCCTTGTCAGATTTTAGCGTCAGCCGGACATGCCCGTGCGATGTATTTGGCTCTGGCACCAAAGGCACGCCAATTCGTTTCGCAACGCTGTCTTCCAAACCTTTTACAGGAAGCGGAGCTTCAGAGATGCGCCCCGGATAATTTCCATTATTTGGCGCAAGGTTTTGAACGGCACTCAGCGCCTGTCGCCGCGCCGCCATAGGGTCGGTGAGGAAATCATCAATTATCAGTAACGAAGGAAGCATGGGGGATGCTTAGCCTATTCGGTCAAATCTTCCCATATGCTTTTGACGCGGTCGAAAAATCCAGCGCTATTCGGGCTTTCAGCTCCGGTTTCAGTTTCCTGAAACTCTCGCAGCATTTCTTTCTGCTTTGAGGTTAAGCGCACCGGCGTTTCAACATCAATCTGCACCACAAGGTCACCAAAACCGCGTCCTTGCAGCACAGGCATGCCTGCGCCGCGTTGGCGGATTTGTTTGCCTGATTGAATTCCGTCGGGGATTTTGATTGCATGCTTCACGCCATCAAGTCCCGGAATTTCTATCTCTCCGCCCAATGCCGCTTTGGTAAAGCTAATCGGAGCCTGACAAAACAGGGTTGTGCCTTCACGCTCAAACACTTTGTGGCGGCTCAAATGGATAAAGATATACAGATCACCGGCTGCGGCCCCATTTGGCCCGGCCTCGCCTTTGCCAGCGGCGCGAATACGAGTGCCCTCGTCCACTCCAGGCGGAATATCGATTGAAATCGTTTTACGTTCATCAACGCGGCCGTCGCCATCGCATTTCCCACATGGATCGCTGATAACCTGACCGCGGCCCTGACATGTGGGGCAAGTGCGCTCCACAACGAAAAACCCTTGCTGTGCCCGAACTTTGCCCTGCCCGCTACACAGATT
>CAKZNA010000179.1 GCA_937129355.1 uncultured Sphingomonadales bacterium | reverse complement strand
GGGGATTATGGCTGCCGGTTATCTCTATGCCGCCATCGACATGATCGAGCGCGGCCTCGGCATAATATAGCATTGGCGTTGGCCCCTGCCCGATGCGCAAAGCTTCAACGCCGCTATCGTTCAGCCCGCGTACGAGTGCCGCTTCCAATCCCGGTGAACTCAAACGGCCATCATATCCCACCGCAACCCTTTTGCCGCCTTCTTTTGCCAGCAAAGTCGCAAAACCGCGCCCGATGGCATAGGCATCATCCTCACCCAGCGTTTCGCCAATAATGCCGCGAATGTCATATTCGCGTAAGCTTGTGGAATGGAAATTGTGGCTAGTCAGAGAAGTCATTGCGGCTCCTTGAATTTAGGCGCGTTTATCTAACTCCGCCAATAGCATGTCGCGCGCTTCATTCAACTGCCGTGCGCGTTCATCGCTGCCACCTTTGTCGGGATGATTGGCCGCCATCAGGCTGCGGTGGCGTTGCTTGATCTTCTCCGCATCATCGCGCGCCGATGCGCCGAGCAGGTAGCGCGCCTTGTCAATATCATATTGCTCGCTTTGTTCTTGCGAAATGCGGCGTTTCGATCCGGCGAACCATGCCGCACCGATAGCAATGCCGGAAAGCCCGAACAATGGTTGCCCGCGCGAGGCCAGAAACGCACCAACAATCATCAGCCCAAGCGCGGGAAGCTGCTGCGTTGAAATTTTGCCAGACCACCATGCCCACCCGAGCAAACCGGCGATCGCGAGCAGAAATATCTGCATCAGATGAGCCGCGCGCTTTGCACTTCCGGCAATTGCAATCCGGTAACAAGCTCGCGCAATTCCTGACGCGCGATAATATGCGCTGTGCCCAAGCTTCCAAGATGCCCCTTGTCGATCAGCGTCAAGCCAGATGGAAATAGCTCGCGGTAGATTACGCGCTCATTAAGGCCGTTAAGCGCGCGGAAACCGACGCGTTTGGATAGTTCCGCGATAGCATCAGTCATCCGCTGTTGATTGCGAGCTTCCATATTATGCAGGCGATTGCGCAGGACCACCCAGTCAATCGTCACACCGTCCGATTTTGCACGCGCCTTGCGCGCTTCCCAGATAAGTTCGGCATAGAAGCTCAGCCGCTTCACCTTGAAATTTTCAGGATCAACCTGCCCGATCAAATCAAAATCGACGAAACTGTCATTCATCGGCGTGACCAGCGTATGCGCGCGCGTCGCGACAAAGCGCGCAAATTTATCATCACGCCCCGGCGTATCGAAAATCAGGAAATCGGCATTTTCGCCCAACCGCGTTGTTTGGGTTTCGAGCCGCGCCAATGTGTCATATTCAAAGGCTTCAAATTCCGGAATGGGCAAATCAATCCCGCGCCGGTCCATCGTCGCCTGCCGGTTTTCAAAATAGCGGAACATCGTGCGCTGACGCGTATCAAGGTCGATGCAGGCGACCTTTGCGCCGCGCGCGGCAAGAGCAATCGCCACATGCACAGCGGTGGTGGACTTGCCCGTGCCGCCCTTTTCATTGGCAAAAACGATATGATGCGCGCCAGCCATAGCCTGCTACGAATGCCCCTCTTGTTTAAATTGCCCCTTGATCTGCCATACAGGCAAGTCGCATAGCCAGATACTATTCTTCTTAAACAAGGCATACGCGCCATGCAAATCATCAATCACCTCGCCCCGTTAAGGGACAAAATTGCAGAGTTACGCAGCGAGGGGCGCAGTATCGCGTTGGTTCCCACCATGGGCGCCCTGCATCAGGGGCACATCGAACTGGTAAAATCTGCGCAGAAACTGGCAGATATCGTTGTGACATCCATTTTTGTTAATCCCACACAATTTGGCGAAGGCGAAGATCTGGATGCTTATCCGCGCACTTTAGAATCAGATGCTGAAATGGTGGCGGCCGAAGGCGGGCAGCTTATCTGGGCTCCACCTGCATCGGAAGTATATACGCCGGGTTTTTCAACCAGCGTGCGCGTGAATGGATTGAGCGACGAGTATTGCGGAACCGCGCGCCCGGGGCATTTTGAAGGGGTCGCACTGATCGTCACGAAACTGTTTAACCAAGTCCGGCCGGATCACGCGTTTTTTGGAGAGAAAGACTGGCAACAATTGGCGGTCATCAAAAGATTGGCAATTGATCTGGACTTCACCACCCAAGTGCACGGCGTCCCGATAGTACGCGATGATGATGGTTTGGCCATGTCGTCGCGGAATAGATATATGACCAAGGAACAGCGGGCAGCGGCCGTGGCATTGCCGCAAGCCTTGCAGCAGGCAAGAGACGATATTCGTGGCGGCGTGGATGTGGAACGGGCGATAGCAACGGCCCGCAAAAGACTTGTGGAAGCAGGATATAATGACGCGGATTATCTGGCGTTGGTAGATGCTGTTTCACTTAAGCAAATTGGCCAAACCATCGATACGCCCATGCGTTTGATCGCGGCTGCTATGATCGGCAAGTCCCGTTTGCTCGACAATCTAGCTGTTTGAAACAAAGAGCGGAGACAGATCATTCAGGATGGCGAGATGCGTATCGCCAAGATCTGCCTCCGCCCGGTTTTTCAGCTGGATGCGACCCGAAGGACCGGCTGAAACTCTTGGTCTGGTTTTCATCGTCAGGAAACGGAGACAGGCCCTTGTTGAGGTGACACCCTAAAAGGCTGCCAGGCCTGCCTCCGCCCAAATCCAGCAAGTTGCGACCCTAAAAGGACTCGCCGGAAATTTCGATCCGCTTGATCTGGTTTGCCCCAATCACGGTGATCCCCCGAACACCCGTGATCCCAGAAAGCGGGACCGATCGCTCAAAATCGAGCGATACGTCCGCTGCCTCACCCGCGTCATTCGCAGGTGTCGGCAACATTGTGACCGCAACTTCTATCCCCCAATAGTCGGGACGGTCGTGATATATGCGCGGAGCTAGCTTTGCTTCGAAGTTTGAGTTTGGCAGTTTGCCCTTAACCCACAGATGCGTTTCTCCCTGGAAGGACAAAGTCCGCACTTCTGCTTCTTCAAAATCTATGATCCGCCCGCTCGGGACGCTCGAAAGCGACCCTTTTGCCGAGCTGCTCATAACAATGCTCCATATTTCAAATTTTAATCAGTGTAATATAATTACGCACGGATGTATTTAAAGACCCGTCATTTCAAATTATGTTACACGTTATACAGCAATTTACCAAAACCGGAAGTGAACAAGCATGTAATAAAATGTAACACTTAGTATCATAGTGAAAAGTAAAGCGTTTTTCTGGCAAATTTTTGGTAGCCGACCCCATTTCCACAACAAATTATGCTGCACTGCAAC
Organism: uncultured Sphingomonadales bacterium; assembly: GCA_937129355.1. Taxonomy (GTDB): domain Bacteria; phylum Pseudomonadota; class Alphaproteobacteria; order Sphingomonadales; family Sphingomonadaceae; genus Sphingorhabdus_B. The sequence goes on along the minus strand of CAKZNA010000179.1, from coordinate 8,137 downwards.
AAAAATGACTCGTTTTGACACGCAAATCATTCGCGATTCGTCAACAATCTGACGCCATGGAAACGTAGCATCTGTGTCACGCTTCGAAGGGAAAGCGCCCAACCTAACCTAAAAGCCTTTATCTGTTCGGCGAATGCCTATATTGGAGCCAGCGTAAGTTAAACAAAGGAGTCACTACTATCGCAGGCCCACCAAATAGGCGTATGCCGACGCCACCTTCCAAATCCGGCCCCCGTTTCAATCAGTTCATACAATCGGAAAAAGTCCGCGTCATCGATGGCGAAGGCGAAAATCTCGGGGTTTTATATACTAACGAAGCGATAGAACAGGCCGCCGAAGTCGGCCTTGATCTGGTAGAAGTATCTCCGAACGCTGATCCGCCGGTTTGCAAATTCCTCGATATTGGCAAATATAAGTTTGAAGCGCAGAAAAAGGCCAATGCCGCGCGCAAGAGCCAGAAGACGCAAGAGATCAAAGAGATCAAAATGCGTCCCAATATCGACACGCATGACTATGACGTGAAGATGAAGAAGGTGAACCAGTTTATCGACAATGGCGATAAGGTGAAAATCACCCTTCGTTTCCGTGGCCGCGAAATGGCGCATCAGCAGCTGGGCATGGAATTGCTAAACCGCGTCAAAGACGACATGAATGAAACCGCGAAAGTGGAAGCGCATCCCCGGCTGGAAGGCCGCCAGATGTTGATGGTTTTGTCACCGCGTTAAGCGAGATCTGTGACTCCAAAAATTCGTCATGCTGAACTTGTTTCAGTATAACCCTATCAGCTTCAGCAACCGTCATCCTGAAACAAATTCAGGATGACGGTTGCTGGTGGCCGATGCTAACCGGCCATTCGCTTCCGCACGGCCAACAGAAATATCACCGCCGCCGCAAAAGCGAAGAAGAACCACTGGATCGCGTAGATCAGGTGATTATTCGGAATGCTGTCGGTTGATGGCGGCGCGAGCTTTTGCAATCCCGGCACATCGTCGGTCACCACCAGTTTGATCAGACGGTTATTATCCGGCGCGATCACGCCTTGCACGGCTCCGCCCTTCCAGTCGGGGTTTTCCGGCTTGTTCGTCCAGCCTACCGCTACCAGTGCCCCCGGCCCCTCGCCGCCGCCAGTCTGACATTCCGCCAGATGGGCAATGCCTGCTTCGCCGTCGGCGCGTTTTCCTGATACCGATTGCCAGCCCGCAACCTTCACGCAGTTGAGAGCGCTCCTACGAAATAGCGGCAATTCACTTTCCACCGGAACCGCGGGATATGTAACCGCGGGTTTATCCTGCGCCGCTGCATAGCGCGCAAGGACAGCTTCCTTCTCTCCCATCCGCTGTATTTGCCAGATGCCAAGGCCAACCATTGTGGCAACAGCAGCCGCGACCAGTATCGTGGGGATGACCGGCCAGCGCTTCATTTGATTTCATCGCCCTTTGCTTCGCGCGCGCTCCTGCGAGGTTCGGTAATCAGCAGCATCCCTTTGGCCAACCGCAGCGACAGAACGGTGAGCGCCACTGTCACTGGGATCCAGATCACCGCATGCACCCAGAAAGGCGGACGCACCGCATTTTCAAACAGGATTGCCAAAATGATAATGATCGCGCCAACGCCCATCGTCATAAAGGCGGCGGGACCATCACCGACATTGTAGCTTTCATAGTCCAAGCCGCATTTCGGGCATTTGTCCGAGAAGCGCGACACGCTGGCAAAGAGGCTCTTCTCTCCGCAATCGGGGCAGAGACCAAAAAAGGCAGCCGCGAATAGACCGGGCTGCCCTTCTTGGTGATTAGTATCTGGCACAGCCGTTAACCGTGGACCGGTGCGCCCCAGCCGCCCCATACATAGACGACGATGAAGAGAAACAGCCAGACGACATCGACAAAATGCCAATACCATGCAGCGGCTTCAAATCCGAAATGCTGCTTCGGTGTGAAGTGGCCTTTATAGGCGCGGAACAAGCATACAGCGAGGAAGATGGTGCCGACAATCACGTGAAAACCGTGGAAGCCGGTGGCCATGAAGAAGGCCGAACCATAGTTCAAACCACCAAAGGTAAACGGTGCCTCGGCATATTCAACCGCCTGAAGCGCAGTGAATAGCACGCCCAGAATGATCGTAACCCAAAGACCTTTCTTAAGGCCTTCACGGTCGCCGTTGATAAGAGCATGATGCGCCCATGTGACGGTCGTGCCAGAGCAAAGCAGGATGAGCGTGTTAAGTAGCGGCAGCTTCATCGCAGCCAGCGTTTCAACGCCTTTGGGTGGCCATTGCAGCAATGCATCAGCGCCTTCCTGTCCAAACAGGCTTTCGGTGGCGCCATCAATCACTTCAATCGGCGCGGGGAATAGCGAGAAATCAAACCATGCCCAAAACCAGCCGACGAAGAACATAACTTCAGAAGCAATAAACAGGATCATGCCGTAACGCATATGCAGCTGCACCACCGGCGTATGATCGCCAGCATGCGCTTCGTTCACGACGTCGATCCACCAGGTGAGGAATGTATACAGCACGGCCAGCAGGCCCACGCCAAACACCAAACCGCCATAGCCACCAAAATGGCTGGGCTGGAACATCATCACCATGCCAAAGAACATGGTCAGCGCCGCAAGCGATCCGACTAGCGGCGTAATGCTTGGCGGTAGGATATGATAATCATGATTGTTGGCACCGGCCATTATTCTATTCCCCAATTAACTGGCGTATTCGTTCGTTTCCTTAGCTGCCCTTCTCGTCCCGGTCTACAGGATAGAAGGTATAGCTTAGCGTAATTTCTTCGATATCATTTGCGTCCGGATCATCCATGATCGCGGGATCAACATAAAACAGAACCGGCATGCGCACTTCTTCGCCCGCCTTCAATGTCTGCTCTGTGAAACAGAAGCATTGGATCTTGTTGAAATACTGACCGGCCTGCGCTGGCGACACATTGAATGTCGCTGTGCCGGTAATGTCCTGATCTGAATTATTTTTGGCCAGATAAATCGCCATATCTTTGGCGCCTATCGTAACCTTCTCGGTCGGGCGTTCAGGCTTGAATTCCCACGGAAGGCCGCGCTGGTTCGCATCAAAACGGATGGTGATCTGCTTGCCCGCCGCATTGACGGTTGCTGCCTGCGCTTCGCTAACACGCATCGTCGTTCCGCCAAAGCCCGTCACCTGACAAAATATCTGGTAAAGCGGCACTGCGGCAAATCCCATGCCGACCATACAGGCCGCCAATGCTCCCGCCATTATCGCGGTTTTCAGGTTGGCATTTGCGGTGTGCGTAGCAGCGGTCATCCCCACACTCCGATCTTCACGATGGTGATCGCGAAAAACAAAATGCATAGGCTAACCAGTATAATACCCATTACCTTTGACCGGCCCGCTTGGCGTTCGCGGATCAAACGGCTTTCTTCGGCTGACATGTTGCCAACCACCGTCACATCAATCGGGGATTTGAAATCTTCTTTCGTCATACCATCACCATCCGGTCAGCAGCAAATACCGCGAACAGCCCAAACAGATACAGAATCGAAAATGCAAAGAGCCGTTTTTCCGGCTTCATGTCCGCCGCCTCGCTGGCCGTGTTTCGCCAGACCGCAAAGGCCAACGCGACAAAGACCAGATTGAGCGCAATCGCCGCCCCGCCGTAAACCCAGCTGGTCGCGCCAATCGCAAAGGGCGCTATCGCGGCAGCAGCCATCGGGAAGCTATAGGCCAATATCTGATTGCGCGTGGTTTTCTGACCGGAAACATTGGGCAACATCGGAATGCCTGCCGCGCCGTAATCTGACTTCATAAACAGCGCCAGCGACCAGAAATGTGGCGGCGTCCAAAGGAAGATAATCAGGAATAGCAGGACCGGAAGCAGCGTAATATCGCCTGTCACCGCGGCCCAGCCGATAACCGGCGGGAAAGCGCCCGCAGCACCGCCGATAACGATATTCTGCGGTGTGTTGGGTTTCAGCCACATTGTATAGACAATAGCATAGAAGAAGATCGAGAAGGCAAGTAAGCCAGCCGATAGCCAGTTTACCGCGACGCCCATGATGCCAACCGAAAATGCGGAAAGACCAATACCAAATTGCAAGGCCGCATCCTTATCCATGCGCCCATCAGGTAGCGGGCGTTTTGCGGTGCGCGCCATTTTGGCATCGACATCAGCCTCATACCATTGGTTGAGTGCGCCCGATGCGCCTGCCCCCAAAGCGATGCACAAGACCGCGGTGAAGCCGATTACGGGATGAATGTCGCCCGGCGCAGCCAGCAATCCGCACAGCGCCGTGAACACGACAAGGCTCATCACCCGGGGCTTTGTCAGCGCCCAGAAATCCCGCCAATCTGCGGGAAGTGCTAGCTCTTGTGCCGTGTGCTGCGTCATCTCAAAAAAACTACTGTCCGTTTTGGCCCTCTCCCTACGCCGGTAGGGAGAGGAAACGCCGATTATTTGATAACCGGCAGGGTTTCGAACTGGTGGAATGGCGGCGGGCTGGAAAGTGTCCATTCCAGCGTGGTTGCGCCTTCACCCCAATAATTGCCTTCCGCCTTGCGCCCGCCAATGAAGGCATAGGCCACATTGACGAAGAAGATAATCACGCCAACGCCCATGATGGCATAGCCCCATGAGGCGACCTCGTTCCAATAGGCATAAGCGCCATTATAGTCCGGAATACGGCGCGGCATACCTTGGTTGCCCAGGAAGTGCATCGGGAAGAAGAGCACATTCACGCCAATGAAGAAGGTCCAGAAATGCAAATGGCCAAGTGCTTCGCTCAAATGCCGTCCGCTCATTTTACCAAACCAGTAATAGAAACCGGCAAAGAGCGAGAAGACTGCACCCAGCGACAGCACATAGTGGAAGTGAGCAACCACATAATAAGTGTCATGCAGGTTATCATCAAGACCACCATTGGCCAGAACAACGCCCGTTACGCCGCCCACGGTGAACATGAAGATAAAGCCCATTGCCCACACCATCGGAGTCTTGAAGCTAACCGAGCCGCCCCACATGGTGGCGATCCAGCTGAATATCTTGATGCCCGTTGGTACCGCGATCACCATGGTTGCTGCGGTGAAATACATTTTCATCTCAACGCTCATGCCGATTGTGAACATATGGTGCGCCCAGACAACAAAGCCAACCACACCAATAGCAACCATCGCATAGGCCATGCCGAGATAGCCGAAGACCGGCTTTTTCGAAAATGTCGAAACGATCTGAGAGATGATACCGAACCCTGGAAGGATCATGATGTAAACTTCCGGATGTCCGAAGAACCAGAAGAGATGCTGATACAATATCGGGTCGCCGCCAGACGCTGCATCAAAGAATGCCCCGCCAAAGTTACGGTCAACCAAAAGCATCGTAATCGCCGCCGCCAGCACCGGAAGCGCGAGCAGAAGCAGGAATGCAGTTACCAATACCGACCATACAAATAGCGGCATTTTATGCAGGGTCATACCCGGCGCGCGCATATTAAAGATGGTAGTGATAAAGTTGACCGCGCCCAAGATCGATGCCGCACCGGCCAAATGGAGCGAGAAGATCGCCATATCCACCGCTGGCCCCGGTGACCCGGACGTTGATAGCGGCGCATAGACTGTCCAGCCTGTACCTGCGCCAAGACCGCTGCCACCGGGAACGAAGGTCGAGCCCAGAAGCATGATGAAGGCCACAACGGTCAGCCAGAAGGATATATTGTTCATGCGCGGAAACGCCATATCCGGCGCACCGATCATGAGCGGCACAAACCAGTTACCAAAGCCGCCGATAATCGCGGGCATCACCATGAAGAAAACCATGATAAGACCGTGGGCTGTAATCAGGACATTCCACATATGGAGAGCCTGGTCCCAGCTTGCCTCTGTACCCGAAAGCCAGGTTGCCCATTGGCCAAGATATTGAACACCGGGTTGCGCCAGTTCAAGGCGCATCAGGCCAGAAATAGCGCCGCCGATGATACCGGCAGTAATCGCGAAGATCAGATAGAGCGTGCCAATGTCTTTATGGTTGGTCGACATGAACCAGCGCGCGAAAAAGCCCGGCTTGTGATCAGCATCATGGTCATCATGTGCGTGAAGATCACCCGGGTTTGCAGCTATTGTAGTCATTATCTCGGACCCTCTTAATTCGTTGCGGCCGCGTCGGCGGCTTCTGCGTTATCTGTTGCGGCGGGAGCAGCATCTGCTGCGGGAGCGGCTTTGGCTGCTTCAGCTTCTGCAGCAGCCTTATCGGCAGCGGCTTTATCAGCGGCAGCCTTTGCATCCGCTTCGGCTTTCAATTCGGCCGGCATCTTTCCGCCTTGCGCTTTCACCCAAGCGGCAAACTCTGCCGGTGGCAGCGCTTCAACGGTAATCGGCATATACCCATGACGCACGCCGCAAAGCTCCGAACATTGACCGTAATAAAGGCCGGGCTTGTTAATCGTCAGCGCCTTTTCATTCAGACGGCCCGGAACCGAGTCCAACTTAAACCAAAGCGATGGGACAGCGAATGAATGGATCACGTCTGCCGCCGTCGTTTGAAAGCGAATAGGAACGCCAGCGGGAACAACCATACGGTTATCCACCGCCAGCTGATTCGGACCATCCGCATCAGTGCGGAAACGTTCACCCTTGGCAACGTCGCCTTCTTCCTTGAGCATGTTGGAAACAATTTCAAAACCGCCGTGATCAGGATAGGTATATGTCCAATACCATTGATAGCCAGTGGCTTTAATAGTTACCGCATTTTCAGGCGCAGGTTTGAACTGTTTGGCGAGCAAGTTGAGCGATGGATATGCAATCGCCAAGAGAATGAGAACCGGAACGAGCGTCCAAACAACTTCAATAAAAGTGTTATGCGTCGTTTTCGAGGGCACGGGATTCGCGCGGCGGTTAAAGCGGATTATTACCCAAAAAAGCAGAGCAAGGACGAAGATTGAAATAGCGGCAATCAGCCAGTTTACCCAGTAACTAATCTCGTAGGCCGTTTGACCGTTATCAGTATACTGCTGTTGGTAGTCGAGCCCCTTGTCATGCGGCTTGCCGACAACCTCTGCCGTCGTTGCATCCATTGGCGTATAGCCGGGAAGCGATCCATCGCTGGCAGCAGTGGGAGCCGCGCTATCAGCAGCTGGCGCTTCACTTGCAACAGCCGGAACATCCGCAGCAACAGCTGGTGCTTGCGGAGCAGCGGCCTGCGCCGAAACAGTTAGCATTAGCAACCCGCATATCGCCAAAATTTTATTCAAGATATTCATTTACTTCGCCCTGTAAATTTGCCGCTGCGTGATAGCGGTGACAATAGTCTTTTCATTCCCGCGCAAGCGGACTCGCGCGGTCTATAAGCGCAGCGACCAAATCCCTCAAGCGCTTCGCGCAGAAATTATGGATTTATTTGCGCCATAATCCCGCCTAAGTGAATATCTAAGCGCGGCATCCGCGTTGCAAAAAACAAAATTAGATATTCAAAGGAACAACCTCTCCCCATGACCGAAAATGAAATTCTCGCAGAATTCCGCGCTGCCGAAGCCTTGCTGGAAGGACATTTCCTGCTGTCTTCCGGACGACATAGCGCACATTTTCTGCAATGCGCCCGGTTGCTAATGAATCCCGAACGCGCGGCAAAAATTGCGATGGCGATCACACAAAAAATCCCGCGCGAGATTCGCAGCCAGATCGAATGTGTCGTTTCGCCTGCGATGGGCGGGCTTATTATCGGCCATGAAATGGGCCGCGCGCTCGGCGTCGATGCGATGTTTGTTGAACGCCCAGAGGGTGTGTTCGGATTGCGCCGCGGCTTTGCGCTCGAAGCCGGCACCAAAGTTTTGATGATGGAAGATGTTGTTACGACCGGACTTTCAGGCCGCGAAGCGATTACCGCTATTGAAGCAGCAGGCGGCGATGTTATCGCTGCGGGGTCAGTCGTTGACCGTTCGGGCGGCGATGTCGATCTTGGCATACCTTTCTTTCCGTTAATCGAATTCAACTTTCCAACCTATGCAGCGGATGAGTTGCCCGCCGAACTCGCCGAGAGCGAAGCGGTAAAACCGGGCAGCCGGAAGGAATAGCGGCGGATGAGTGATCATCTCCGCCTCGGGGTCAATATCGATCATGTCGCGACCATCCGCAATGCGCGCGGCGGCGATCATCCCGATCCGGTGCGCGC
>CAKZNA010000178.1 GCA_937129355.1 uncultured Sphingomonadales bacterium | reverse complement strand
ATGGCCTGAGCCTCGAATTCGAATTCTGATCTTGGGTTCATGATCTAGAATTTCTGACCATTGGGGGATGGTCACACAGAAAGGCCGGAGAGAAATCTCCGGCCTTTTTTGTATAGATTGGAGGCAGATATGGCGGACACGGTGGGATTCGAACCCACGAAAGAGTTGCCCCTTTACACGCTTTCCAAGCGTGCGCCTTCGACCGCTCGGCCACGTGTCCGCACTGTTTTTGTCAGAATTTCCCTGTCGGAAAATCGCCGAACCAGCCCTCTCCCCCACCCGGCCACCCACAAGGATAAACTCATTGGGTGGCCGGGTGGGGGAGAGGGCTGGAACCGCTTCCATCAAAAACTGAGCTCCGCCTAGCGGCTAGTTCGCCCTTTCGCAAGCGGCTTTGATTTGCAATAACCTATCCTCATGAAAAAACTTGCTCTTGCCGCTGCCATTGCAGCCTCCATTGCCTTTCCCGCCGCTGCGCAAAAGGAGGCGAAGGAAACTTTCACTAGCCCGAATGAAATTGTCGATAAGGCGCCAGCGAAGGATTGGGTGACGATTGCGGAATCCGATTTGTTGGTGATGGATCTTGCGCCGGACCGTGACGGCAAGGCGCGCCGCGTGGTGATCCAGTTGATGCCCGCGCCATTCTCACAAGGCTGGATCGGTAATATCCGCAAGCTGGCGGCCGCCAAATGGTGGGACGGGACGAGCGTGAACCGCGTGCAGGATAATTATGTCGTGCAATGGGGCGATGCGACCGAGAAGAAGGCGTTGCCGGATGGGTTGAAGGTGATGGAGGAAAGAGAATATGAGGTCGTAAAGCCGACCAAAATGATGAAGTCAAAAATTGCCAGGTTTTTTGATTGGGGGGAAAATCATGAGGCGGGCACCATTTTTTCTCAATATAAAGCAGGCAGTGTGGTTTTGCACGGCGGTTCCTATTCGTTCCTAAATTTATTCGAACAAGGCTTTCCAATATCGATGCAGCTTGAGCAACATTTCAAACAGTCGTCAGCTCCTGTTCATTGCTATGGCATGGTGGGCGTTGGCCGCGGTTATTCTCCCGACACAGGAAGTGGCGCGGAACTCTATACCGTGATCGGCCATGCGCCGCGGCATCTGGACCGCAATATCGCGCTTGTGGGCCGCGTGATTGAAGGGATCGAGCATCTTTCTTCGCTTCCGCGCGGCACTGGCCCGCTGGGGTTTTATGAGAAGGCGGAGCAACGTGTGCCGATCACCTCTGTGCGTATTCAAAGCCGGATGCCAACCGACAAGCCGCTGCCGTCATACGAATATCTCTCGACCGAAAGCGAAGCCTTTGCCCGCTATGCCGATGCCCGCGCCAATCGCCGCGATCCGTTTTTCATTAAGCCCGCTGGCGGCGCGGATATTTGCAATATTCCGGTTCCTGTGCGGCGGAAGAAGTGAGGGTAGTTTCCAAAATCCTCCCTGTGCCGAAGGCATGGGGAGGGGGACCGCGTGAAGCGCGGTGGAGGGGCAATGCCTGTCTGTCGTGGTTCGCCCCTCCGTCACACCTACGCTTGCAGCTTCGGCGCGCCACCTCCCCATTGCTGCGCAACGGGGAGGACCCGCATGTCTAACCCCACCTTCACCATCACCACCAACCTATGGCTATGGACCACAGAAAAAGGCCCGGCAAAATGGCATTTCCTGTCGATCAAGGGCGAGACGGGCGAAGAGGTGAAGGCGCATGCAGCCATGGCGCGGCTGGAAATGGGGATGGCGAAGAAGCGCGGGTGGGGCGCGGTGAAGGTTCAGGTGACGATTGGCGATACCGTGTGGAAGACGTCGATCTTTCCCGGAACCGATGATGATACTTATCTGCTGCCCGTTAAAGCCGCCGTGCGTAAGGCAGAGGGGCTTGTGCTGGATGATGAAGTTACATTTGTGCTGGAGTTGATTTAGCCACCGGGCGGCGAGCAAGTTTTCGTTCGGCTAGATACCGGATCAAGTCCGGTATGACGTTGGTTCTTTTTCATCGTCGTCATTGCGGGCTTCGACCCGCAATCTAGAAAGGCGCTTCGGTATAGAAGCTGAATGAAACAAGCTGCGGGAAAGACCGCTGTCCTACACGGCGAAATTCTGCTGCACTTGTCCGACGCATTTTTATGGTCGCCTTTTTCGAAAATTCTCGTCAGCCACCCCTAGGTGCAAATTATCCATGTTTCTCCGGGGGTACCCCACCCTAACCTTCCT
>CAKZNA010000177.1 GCA_937129355.1 uncultured Sphingomonadales bacterium | reverse complement strand
ATGCGCGCCATGCAGGGCACTTTTTCCGGCGGCACGGCGGCCAGCATGAAGGCGACGATGGCGGCGGCGGCAAAAGACAAAAATGTCATTGCCTATCTAACCAACCCGTTCAGCCTTGCTGGCGGATTTGAAGGCCCTGCGCAGCCCGATGGCAATAAACCACTCTATGACGAGAAGCTTGGCAGCTGGTGCGCGCCATTTGTTATGGCCGCGATTAACACCAAAAATATCCACCGCTCAAACGCGCTGCTTGGCCATCCCTATGGCGAAGATTTTAAATATGATGAAATGGTGCTGACCGGCCCCGGCGACCAAGGCGAGGCAGCGGCCAATCATGTCGCCAACACGCCAACCATGGGCACACCTGATGATCCAAAACCGGGCGAAGGGCCGAGCAAGGAAGAACGCGAGGCCGGCCATTATGATGCGGTATTCTTTGCGGAATATCCAGACGGCAATGGCGCGATCCTGTCGGTTAAGGGCGACAAAGACCCTGGCTATGGCTCCACGTCTAAAATGATTTCGGAAACAGCGCTTGGATTGATCGAAAGTGCGGGCGACGGCGGCGTGATGACACCTGCGGTTGCATTGGGCGAGAAGCTGGTTGCACGGCTACAAGAACATGCCGGGCTTACTTTCACGGTCGAGGGCTGATGCGGATCAATTGGCAAGCGCATGAATGATGACGGGCTAAAAGCGGAGCTTGAAACGCTCAAAGTTGAACATCGTGATCTGGATGACGCAATTTTTGTGCTTTCACGGCAACCTGTTGTAGATCAATTGCAAATTGCCCGGCTGAAAAAGAAAAAACTTGCGCTGAAAGAACGGATTATCCGTATCGAAGACCAGCTTTTACCCGATATTATTGCTTAAAATAACTATTAGGCGGCGACCGCTTTGCCGCTCCAAAACGGCACAATACCGCAATTTTCCACAGAAAAAGGGTTAACCGACTCTCTCCAACCGGCGAAAATCTGCCATACCGAGTCGCATATGGAAAATACGCATATCGAATTGACCCCCAAATTACTGGGTGCGCTATATACCGAAGCCATGCTGCTGGCGGATGAGGCACGTTCCTATTTTGACCGTGATCCCGCCGAGAACGGCATGGCTGCGCGCGTCGCGGTGTCGTTTTCCTGTGAGTCTCTGAAAGTTACCACCCGGTTAATGCATTCCATTGCATGGCTTTTAGCGCAAAAAGCACTTCACGCTGGCGAAATCACCGACGAAGAAGCGCAAAGCGAAGCCCGCCAATTGGGCTATGCGCCGGCAAGCGATGATATTGCGCTACCGACTTTCCCGATTGAGGCGCAAATCCTGATCCGGTCCAGCGAAGATCTTTATTACCGCTTGCAACGGATGGGTAACGGGCTTGCTGACCAGACATATGTGCAACCTGCACCGCACCGGATGCTAGAAGAAATCCGCAGCGCTTTTTAAAAGTTACGCCGTCCAAAGCAGGCGTTTCCATCTGATATATTACAAAAGAAAAAGGCGCCGGAATTACCCGACGCCCCGTCCCTAAAAATTTGTACGCTTACAAGCTGTAATACATGTCAAACTCGACCGGGCATGGCGTGCTTTCGGTGCGCGCCACTTCTTCCCATTTTATTTCGGCATAGGCATCGATTTGATCCTTGGTGAACACATCGCCTTCCAGGAGGAAATCATAGTCGGTTTCCAACGCTTCCAATGCTTCGCGCAATGATGCGCACACGGTTGGCACTTCCGCAAGCTCCGCCGGAGGAAGATCGTACAGGTTTTTATCCATCGCATCGCCAGGGTGGATCTTGTTCTTGATCCCGTCGAGACCAGCCATCAGCAATGCCGAATAAGCGAGGTAAGGGTTTGCCATCGCGTCAGGGAAGCGGAATTCAACCCGTTTCGACTTATCGCCAGCACCATAAGGAATACGGCAAGAGGCCGAACGGTTGCGGCTTGAATAGGCCAGAAGAACCGGCGCTTCGAAGCCAGGCACCAAGCGCTTATAGCTGTTGGTGGTCGGGTTAGTGAAAGCATTTAGAGCCTTCGCATGCTTCACAACGCCGCCAATATAATAGAGGCACATTTCGGAAAGACCCGCATATCCGTCACCAGCGAAAAGCGGCTTTCCGCCATCCCAGATCGACATATGCGTATGCATGCCTGAACCGTTATCATCCTTGATCGGCTTGGGCATAAATGTAGCCGTTTTGCCATAAGCATGGGCAACCTGATGCACGACATATTTGTGAACCTGCATACGGTCAGCGGTTTCAACTAGCGTCCCGAATGTCACGCCAAGCTCATGCTGTGCGGGTGCAACTTCATGGTGATGCTTGTCCATGGGTAGCCCCATCTCCATCATCGTCGCGACCATTTCGCCGCGAATATCACCGGCGCTATCAACAGGCGCTACGGGAAAATAACCCCCGGTCTGACGCGGACGGTGACCCATATTTCCGGTTTCATATTTGCGACCAGTGTTGGTCGGCAGTTCGATATCATCAACCGAGAATGAAGAACCCGCATAGCCGTCTTCAAAGCGCACATCATCAAACATGAAAAACTCGGCTTCGGGGCCGACATAGATTGTGTCACCAATACCTGTTGATTTCAGGAATGCCTCGGCACGTTTTGCGGTCGAGCGCGGATCGCGTGCATAAAGGTCGCCGGTTGAAGGCTCCACAATATCACAGATCAATATCAGCATCGGCGTCGCGCTAAATGGATCCACATAGCAAGCCTCCAGATCGGGCTTCAGGATCATGTCGGATTCATTGATAGCCTTCCAGCCTTCAATCGACGACCCGTCAAACATTAACCCATCGTTGAGTTCATCTTCACCCATCACGCTGGCGCACATGGACAGATGCTGCCACTTGCCTTTCGGATCGGTGAAGCGAACATCGACCCATTCGATCTCCTCATCCTTGATACGCTTGATAATATCGTTGGCTGAAACGCCCATGTTGCTTTCCTTCTTGGTTTATTGCGCCGCAAACACAGCGCGTAGTTTTCAATAATCTGAGAGAATATTTAGACAGCTTCCCCGTCGCGCTCTCCGGTGCGGATGCGCAATGCTGTCTCAACGGGAATGACGAAAATCTTGCCATCGCCGATACGGCCAGTTTGTGCGGCGTTGGCGATTGCCTCGACCACATTATCGGCCAAGCTATCCTCTACAACGATTTCCAACTTCACCTTTGGCAGAAAATCGACGACATATTCGGCGCCGCGATACAGTTCGGTATGGCCCTTCTGGCGGCCAAAGCCCTTCGCTTCGGTGACGGTGATGCCCGATACGCCAACTTCATGCAGCGCCTCTTTCACTTCGTCGAGCTTGAACGGCTTGATGATCGCTTCGATCTTTTTCATGGAAAACTCCCCAAATGTTATGTTGGCTGCCATTTCGATAAGCAGCTTTCTCCGCGCGCGCGGATTATGCATTATACATTACAATATTCGCGCCAGTTTGCGGTGACGGGAATCCGCATGACTCCGATGGCCGTCTAGGGAAGCACTGCCTAATTTTTAGGCAAGTGCTGTAATTGTGGGCAATGCCTTTCTTTTACAATTTTGATTGGCCTTGTGTGGTAGTACGCGTTTTAGTCACCAAACTGACTTTTCGGGAGATAGTAATGGAAGATGTTAGGTCAAGGCTGTTCAATTTAGTATTCGCCTCAACATTCTTGTTTGCATTGGTATCCTGCGGAGAGAATTCAGCTAATACCCAGAAGCGGGGCGATCTGATTGCTGCAAGCGACTATGGCGAATCTTGGCCTTATTTGGACAAACATGAATATGCGGTTCTTGATTGCGAAAATTTAACGAAGCGGGGGATAACTAGGCCTGTCGCAACCATTCAATTCGATGTACAGAAATTTGCACTTAATGGAGCCGCAAATAGCTTTGGCGGTCTACCCTTTGCAGATGACAAGATTGATGAAAAGTCCCTGAATGACGGGAGCATAACCAACAAAAAACTACAGCTTCAAATAGAGCAAATGAAGGCGCAAACTGATTTGTTAGACAGAGCCTTGGCAATTTGTGAAGATTGACCCGGTTAAAGTACCTACTCAGCATGCAAGGCGGCTTAACTGATGCCTAAACCAGCTCCAGCGCCACCGCCGTCCCCTCACCGCCGCCGATGCAGAGCGAGGCAACGCCGCGTTTCTTGCCATGCGTTTTCAGCGCGCCGATCAACGTCGTGATGATACGTGCACCTGAAGCGCCGATAGGATGGCCGAGCGCGGTTGCGCCGCCATGCACGTTAATCTTGTCATGCGAAATGCCAAGGTCGCGCATTGCGAACATGGCTACACAGGCAAAGGCTTCGTTGACCTCAAACAGATCGACATCATCAATGCTCCAACCTGCTTTTTCGAGGCATTTGTTGATCGCGCCAACCGGAGCGGTCGTAAATGCAGAAGGTTCCTGCGCATGTGCGGCATGGGCCACGATACGCGCCACGGGCTTTGCGCCTTTCGCGTCAGCCACTGACTGACGCGTCAGCACCAGTGCCGCTGCGCCATCGGAAATAGACGAACTAGTCGCCGCCGTGATCGTGCCATCTTTGGCAAAGGCGGGGCGCAGCGATGGTATCTTATCCGGACGGCCTTTACCGGGTTGCTCATCAGTATCGACCGTCACTTCGCCTTTTCTGGTGTTGTAAGTCACCGGAACAACCTCGCCAGCAAAAGCGCCGCTTTCAATCGCCTTTTGCGCGCGGGATAGGCTCTCGAGCGAATAATTATCCTGCGCCTCACGGGTCAGTTGATATTCGTCGGCAGTATCCTGCGCAAATGTCCCCATTGCGCGGCCTTCCTCATAGGCATCTTCTAGCCCGTCGAGGAACATATGATCATAGGCAGTGTCATGGCCGATACGCGCGCCGCTGCGATGTTTTTTAAGCAGATATGGCGCATTCGTCATGCTTTCCATGCCGCCCGCAACCACCATATCGATGGAACCAGCGGCCAGCGCTTCTGCGCCCATAATTGCGGTCTGCATGCCGCTGCCGCAAACTTTATTCACCGTGGTTGCTTGCACCGATTTTGGAAGGCCAGCTTTGATACCAGCTTGCCGCGCAGGTGCCTGACCTAGCCCCGCAGGAAGTACGCAGCCCATATAAATGCGGTCCACATCCGCACCGTCAACCCCAGCCCGCTCAACCGCAGCCTTCACTGCCGTCGCGCCCAAATCGGTCGCACTGACATCCGAAAACACACCCTGCATCCCGCCCATCGGCGTGCGTGCATAGGACAGGATAACGACGGGATCGGTGGCGGCTTGAGTCATGGGGAAAGTCCTTCATGTAAAGGTTGGGAGATTATGCTGTGCGACATAAAGCGCGGAGGCAAATGATGCAATGGAGCTACTTGTTTTTAGTCGCCGTTTCGGCAGCTCGTTCGGACGGATAATACCAGACACGGCAAACCAGGCCTTTGTCTATTTCATATACAGACAGCGCAGATTGCTGTCCAACCGACCCATTGGCCCGTTTCCACCGGGCAGTTTCTTTAACCGCGATAAATTGCCCGTTGAAAACCGGAGAAGCCAGTTCGCTGGTGGTTGCCGACGGCGACGAGACATATTCGCTCATTTGCTTAACCAGATCGGCCTTTCCATCGGCCACAATAACGGTCTTGCTGCCTTCAATGCTAAGCCATTGAATCTTCGGGTGCATAAGCGCTGACATGGCCGGGATATCTCGATCATTATAAGCTTGGACATATGCTGTAATAACCGAATACTCGCCGCTCTGCGCGCTTTTGGGAGCGGTAGCGCATCCAGTTGCGGTGAATATTGTTAGCATTGCGATGATCACAGAAATCCGTTTGGCCATTGTGGTTATGCTCCATTTTCATACAATGCGCTGGCAAATGATAGTCGCGGCAAGATGCCCCTGTCCTACATTCACCTATTTGGCCTAGCGTCGGCCAATGAGCATTAGAATCCCTTCAACAATACATGACGGTCCAATTCGAGCAAGCGCGCCCAATTTTCTCCGGGGGTACCCCACCCTAACCTTCCTAACCTTTGGAATATTATTTCCTACAATTTGGCTCCGCTTAATCACCCGCTTAATTCGGGTTTCCATTTGCAACCTGCTGCGCTAACCTGCGCAGCAAGAGGATAAGCAGGAGAGATAAGATGGCCGGAAATATGCAAGAAATTCTGGAAAAACAGCGCGCGAGTTTCACCGCCGCGATGCCCGAAGCAATGTCGGTACGCCGCGACCGAATCGACCGTTCAATCGCGCTATTGATTGATAATAAGGATCGTTTTGCGGAAGCCGTCTCGGCGGATTTTGGCCATCGCAGTGTTGAACAAACGTTGATGACCGATATCATGCCATCGGTTAGCGCAATGAAACATGCAAAAAAGCATTTTGAAAGCTGGGCCAAGGGAGAAAAGCGCAAGCCAACCTTCCCCCTCGGCCTGATCGGCGCAAAGGCAGAGGTTATCTATCAACCCAAAGGCGTTGTCGGCGTGGTCGCACCTTGGAATTTTCCTGTCGGCATGGTGATGGTGCCAATGGCCGGTATTCTGGCGGCGGGCAATCGCACCATGGTAAAGCCATCCGAATTTACCGAAGCGGTGTCGGAAGTCTTTGCCGAAGTTGTGCCCAAATATTTTGATGAAACCGAAATGGCGGTCTTTACCGGCGGCGTTGAAGTGGGAACCGAATTTTCGTCGCTAGCCTTCGATCATATGATCTTCACCGGAGCTACACCGGTTGGCAAACACATCATGCGGGCGGCGGCCGAAAACCTCGTTCCGGTAACATTGGAACTTGGCGGCAAATCGCCCACCATCATCGGTCGCAGCGCGGATAAGGCAAAGGCTGGTGAACGTATTGCGCTTGGCAAGATGATGAATGCCGGGCAAATTTGCCTCGCGCCGGACTATCTGATGGTCGCAAAGGATCAGGAAGATGACGTGATCGAAAATGTGAAAACCGGCGTATCATCAATGTATCCGACAATGCTGCACAATGACGATTACACATCCGTCGTGAATGGCCGCAATTACGAGCGGCTTCAGGGCTATCTGGATGATGCCAAAGAAAAAGGTGCAGAGCTGATCGAGGTTAATCCGGCTGGCGAAGATTTTGCAGGATCAAACGGCAACAAGATGCCGCTCACAATCGTTCGTAACGTCAACGACGACATGAAAGTGATGCAGGACGAAATTTTCGGGCCTATTTTGCCGGTGATGACATATGAGACGATGGATGAAGCCATTGACTATGTGAATGATCATGATCGTCCGCTGGGACTTTATTATTTTGGCAAGGACAAAGCCGAAGAAAGCAAAGTGCTTTCCAAAACTATTTCAGGCGGCGCGACTGTGAATGATGTGATTTTCCACAATGCCATGGAAGACCTGCCCTTTGGCGGCATTGGTCCATCGGGCATGGGCAATTATCACGGCGCCGATGGTTTTAAGACCTTCAGCCACATGCGTGCGATCTATCGCCAGCCGGGAATGGATGTAGCAGGAATGGCGGGCTTTAAACCGCCCTATGGCAAAGCGACGCATAAAACCTTGGCGAAGGAATTGAAGAAATAGCGGTTTAGGAAAGCTTGGCCGCGAGAATATAATTCAGCGCCATATTGCTGCTTAGTTGCAGGCCCTTGAGCGGGGTGAAGAATATTCCTTGCGTGTCTGTAACTTCAAGACCTGCATCGCCGAGCAATACGATCATTTCATCGGGCGTAATAAACTGGTCCCAATGATGCGTGCCGCGCGGAATTTGGTCGAAGCGTTCAGCAGCCTCAACGAGCAAAAGCTTGGACGCAGCCGTACGATTGGGCGTCGAAAGAATAAGCAAGCCACCGGTCTTTAGGCACGCCGTTAGCTGTGCGATGAAATCCTTAGGGTCGTTTACATGTTCGATCACTTCCATTGCCGTGACCAAATCGAATTTCGGCAATCCTTGTCCGGAAAGCTCCCCTGCCCGGTAATCTATTTCCAAACCGGATTGCTCGGCATGCGCTTTTGCCGACGCGATATTCTCGGCGGCGGCATCAACGCCGGTAACGTCAGCGCCAAGCCTAGCAAGCGGTTCGCATAACAGCCCTGCACCGCACCCTACATCAAGCGCAGTTTTCCCAGTCAGCGGCTTCATTGACGTTTCTTCGCTTCCGAAATGCGCATCAATCTGCGCGCGAACAAAGCCGAGCCTGACAGGATTAAGCTTGTGCAGCATCGCGCTAGAACCGTTCGGGTCCCACCACTCGGCGGCCAGTGCACCGAAATGGGCGGCTTCATTGGGATTGATTGTTTTTGCGCTACTTGCCTTTGCCATGACTCGTTACTATCAGGGCGAGCCGCGATAACGCAACAATGTAATATGGCAAAATAGCAGGGACATTTCCGACAAGATTATGGCGCGCATCGTGATGAAATTTGGCGGCACGTCGATGGCAGGTACCGAACGTATCCGCCGCGTGGCGCAAATCGTAAAGGCGCAGACCGATCGCGGCGATGAAGTCGCGGTGGTGGTCTCCGCAATGGCGGGCGATACGGACCGGCTCGTGAATTTCTGCCGCGAAGCGAACGCACTCTATGACCCCGCCGAATATGACGTTGTTGTTGCGGCTGGTGAGCAAATCACGTCAGGCCTTCTTGCTATGACGTTGCAAGCGCTCGGAGCACAGGCGCGCAGCTGGATGGGATGGCAAATGCCGGTGCAAACGGGCAGCGCCCATTCAAAAGCAAAGATTGACGATATCACGACCGACCAGCTTCTAGAGAGTATGGGCGCGGGGCAAATTGCCGTTATTCCCGGGTTTCAGGGGCTGTCCGACAAAAACCGGATTACCACATTGGGGCGCGGTGGATCAGATACCAGTGCGGTCGCGGTCGCGGCTGCGGTGAAGGCGGACCGCTGCGATATTTATACTGATGTTGACGGAGTTTATACGACTGATCCGCGCATTGTGGCACGCGCGCGCAAACTAAAGGCCGTAACCTTTGAAGAAATGCTCGAACTCGCCAGCGTCGGCGCAAAGGTTTTGCAGACGCGGTCGGTTGGTTTGGCAATGAAGGAAAATGTCCGAATTCAGGTGCTATCATCTTTTACTGATGAAGATGCACCGGCGGCGGACACCATCCCGGGCACAATGATTGTCGGCGATGAAGAAATAGAAGGAAGCGACGTGGAAAGACAGCTTATTACCGGCATTGCCCATGACAAGAATGAGGCGAAAGTGACGCTGACCCGCGTACCCGATCAACCCGGCGCGGTGGCGCATATATTTGAACCGCTGTCCGACGCCAGCATCAATGTCGATATGATCATTCAAAATGTTGGCCGCGACAAAGGCGAAACCGACGTTACCTTTACCGTTCCAGCCGCAGACCTTGCTCGCGCAACGGATATACTGGAAAATATGCGCGAGAAGATTGGCTTCAACCGCGTTATTTCAGACACTCGCGTTACCAAAATCAGCGTTGTTGGTGTTGGCATGAAAAGCCATGCAGGTGTTGCATCCACGATGTTCAGCGCACTGGCCGATCGCAAGATCAACATTCAGGCGATCACCACTTCAGAGATTAAGGTCTCGGTGCTAATCGACGAAGATGAAACCGAACTTGCGGTGCGGGTATTACACACAGCTTACGGGCTGGATGCCGAATAAAAAAGCCGGCCAGCATCTAGCTAACCGGCTTCCTTTTCAAGCCCGGTAGTGCGAGTTACGCAAGATCAAACCGGTCTGCATTCATGACTTTGGTCCAAGCAGCAACGAAGTCGTTTACAAACTTTCCTTCATTGCCATTTTCTGCATAAACCTCTGCCACCGCTCGCAGCACACTGTTGGAACCGAAGATCAAATCGGCACGTGTTGCGCGGAACTTCTCCACACCGCTATCACGATCGGTGCCAACAAACTCTTCGTCTTCACTGCCATCGACAGGTGCCCATTTGGTGGACATATCAAGCAGGTTTACAAAGAAGTCATTGGTTAACTGGCCTGCTCGATCGGTGAATACACCATGCGTACTGTTGCCTGCATTTGCACCAAGCGCTCGCAAACCGCCAACCAGAGCGGTCATTTCAGGGATAGAAAGACCTAAAAGATGCGCCCTATCGATCAGCATATCTTCGGTTTTTACGCCAGCTTTCGTTTTCAGATAGTTGCGGAAACCGTCGGCAAACGGCTCCAATGGCCCAAAGCTTTCAGCATCGGTTTGTTCATCACTTGCATCACCGCGGCCGGTCGAAACAGCAACGCTTACACTGTGACCGGCATCGTTAGCGGCTTTCTCCACCGCTGCCGAACCAGCCAGAACGATAGCGTCAGCCATTGACAGATCACCGCGCAGTTCGTCAATCTTCGCAAACACTTTCGAAAGCTCTGCTGGATCATTTGCTGCCCAGTCTTTCTGAGGGGCCAAACGAACACGCGCACCATTAGCACCGCCGCGATGGTCGGAGTTACGATAGGTTGAAGCAGAAGCCCAAGCAGCTTTCACAAGCTCACTCACCGTCAGGCCGCTATCGAGGATAGCCGCCCTAAAGTCAGCCGCCGCGCTGTCGGAAGGTGCGGAACCAGCTGGAACAGGATCCTGCCAAATCAAATCCTCCGCTGGTACTTCTGGCCCCTGATAGCGGACCTTTGGTCCCATATCACGGTGGCATAGTTTAAACCATGCGCGCGCAAAGGCATCGTCCAACTGCTCCGGATTTTCAAGAAAGCGTTTCGAAATCTTGGCATATTCCGGATCCATCTTCAGCGCCATATCGGCGGTGGTCATCATGGTTGGGACCTTTTTGTCAGGGTCACGTGCATCAGGCGCCATATCTTCTTCGGACTGATTAACTGGTTGCCATTGCTGCGCACCAGCAGGCGATTTCACCAACTCATAATCATATTTGAAGAGCAGCCGGAAATAGTCATGGCTCCATGAGGTAGGGTTGTTTGACCAAGCCCCCTCGATACCTGATGTCGTGATATTGCCCGCGTCAATCTCTGACTGATCGGTCAGCCAGCCAAATGCCTGGTTTTCAAGCGCTTCACCTTCCGGTGCATCCCCGAAGGTATCGGCTTGCTCTGCTCCATGTGCCTTACCAAAGGCATGGCCGCCCGCAGTGAGCGCGACAGTTTCTTCGTCATTCATGGCCATCCGCTCAAAAGTGGAGCGCATGTCGCGTGCAGAAAGCAACGGATCAGGATTGCTGCCAGGACCTTCTGGATTCACATAGATCAAGCCCATCTGGATGGCTGCCAGCGGGTTTTCTAGGTCCCATTTCTTGTCAGGTTGAATGCGTGTTTCCGCGCCAGTATCGACCCATTCCGCTTCTGTGCCCCAATAGGTTGTTTCAGGCTCAAACACATCTTTGCGCCCGCCGCCAAATCCAAATACCGGGCCGCCCATAGATTCAATGGCAACATTGCCAGCAAGGATAAACAGATCAGCCCAGCTTATGGTTTTGCCGTATTTCTGTTTGATAGGCCACAGAAGGCGGCGTGCTTTATCCAGGTTTCCATTGTCCGGCCAACTATTGAGCGGAGCAAAACGTTGCTGGCCACTTCCGCCGCCGCCGCGGCCATCACCGGTGCGATATGTGCCCGCCGCATGCCACGTCATGCGGATAAAGAACGGGCCATAATGACCGTAATCTGCCGGCCACCAATCCTGACTATCTGTCATCAACGAAGTGAGGTCAGCCTTCAACGAATCATAATCGAGCGTATTGAAAGCTTCAGCATAATTGAAATCTTCGCCCATTGGGTCAGGTGACGCGCCGCCTTGGTTGAGTATTTCAGTATTTAGCGTCGCTGGCCACCAATCACGGTTGGTGCGACCCAATAGGGAACGGGTTTCACCGCCGCCGGTAAAAGGACATTTGCTCATCTCATTCATTGGGGGTCTCCTCGGACATTTAACGGTTAAGGGGTAATATCAAGTGAGCTCGCAATCGAGTTACTGGTCATATAGACCACCATCAGCTTGCCACCAATTCGATTATTACGCATTTTCTGATTGATCTTATCGATTTATAGATCGCACTATTCGATCATGCCCCCCTGCACGCGGATTCAATGCAATTGCGCTTGCACTCCAAGCCGTTGAGCCGCTAGTGCGCTTCCCATGAGCAATCTTGAAACTTTGATGAGGCGTGGCACCGATTTTCTGGGCTGCGAAACGGCAATAATGTGCGGGGCGATGAGCTGGGTTTCCGAGCGCAACCTTGTTAGTGCAATCAGCAACGCTGGCGGCTTTGGTGTGATTGCATGCGGGGCAATGACGCCTGAATTGCTCGACACCGAAATTGCCGAAACGAAGAAGCTAACCGACAAGCCATTTGGCGTGAACCTGATCACCATGCACCCACAGCTGATGGATTTGATTGCGACATGCGGCAAACATAATGTCGGCCATATTGTGCTAGCAGGCGGGCTTCCGCCCAAAGGCAGCCTTGAGGCAATCAAGGAAACGGGTGCGAAGGTAATCTGCTTTGCACCTGCCACGGCGCTGGCGAAGAAATTCATCCGGTCCGGCGTTGATGCGCTTGTAATAGAGGGCATGGAAGCAGGCGGACATATTGGTCCGGTTGCGACCTCCGTGCTCGCGCAGGAAATCTTGCCGATTGTTGCAGACCAGGTTCCGACCTTTGTAGCTGGCGGTATTGCCACCGGTGATATGATCGCAGCTTATCTGGAAATGGGCGCGAGCGGTGTTCAGTTGGGCACACGTTTTGTCTGCGCGCATGAAAGCATTGCTCACCCCGATTTCAAAAAGGCCTTCATGCGCGGCAACGCACGCGATGCGGTTGCCAGCGTACAGATCGACCCGCGCCTGCCCGTCATTCCGGTGCGCGCGCTCAAAAACAAGGGCACAGAAGAGTTTACTGCTAAACAGCGCGAAGTTGCCAACAAGCTTGATGCTGGCGAGGTTGATATGGGCGAAGCGCAGCTTGAGATTGAACATTATTGGGCAGGCGCGTTGCGCCGCGCGGTGATTGACGGTGATGTCGAAAATGGGTCGCTTATGGCCGGTCAATCGGTTGGCATGGTAAAAGCAGAAGAAAGCGTTGCAGAGATTATCGCAGCGCTGATATCTGAAGCTGAAACCGCGCTCGCCCGCTAAACCGTCTTGCCAAAGCAACACACTGCTTCCATATCAGGATTATGGAAGATACCGAAGAAAGCGCTGCGCTTACAAAGCTTCACCCAGATCATGTTAAAGTAACCCGCATTGTTGCGTCCATCTGGATGTTGCTCTTGGCGATACCTTTTGTGATTGCAGAAGTTGCTCAAACTCTTGGCGACGAGCGCGCGTTGCCGATGGGTGTGGTATTCATCCCCTGGATGATATTGGCTATCTTTATAGTCTACCGCCTTCCGCTACGCCGATATCACTTTCGTGGTTTCGATATGGGGGCTGATCGTATTCGTATCGTGCGCGGCTATCTTTTCCATTCGGACACGATCGTTCCTTTTGGTCGCATACAACATATTGATGTCGATCAGGGACCCATCCAGCGGCGCTATAATTTGGCGACCCTCACCGTCCACACCGCAGGCAACCACAATAGTACGGTTAGCCTTCCTGGCCTGTTGCATGAAGATGCCATTGCCATGCGCGAAGAGATTAGGTCACATATCAGGCGGGAATCGCTTTGATCGAAACTGACGACCAGGTGATGATCGAGGAGGAGGAGCATAAGCTGCATCCTGTCGGGCTATTGATCGGTTTCATTGCTGGCCTACCCCAGCTAATTCTCCCGATCGGTGCTGCAATCTTCGGAACCCGTGGCAGCGATTTCGGTACTGGCATAATTATACTGATAATTGCTGCTGTATTATTCCTTAGTCTGTTCTTCCGTTGGCTAGCATGGACACGGTTTCGCTATATTATCGGCGATGAGGATATTCGCATCGAAAGCGGTATATTAAACCGGAATGCCCGCTCCATTCCATTTGAACGCATACAGGATGTGAGTATCGAACAAGGGTTGCTGGCACGTGTTTTTGGACTAGGCGTGGTCAAGTTTGAAACAGGCGGCGGCAAAGGCGATGACGGGAAATTGAGTTTCGTCACCGTTGATGAAGGCGAGAGATTGCGCGAGCTTATTCGTGACCGAAAAGAAGGCGCTGAGGTTGTTACCGCAGAAGCGGCGACGTCCGAAATTGACACTGCACCCGCAGAAGGCTCGCCGATCTTCGCAATGGATGGCAAGCGTGTGCTGACGCTCGGGCTGTTCGAATTTTCGCTTGTGATCTTCGCTGTATTATTCGGCGTTGCACAGCAGTTTGAGTTTCTTATGCCGTTCGATATTTGGGACATTGGCGGGTGGATCGGCATTGTCGACATTCAGGGTATCGACCTTGATACAATAAGCTGGACGGCGCGTATTTTGGGAACATTGGGTGCTTTGATCAGCTTGATCTTTGTTGGCATAGCCACTGGCCTTATTCGCACGTTCCTTCGCGAATATGGTTTCCGGCTTGATCGAACCGCCAAAGGTTTCAGGCGCCGGCGCGGCCTTACAACACTAACCGATGTGGTCATGCCTGTTCACCGTGTTCAGGCGGCAATTGTGCAGACGGGTTTCATCCGGAAACGGTTTGGCTGGCACGCGTTGAAATTCGTAAGTTTGGCGCAAGATAGTAAGGAAGAAGCGAGCCATGTTGTCGCGCCGCTGGCTCGGGCGGATGAAATCTGGCCAATTGCCAAAGAAGCGAAAATATCAGGGCCGACTGAAGAGTTAACGTTTCGGAAGCTGGAGTTTCGCCATTGGTTAGATCACTGGTTGATGATCTTGCCATTTTTTTTGGCAGGAACTGCCTCCCTCTATTTCTTCGCGGGAGCCGGAATTCGTTCGGCTTTGCCATTGGTTGTGCCGCTGCTTATCGGAATGTTCGGCTGGCTTGATTGGCGAAACAAATCACATGCACGTGATAAAAACCAGATTTACTTCCGGCAAGGCTGGTGGTCGCCACAAATCACAATCGCGCCGCAGATGAAAATTCAAAGCGTCGAAATTAAACAAGGACCGATTGCCAGGCTACGCGGGCTTGCCGAACTGGAATTTGGAATAGCAGGCGGTTCGCTCGAAATATCAGGGCTGAAATTGGCCGATGCACTCGCAATTCGAGCAGATGCGTTGTCGCAAATCGTTAAAATCGACTTTGCCGAAGTGAATCGCGCGGATTAGAAATTAACCGATTCAGTTTCGATCACGCTGGCATCATCCTTGCGCAGGCTCATCGATACTTTGCGCGTGGCCCAATCGATATCAATTTGCCCGAAATTCGGAACCGACCAAAAACCACCCAGCCGTTTTTTATCCGGTTCGCGGCTTCCACTATCGCCATTACCAAATGCGAAATTTAGCGAGCTCGACGTAAATTCGGTTAGCGGCCGCCTTAATCCCTCAACTCTATCGCGATAAAATCCGCCGCTGTGGCGGTCGCCCGTTAGCAAAATTGCATTTTCGATATTCTTCTGCGCCAACAGGCCATAAAACCGCTCACGCTCCTTTGGGAAATTGAACCAGCTTTCATATCCATGCGCGCTCGTAATCACTTGCGTCGATGAGACAATAAAACGCAAATCTGCTGGTTTGTTCAACTCCTGCGCAAGCCATTTCCATTGCGCATCGCCTAGCACCGTCGCATCTGGATCATGGTTCGGGATATAATATCCAAGCGGCGGACGTTCAGCCTGATAGGGAATACGCGCAAGGTCGGAGCGGAAGAAGCGCGTGTCGAGCAGGATAAACTGCACACGTTTTCCTTCGGGGCCCACGATGCGGCTTGAATAGACGCCCGGGCGAGACCGCACTTCATCACTAGCCCCCCAATAACTTTCAAACAGCTGCTCCGCACGCTCCTTAAATGCAAAACTTCCGCCTGCATCATTGGCTCCATAATCATGGTCATCCCATGTCGTCATCATTGGAATGGCCAAACGGAACCGCGCAAATTCCTGCCGTGATGAAAGTTTCCGGTAGCTTGCCGCCAGCGTCGGAATTTCCGCTGCGTTGGTTGTTCCGGTATCACCATACACATTGTCGCCGATGAATAGGAAGGCCTGCGGCTTTTGGGCCGCAACGACATCCCAGAATGCCATATCGCGATTTTCATTGACGCAGGATCCGAATGCGATGCGCGAGACGACGGTGTCGCTAGCCAATGAAACACCCTTCGGAGCTTGCGGCATAACCCTTTGCAGACTGCGATAGTAGGGCCGCAATGCATCTTGGGCGGTTGCCGGCGCGATTGACGGCGCAGCGTTGGCCGTAACGCTTTCTGCAGCAGCATCCTTGCCGTAATAATTTGTTGTGGCAGTGCATCCTACAAGAACAGTCGCAGCGAGAATTGGAGTCCAGTGTTTCATTTTCTGCATTTTCAATTTTCCTGCATAAAGATTGAATTGAGTATCCAATGCGTCATGCCGCGCAGAAATGTCAATTGGCTGACAGCTATTGCGACGAATTTTCCTAACTGGAATAATAGAAATCGCTCACCAAATTTTTGCAGTTCGTCGTCGCGCTCCCGCTCTTCGCAGAAAAGCGCGTAGAATTTTCTGGCCATCCGCACCGCGCCTTCTGTAAAGAACTGGCCACATGGGGAGTGAGACTATGAGAAAATTTGATTTCAAACTTATGCTTGCAGCGGCCGCGATTGCAATTGCTGTACCAGCTCAAGCCGATGCAGGCGGTGACCTGAAAACGCTTGTTGATGAGGTCTGGGCCAGCATTCTGAAAGAATCTCCTGTCTTTGCCAGCTCCCTTGGGGTTGATGATTATGCAAATGAAGTGGGCGACTACACGCTGGCGGGTCAGGACAGGCAGGCCAAAACTGCCGCTGGATTTCTTGCGCGTCTGAATAAAATCAATGCGGCAGAACTTTCCCCTGCTGAACGTGTTGAACATGGGATTTTGAAACGCAGCCTTTCCGAAAGCGTCGAATCCAACGGTTATGGCCAGCGCGTCGTCAATTTTACCAACCGTTCCGGGTGGCATCAAAGCTTTGCCGGCATGTCGAACAACCTGCCGTTCAAAAAGAAGGCGGATTTCGAGAGTTATAATCGCCGCCTGAAACAATATGGCAAAGTGAATGACGATGCGATTGCCGTTGCCGACAAGGCCATAGCAGGCGGCTATACGCTTCCATGCGACGCGATGGTGGGATATGAAAAATCCATCAGCGGCCTGATTACCGAAGATGCAAAGGCATCCCGTTTTTACGCCCCCTATAAACGGGCTATCCCGCTGGGCGTGGACAAGGAAGAATTTGAAGGGTTGGCGTTGCAAGCCGCCGCCACGATCAGCGCACTCATCAATCCGGCGCTGAAGAAGCATGAAAAATGGTATCTCGCCAATTATAAGCCCAACTGCGCAAAAGCGCCCGGAGTTTCGGAACAGCCCGGTGGTGACAAATATTATGATTTCCGCATTCGCCAGATGACAACGACGGAAAAGAGCGCCGACGAAATCCACAATATCGGCCTGAGCGAGGTCGCGCGGATACGCGCTGAAATGGTCGAGGTCGCCAAAGAAGCCGGATATGAAAGCCGCGAGGCCTTCATTGAGCATCTTCGCACCGACCCGAAATATTACGCGAAAACACCCGAAGAGCTTATGGAAAAAGTCGCACGCGTTACCAAAATTATTGATGGTAAAATGCCTAGCTTGTTTGGTCGCCTACCCCGCCTGCCATATGGAATAAAGGAAATCCCGAAAGAAACTGCGGAAGGCACAACAACAGCTTACTATAATCCAGGGTCTCCAGAAATCGGGATCGCCGGGTATTATTATGTGAACACATCAAAACTGGACCAACGTCCTTTCTGGGAAATTCCAGCGCTTAGTGTCCATGAGGGCGTACCTGGCCATCATCACCAAATCGCCTTGCAACAGGAATTGCCACTATCCGACTTTCGGAAAAATGCGGCATTCTTCACGGCTTTTGTAGAAGGTTGGGGATTATATTCAGAGCGGCTCGGCATCGAGATGGGGCTATATGATACGCCCGCCAAAAATATGGGCCGTTTGTCATACGAGATGTGGCGTGCTTGCCGGTTGGTCGTCGACACTGGCATCCATTCCAAGGGGTGGAGCAAACAGCGCGCGGTTGATTTCATGGCGGATAATACAGCGCTGACCGAAGCCAATATCGAAGCCGAAGTTAACCGCTATATTAGCTGGCCCGGACAGGCACTTGCTTACAAGATGGGCGAATTGAAAATTCGTGAACTGCGCGCCTTTGCTACAAAGGAACTGGGCGATAAATTCAGCCTCCCCGCATTCCATGACACCGTCATCGGTCAAGGAGCGGTTCCGCTAGATGTTTTGGAAGCGCAAGTGAAGGATTGGGTCGCGGCGCAGAAAAAATAGCGCTTCGCGCTCAAATTTCCGCGCGAACCCAATGCCTCACGGGTACAAAATCTGCTTTCGATAACTTTTCGTTAACCAAACATTTCTAGACGTAAAACTCGAATATTTGCATCCTTTTTTGGATCATGTTTTGGGAGGCTTTGTGTCCATGTTGTCTAGAATAGCCCGCGCTGACAAAATCATTTTGTCCTTGGCTAGCTTGATCGCGATAACCGTCGTCGTCGCATTGGCGTCACGCGGGGTATTTGCCTTTCGCATTGATTCGGTAACAAGCAATCTAGGGCTCTACGCCAGTTGCATCCTCATGTATCTCGCCTATCGCGTCGGTCGGATAATGATTGTCGAGCGGCCAGAAGACCTAACCCAAGCGGTT
>CAKZNA010000176.1 GCA_937129355.1 uncultured Sphingomonadales bacterium | reverse complement strand
TTGAATGTGAATAATTTCGTGTCATCGCCAGCCTTCTTAATAATGGCTCTGGCTATATCGATCCTGAACGGACCAAAGGGAGAGTTCCAGTTCACGCCTATACCCACGGAAACGCGCGGCTTCCAAGAATCGCCAAGGAATTCCTCCTGGAATGGCGGGAGATTGCGGGTGACCCCTGCCCCGAGGCATTGATCAAACCGACCGGAACCGATTGTTAAGTTGGGATCATTCGGATCAACAACAGTTCCTTCAGTAGCGAATGCGATACCTGTTGCGCTAAAGCACTGGTTTTTCACATTCCCGTCCGTGTCGGTAAAGTCAGCCAATGTTGTAAGACCTGGAGCTGTGATACCAAAAACAGAGCCTACATCGATAAACGCCGATGGGCGCAGTCCAAGTTCTTTTGCGCCGCTACCCAATGGAATTTCAAGTTCCGCGCGCGCCAGATAATATGCACGTCCACCGATAGAATCATCAACTGTGCCGCTATTTCTATCACGTGAACGGTTGATGATTGGATTCATCGGGTCGGTCAGATCAATATTGTTGAAACGCAGCACGCGAGGTCCGATGCCGCGAATATCAAAGCCGCGAATTTGCGGTTCGCCGAGATAGAAGCGATCCGTCAAACGAATGTCATCAATACCTTGTGCTGCCGATCCGCGGTTCTGGAACGACCGAATATAGCCGCCTTCTGCAGATAAGGAGAAAATGAACCCACCGTCGGTCAGACGCCAGTGCTTGCTGGCATTCGCCCTCGTCCGCAAATATCGGACGTTGCCACCAAGTCCGGCAAAATCCTGGCTGAAGCTCACGGTATGCCCACGCGATGGCCGCACACGGTTATCGCGCGTATCATACAGGAATGTGTATCCCAAAATGGACGATGTTCGTTTACCAATCGCATCGCAAAGGAAACGTCCAGCGATAAGAGGGTCGCA
Source organism: uncultured Sphingomonadales bacterium (assembly GCA_937129355.1). GTDB lineage: Bacteria > Pseudomonadota > Alphaproteobacteria > Sphingomonadales > Sphingomonadaceae > Sphingorhabdus_B. The sequence goes on along the minus strand of CAKZNA010000176.1, from coordinate 3,544 downwards.
GGTTGAAATTCCATCCTGATCAAAATCAGAGAAAAACAGGTTCTCGTCCAGCGTAACATCGTCGAGGCTCAAGCTATAGCGCGCTTGAAAATAAAGAAATTCGTTGATTGGGACGCCGGTACGCACTTGAAATCCGGTTGTTACTTGTTCGTAAGTGGTATTGCGTTCATTACCCAAAAAGTTGAAACTGTTCAAATCACGGCGGAACAAATCACCCGACAGCGAAATCGACCTGTCAAACAGATAGGGTTCTGTAAAGCCAATCTCCAGTGACTTCGAGAAGCGCGAATAAGAAATATTCGTCCGCAATTCCTGTCCCTTGCCGCGGAAGTTACTCTGCGTGATAGAGCCTTGGAAAATGAAATTCTCGATACTGGAAAAACCGGCCGAAAGTGAAAGCTGGCCTGTTGGTTTTTCTTCAACATTGGTAGTCAGCACAATCCGGTCCGGCGCGCTGCCTTGTTCTTGCTCGACTTCAAGATCATCCTGAAAATAGCCGAGCGATTTGATCCGGTCAGCCGAACGCTTCACTTGGAAGCTGTTAAAAGCATCGCCCTCGTTCAAACGGAATTCGCGGCGGATAACTTTGTCGACAGTGTAGGTGTTGCCGTTAATATCCACACGCTCGACAAATACACGCGGGCTTTCCGCAATGTCGAACTGAATCGACATCGTCAGATCTTCTTTGCTCCGGTCAAACCGCGGATTTACTTGCGCAAACGCATAGCCGAACAGACCGGCGCTTTCTGAAAGCTGCTCAACAGTATCCTCTACTTGCTTGGCATTATACCAATCGTCCTTCTTCATGCGAAGACCTTTGGTCAGCGCTTCGGAGTTAAAGTCACGAATTTGGCTGTCGACAGTGACATCGCCAAATTTATAGCGATCCCCTTCTTCAACAACATAAGTGATAATGAAATCCTGCTTGTCAGGCGTCAATTCAGCAACGGCAGAAACTACGCGAAAATCGGCATAGCCTTCGGTCAAATAAAATTGGCGGAGTTTCTGTTGGTCAAAAGCAAGACGGTCAGGGTCGTAGCTCGTACCGGAACTGAATACCCGGAAAAAACGCGCTTGCTTCGTTACCATTTCCGCGCGCAGTTTATTGTCCGAAAATACGTTATTGCCGATAATGTTAATCTGGCGAACTTTGGATTTTGGCCCTTCGTTGACTTCGAAGACAATATCCACGCGATTCTGGTCGAGCTGAACCATTTTAGGTTCCACCGTCGCAGCAAAACGGCCCTGGCGTTTATAAAGCTCTACAATGCGTGCCACATCTGCGCGCACTTTTGAACGCGAAAATATCTGCCGGGCTGAAAGCTTGATCTCCGGCAGAATTTTATCATTCTTGATCCGCTTATTGCCTTCCAGAATAATCCGGTTAACCACAGGATTCTCTTTTACTTCGATAACCACAGAACCGTTATTGTTCCGGATACCAACATCAGCGAATAGCTCGGTTGAAAAAAGGTCTTTCAAAGCTTGGTCAGCATTAGACTGCGACCAGGGCTGCCCAATCCTTAAACGGATGTAAGAACGAACCGTATCAGGCTCTAGCCTCTGTGTTCCTACAACGGTAATTGACTGGATAACATCAACGACGGGGGCTTGCACTGTTGTTTCGGCTTCTGCCGCGCCTGCCGTTGCTTCTTGCGCCACGGCAACACCGGTCGCCAATGTAGACGCCATAATAAGAGCCGACGTGCCCATAAGGCAGGATGTAAGCGAGTATTTTTTCATTCTAATCCGATCCGCTAATTCGCCCCCACTGACGCTGGCCAGCTAAGATTTTCCATTCCGCTAAATGCGGCCCCAATATACGAAAGCGTCCCTGCCCTATGCAGCCGCAGCAATCAAGCCAACAATCGATGCAATTTTAGCCAAACAGGCCGAAACTATCGAGATCGTTGAATGTTACCATCAGCATGAAACCGATGACCATGACAAAGCCGGCGCGAAAAGCCCATTCCTGGACCATCGGAGATGCCGGCCGCTTGCGCACGGCCTCAATTGCATAAAGGAAGAGATGACCACCATCGAGCATGGGGATTGGCAGCAGGTTGATGAACCCTAAGTTAATCGAGATGAGTGCAGCCAGAGAAATGAAGCTGAGTATTCCCAATGTCCAAACTTCACCGGAAATTTTGGCGATTTTCAACGGCCCGCCAAGCTCCTTCACTGAACGGCGTCCGGTAATGATTTGACCGATGCCTTGCATCTGTTGGCTCAACACAGCACCCGTTTGTTTGATGGCCACCCACGGTGATTCGATAATTCCGATCTCGCGGCGTTCGGGCGTTACAGCGCCCACACCAATTTGTCCGATGCGATATTGGTTGCCGAAACGATCGACATCCAGCCGCTCGGCGACATTGATTTGTTTCTCAATCTGTTGGCCATTCCGGTCTAGCAACATGGTCGCCCGCTCACCCGGAATCATGATCACTTCGTTCACCAGTTGCTCGAACGTCTCGATTGACGACCCGTTAAAGGCAATCACCTTGTCGCCAGCAAGCAAACCGGCCTTTTCTGCAGCGCTGTCTTCGACAATCTGCCCTGCAACAGGCGGGGTGTAAGGCTGCCCGAATGACAGCAAGAAACCCATGAAGATCAGTACGGCCAGAATGAAATTCACCGCTGGCCCGGCAAAGACAATCAGCGCGCGTTTCCACAGCGCCTTTGACTGGAATGTATGCGAATATTGCTCGTCGCTCATATCGCCCTGCCCATCACCGGGCTGGCTGGCTGGGTTCATATCACCAGCAAATTGCACATAGCCGCCCAGCGGCAGCGCGCCGATACGCCATCTGGTGCCGCGTTTATCAACCCGCGCAAAAATCTCCGGTCCAAAACCGATGGAGAATTTATCCGCCTTCACGCCAAACCAGCGCCCGACCAGATAATGCCCAAGCTCATGCACCACGACCAGCGTGCCGATGAGCAGGATGAAAGCAAAAAGCGTTACAAAGATATTCGGGGACTCAGCGCCCATTATGTCTATTCCTCAAATTTTCTCGCTCGCATAGCGCCGCGCCGCTGCATCAATGCTGAACAAGTCATCCAGCGAAGCCGGCGCATCGGGCGTATATTCCGCAAGAGCCTTAGCAACCAGTGCCGCAATATCAAGAAATCCGATCTTCCCTTGCAGAAATGCGGCAACCGCAATTTCATTAGCAGCGTTCAGAATGGCTGGCTTAGCGCCGCCCGCTGCCGCCGCATCACGGGCAAGGCGGATGGCGGGAAAGCGAGCTTCATCGGGCGCTTCAAAAGTAAGCTGGCCAATGCCCGCCAAATCCAAAGGCACACAATCGGTCGCAATCCGCTCTGGCCATGCCAGCGCAGACGCAATCGGGATTTTCATATCGGGTGAGCCAAGCTGAGCCAGCGTGGAGCAGTCGGCATATTCCACCATCGAATGGATCACCGATTGCGGGTGGACGAGGATGTCCAGCTTATCAAGGCCAACGGGGAACAGGTGATGCGCCTCGATAAACTCCAAGCCCTTATTCATCATGGTGGCAGAATCGACGCTAATCTTCGC
>CAKZNA010000175.1 GCA_937129355.1 uncultured Sphingomonadales bacterium | reverse complement strand
TGCCCGGCGGGGTCGACTGATCCGTGTTAAAATAGAGTGGCTCGGGTGAGACGATCGCTCGGCCGCCGATGGATCGGCACCGCACGTCCACTTCCGGGGGGAGAAACGCACCTTATGTCCACCAAACCGCCCGCCGATACGCCCGATGGCCTCTGCGTCCGCTCCTACCTGGAGCCGGACCAGCCCGCCGTGGCCAAGCTGTACGACGCCGGGCTCCTCGCCGGTCAGATCGCGCCCAACGATTCGGGGGCCGACCTGGACTACATCCAGCAGGCCTACTTCGACGACGAGCGCCACCACTTCTGGGTCGCTGAACACGAGGGCACTATCCTCGGGATGATCGGCGTGGCCTCGGACGAGGAACACACCGCCGAGATCCGCCGCCTCCGCGTCGAGGGGGAGTACCAGGGCACGGGCATCGCTGCCATCCTCCTCGAGACCGCCATCGCGCACTGCAAGCACCACGGCTACCTCAAGATCCGCCTGGACACCCGCTTCGAGAAAGACGCCGCCGTCGACCTCTTCGAGCGCGTCGGTTTCCAACACACCCGCACCCGCCCGGCCCCGGGCAAAGAGACCCTCGAGTTTTACCTCGACCTCTACCGCAAAGAAGACGACGAAGACCCCCACCACGCCGGGGGCGGGATCTAGGTCGCGGTGTCTCTCGCGTTACGGTTTAATGGTCTACCAATATCGCTTGAGCGAAAACCGCCGCAAGATCATCGGCTGGTATCGTTCGCGTCAAGACAAGCAGCAAGGTGTCCAACCGCATCCGTATCCGTCTGCTCAAAATGCAGCGGCGTCAGCGTGATGTACTTGTCGAACAGGGTATCGACATCGGTGCCTGTGCCGCGATCGGAGAACGCCATCGAGTCGCGGGCGCGGTAGCGCATCGGAGCGGTACGCTCAAAGCCAGCATCTTCTGGGGAGTCGGTGTCGTAGCGGTCGTTCATCGCCGAGGTGTTCAGCGGCACGGCCCGCATGCCCTTGGGTTCTGCGCCACCGTCGAGGACAGGAACGTTGATGTTGACCAGTGTGCCTTGGGCGATGCCGGCCGCGAGCGTCGCGTCGATCGCGCGGCGGGCGTGGTTCGCCGCGCGGGCCCAGTGGTCGTGGTCCCAGTCGCCGATGTGCAGACTCAGCGCGATCGATGGCAGCCCCATAAACGCACCTTCCCGCGCCGCGCCGACTGTGCCGGAGTAGTGGACGTTCACCCCGACGTTCGCCCCGTGGTTGATCCCGCTCAAGACCAAATCCGGGCGCGTGGGCAACAACTCCGCCACCGCCAGCTTCACGCAGTCCGCGGGTCGGCCATCCACCGCCAACCCCTCGAATAGGTCGCAGCTATACGGCGTCACGTCCATGAACCGGTGCAGCGTGATTGCGTGGCTCGTCGCCGACTGCACCTTCAGCGGCGCGACCACCTGCACCTCGCCCAAGTCCGCCACCGCGCGATACAGCGCGTGCAGCCCCGCCGCTTCGATCCCGTCATCATTGGTCAAAAGAATACGCATACGACAAGCATAGATGAAACAAAAAAGCGGGGCGACTCTTGTCGCCCCGCTCATCGGTCAGTGTGTTGTCTTCAAGCCAAGACTACTCGTCGGACTTCGCTTCGTCGCCGGCGTCTTCTGCGGGGGCGGCTTCGGCTTCGGGCTTGGCTTCTTTCTTGTTGCCTTTGGCGAGCTTGGCGGCAAACTCCATGCGCTTGTTGGCCTTCGCGCGGCGGGCGCGGTTGCCGGCGAGCTGCGGGCCCGTGTCTTCTTCGCGCACGAGCTGGAGGACGCAGAGGTCCGAGGCATCGCCGATGCGGTGCTTGCCTAGGCGGATGATTCGGGTGTAGCCGCCGTTGCGGTCGGCGTAGACCGGGGCGATCTCTTCGAAGAGGTGCTTGACAACCTTCGGGCCGCCGGTGACTTCGCCGTACTTGTTGCGTTGGACGTTGTCGTCGTCCTCGTCGCAATGATCGACCAGGCCGTCGTCGTCATTGTCCGCGTTCGGATCAGCGCCCGGTGCGGGCTGCTGCCCGCAGCTGACATTGTTGAACTCCTGCGCGCTCGCCGGCGCCGCGAGCAGCGCGATGAGCAGGCATACCAGTCCCGCTGAAGCGGTGTGCTTCGTCATGATGTCTGTCCTTTCAGATGAGCTGTGTCAGCTCAGATCGAGATGAGGGATGGCTCAGCGTTGGGCGCGGCGACGCCCGAGACAGGCCAGGACACACAACAGCATCGGTAGCGACGAGCCGGGCAGGCCGCCCGGCGTGGCCTGGCACTCGGTGCCCGAACTGGGCCGGGCATCGAACTCTACAAAGTAGTCACACAAGTCGCCGATGCCGTCATCGTCGAAGTCGAGCTGGTTGGAGCGCACGCATGGCCCCGCCTGAATCACCGACGACATATTGTGGTACCAAAGGTCGATTCGATCGTCAGCGTTGGTCCAGTCAGGAACCCAGCCAAAGTCAGCTGGGTACACGTCGGTGGTAAGGCGTTCTTCAAAGCCATGCAGTTGATCAGGACCCACAAAGTGCATTTTGCCGGCAAGGCTTGTTTTGTAGCCCATCAGCCGCAGGTAGTGCGCAAATGTTGGCATGGTCGCGGCATTGTCATAACCTTTGCAACGCGAAATATTTTGCCCTGTCATAAACGCGTATCGCGCCGGCGTGCAGAGTGGGCTGCTGCTGTAGGCCGCATCGAACACAACGCCCTCCTCAGCCAGCTTATCGATATTGGGGCTTTTTACTTCGGTATTGCCATAGCAACCAAGCGCTTTGGCCGTTAGCTGGTCGGCCATTACTATCAATATATTTTGCTTTCTATTGTTATTATTATTTGTGTTGGTCATTATCTGAATCTCGTTATTTCTAGCTCTTGTTTCACTTTTGCTCTTAGCGCACCATCTTTTTGGCATTTACGAGCCCAGCTATTCCTCCTTGCTTAATTACGTAAGTAAACGTCGCCGCATAAATAGCAATAACGATCAAGCCGATCCATTCAATCTGCAGAGGCGTAAATTGATAGAGCATGATCAGCGTGAACATTGCCGCCCAATGCAGTAGCACGTATTTTGAAAAGCCCATTGTTGTCACGGTCAGCTTCATGTTCTCTGTGTACAGCCGTGTAAGTGAATCAAGCGAATTGATCACAAAGGTAACGCCCACTACAATCATCAGCATATTCAACCAAGGCGCAATGGCTATGCCTTGGTCGTAATAGATGTAGAGCACTGAAAACCAAATAGCGATTGGGATGGAAGGAAATATCAGCAGCGCATCCGGCACCTCGATCTTTGATCCTGTGCTTTGTGAATTGGCCTACACATGGTTTGCGCCAAAGCAGGCCCAGATCCTTGATCCTTTCGCTGGCGGATCTGTGCGCGGCATTGTGGCGGCATTCCTGGGTCATAATTATTTCGGCGTGGATCTGCGCCCGGAGCAAATCGATGCAAATCAAGATCAGGCGAAAAAGATCATCCCTGAAAATTCCCCGACATGGGTTTGCGCTGATAGCCGCGACATCCCAAAAGTTGCAAAAAATATCAAGGCCGATTTCATTTTTTCATGCCCGCCTTACGCTGATTTGGAAGTTTATTCCGATGATCCGAAAGATCTTTCAACGCTTGGATACGAAGAATTCCGCGATGCTTATTTCGATATAATCAAGAAATCATGCGCGCAGCTGAAAGATGATCGATTTGCCTGCTTTGTTGTCGGCGAGGTGCGCGATAAAGCCGGGAATTATTATGATTTTGTCGGCGATACAATCCAGGCTTTCCGCGATGCCGGGCTTGAATATTACAACGAAATGATTTTGATCACATCTGCCGGATCGCTGCCAATTCGCGCAGGCAAGCAATTTTCATCATCCCGCAAGATCGGCAAGACGCATCAAAATGTTCTGGTATTTGTGAAGGGCGATGGCAAAAAAGCTGCTGAATATTGCGGCGATGTGAAAGTCTATGTCCCGGAATTGGAAGAAACGGAGGCAGGCGATGGCCATGAATAGCGTTCAGCGAGTGCAGCCGATCCAGCGGCCTGCAAAGCCTCGATATCATTCCCAAGCTGACGATAAAAATCAGGCGAATGATAGCTTTCATGCGCTTTCAGGATGGCATCCCGCTGCTCTCCCAAATCTGCAAACTTCGCCGCCAGTCTTAGTGCGCCGCGAAAGTCGCCTGATAGATATTTCGATTTAACTTTTGACAATTTCGTTTCCATGTCTCATGTTAATATTATTGCCGCAAAAAATGCAACGGAAATCACATGACAGATAAGAAAAAAACATCAACAAAATCAACGGCAAAGGATAAAATCGCCGCTGCAAAGCGCAAAGCGATCAAGAAATCGAATACCCCAGGAAAGGCAAAGGAGAATCCCGCGCCACAGAAAGCGGATGGTAATTCCGGGACGCTGGGCCATCCAACCGAGAAAGCGGGCAAGAATAGCAGCGCGCCTCGGCCCTTTAAAAAAGATGGGATCTGGTTTGATGCCGATGGCCTTGAAATCACCCACCAAGGCACGATCAATCTGCTGGAAAACAAAAAGCCCTGGAAAAAAGGGCAATCAGGCAACCCCGCCGGATATAAAAAAGGCGTGAAAAATCGATCGACTGTTTTGCGCGAATTGCTTGAGTTAAAGCTGCGCGACAGCAAAGGAAAATTCATTGCCAATCCCCTTGACCCCAGCGAGGAAAATATTTCAGTCGAAAAGGCAATCATGGCCGCCCTAATCAAAAAAGCCATGAAAGGCGATGTCGCAGCCATCCGCGAAGTTCAAGACACCCTGTTCGGAAAGCTGAAAGATCGCGCCGAGGTCAATATCCTTCCGACAGTTATTCGGGACGATATACCAGATGCAGATTAATCTTTCCGAATGCATAGCCCCCTCATTTTATGATGTTCATCGCAAGGTTCGCGATAACGCTTTCTCGTCTTTTTGGCTGAAAGGCGGTCGGGGATCTACAAAATCATCATTTGCAGCCATCCAGATCATCAAAGGAATTGTCGAGGATAATCAGGCGAATGCGCTGGTCTTGCGGAAAGTCGATGGCACAGTCCGCAAATCTGTTCTTGAAATGCTGCTTTGGGCGATCGAGATCCTGGGTCTGGAAAACAGCTTCGATCATAAAGTTTCCCCGACAGAAATCGAATATTTGCCCACCGGCCAGAAAATCATCATGGGCGGCCTGGATGATGCCCGGAAGATCAAATCCATCAAATTGAAAAAAGGCTATTTCAAATTCCTATGGTGGGAGGAGGCGGAAGAATTCGCGGGCATGGAAGAAATCAGATCCGTTCGCCAATCAACGCGCCGTGGCGGCGATGCTTTCATCGAATTCATAACATTCAACCCGCCAAATGATCCGGCAGCCTGGGTCAATGCGGCATCCGATGAAGCCAAAAGCGATCCCGATGCCTACGTTCATCATTCAACATATTTGGATGTTCCCGCTGAATGGCTTGGAAAGCAATTTTTCAAAGATGCGGAAAGATTAAGGCTGCGCGATCCGCTGGCATATCAGCACGAATACATGGGGGAATCGGTCGGGCGCGCGGAGCAGATTGTATTCTTTGGAAAATGGCAAGAAAAAGAATTTATAACGCCGCCGGTGCGCGAAATGTACCAAAGCCGATTTTTCTATGGCGCGGATTGGGGCTTTGCCCAAGATCCAACAGCTTTGATCCGCTGCTTTATCATGCATGAGCGCGGCGAAGTAAATCTTTATATCGATTACGAAGTCGGCGGGCATGGCGTGGAATTGGATGAATTGCCTGCCCTATTCCGAAAAGTCCCGGAGTCAGATCAATGGAAAATTTATGGCGATGCAGCCCGGCCAGAAACTAACAGCCATCTGCGAAATCATGGCTTTAATTGCGAAAGCGCGCCGAAATGGAAAGGCAGCGTTGAGGATGGCGTGGAATATCTGCGATCGTTCAACAATATCTATGTTCACCCCCGCTGCCCGAAAATCATCGAGGAATTCATCAAATATTCTTACAAAGTCGATAAGCACACGAAAGAGATCCTGCCGATCATCGTTGATAAATGGAATCATTACATCGATGCGCTGCGCTATGCGATGGCCGACTATATCAAAGGCGAGGTTTCCATCCTGGATGTTCTTTAAGTTGCATTTTTTGCGGCAATGATTTATGTCTGGAGTTGAAAGGAAAAAATCAAATGGGATTAGATACAACGCACGATGCATTTCATGGCCCTTACTCGGCTTTCAATAGATTTCGCAAGGATATTGCAAAAGTATGGGGAGGCAGCTATCCCCCGCACAATGATCCAAATCTGGACGATAAGTATGTTTATTTTCCTGACTTTATGGATGAAAATTCTGGCATGGCTATTTTCATGCGTCATTCTGATTGTGATGGTGAAATAAATGCCGAGGATTGTTTAAAGGTGGCGGATGAACTTGAAGAATTATTGCCCAAACTTGAGCGATACAAAGATGATAATCCTTTCAATTCACATTCTCGGGCCGTCCAATTTATAAAAGGATGCAGGCTGGCGCACAAAAGAAAAGAAATTTTGGAGTTTAGATAAAATGATTGAATGGGTTTTAATCATATTGATCGGAACATCGCAGCAGCCATCTTTGCAGGATCTTCCCCTGAAAGTCCCGACAAAGGCCGCCTGCATCCAAAAGGAAATCGAAATCCAAAGAAGATCCCCTGGATTGAATGCCGTTTGCGGAAATCTTGAAACCCGCGAGGTTTTTGACTTTGCACCATATTCCCCGCCTGGGGAAAAAGGTCATTGCAGCGCTGTTTGTGCCTTTATGCAGGCGCAGAATCAAGCCCGATAATTCGGATCGCTTGGCATCATCCCTTTTATGGTGCTACAATCTGGCAAGAATTAATCAGCAAAATGGATGTGCAGAATGGCCAAAAAAGCAAAGACCCCTGAAAAAGTTGAAGCAATGAATTCCCTTGGCGGCCTTGTCGGATCGCTTTATGAAGGTGGGCTTTTTCCTAGCGGCGGCTACGGATCGCAGCTTTCGCAATCCGACACAATGTATCTGAATAATCGCTGGTATATGATTTCAAATCAGCGCCAGCTTATATCCCAAATGTACGCCGAGCATGGCATTGTTCAAACTTTGGTCGATCAGCCTGTCGATGATGCATTCCGAAAAGGCGTTGAAATTCAATCCGGGGAACTTGATGGCGATGATATCGAAAAGCTTCAAACTTGGTGCGAAAGAAACAACGTCATTCATGCGATAACGCAGGCTTGCAAATGGGCGCGCCTTTATGGCGGTGGCGGCGTGATGATTATCACAGATCAAGATCCGGCATCCCCGCTTGATCTGAAAGCCATCAAAGAAGATACGCCGATCGAATTCCGCGCCGTTGATATGTGGGAGCTATTTCATAGCAGGCTGAACATCGAGGGCGAATTGGATCTTAATGATGATGATTTCCTGGATGATGGCGATCATTACGATTATTACGGCCACCAAGTTCATCCATCCCGCGTTTATATTATCAAGGGCAAAGAGCCGCCCAGCTTTATCCGCCCGCGCCTGCGCGGTTGGGGAATGTCCGAACTTGAGCGCCTTGTCCGATCGATCAATCAATATTTGAAAAATCAGGATGTGGTCTTTGAATTGCTGGATGAAGCCAAAGTCGATGTTTACAAAATGAAAGGCTTTAATTCCGCCCTGCTAAATGCCCAGGGAACGGAGGGCGTATCCAAGCGCATCCAGCATGCGAACATGATTAAGAATTATAATAACGCGCTGACCATGGACGTTGACGATGAATATGAGCAAAAGAATATGCAGTTTACCGGCCTTTCTGAAATGCTTATCCAAATTCGCCAGGGAATCGCCGCTGATTTGAAGATGCCTGTTACCAAGCTTTTTGGAATTTCATCTGCTGGCTTTAATTCTGGCGAGGATGATATTGAAAACTATAATTCGATGGTCGATGGCGAGTTTCGCGCAAATTCAAAATTTCATGTGATTGATATTTTGCAGATCGGCTGCCAAAAGCTTTTCGGATTTCAGCCGGAGGATCTTACGATCGAATGGCCATCCCTTCGCATTCTGAATTCCAAGGACGAGGAGGAAGTTAAAAATCAGCAATATAATCGCGCAACATCCGCATATCAGATGGGCGCAATCACCCGCCAATCATGGGCGGAGGCTGTGAACAAAGGAAACCTTTTGCCGATTGAAGTTGATGAATCCGAGGATGCCCTTGAGCCTTTGGATGGCCAATTTCTTGTGGCAGATAGCGCGAAAGTCGATGAATAATGCAGCAGCTTTCCCCCCTGCCCCTTAAAGAAAAATATTACAAAGCGGTCGAAAAGGAAATCAATCGGCTGTTCTATGAAATCATGTATCGCCCTATCATCCGGGCGCTTGAAGTCCCAGAAAAAGAAATCGAAAACTCCAGCGATAAAGCCCCGCTTTACATCAAGCGCAAGGTTCTGAATGCGGCGGATCTGATTGCCTGGGCGGAAAAGCATGGCTTCAAATCATGCCTGCCAGCCAAAGATCTTCATGTCACGATTTGCAGATCCCGCGCAGGCGTATGCAGCAAAAGCATCGAAAAGAAATCTGGCTGCATTTTCATCGATAGCAAAGCGGGCCGCAAAATGGCGCATCTTGGCGATGATGGCGCTGCCGTTCTTTTTTTCCAATCCAGCATCATTGAAAGCAGATGGCGGCAGCTTATCGAAAAGCATTCCGCATCCTGGGATTACGATTCTTTCCATCCGCACATCACGATTTCATATAATCCCGGCGATATCGATCTGGCCGCCCTGCCCGCATATGATGGACCGCTGCATCTTGGCCCTGAAATCCATGAAAAGCCCCTGGATGGGTGGCGCCTCAAAATCAAAGAGCTTGTCAATGCAGCAGATCCCCTTGAAAGCGCAATCCGCAAAGGCAGCATCTATTTTGAAAGCGGATTATTCAAAGGATCTTTTAACGCCCGCACATCAAAGCAGCTGCGCGAAATCGGCGCGCGCTTCAATCCAAAATCAAAAACATGGTCATATTCTGGCGTTCTTCCGCCTGGCGTTTCAATGGCCAGCGCGGATGCGGATGCAAGATATTCAGCCGTAAAGGATCGCTTGATCGCATCGATCGACAGCGTGGATCTTGATGAAATAAATTCCATTTCCAGCATCCCGGATGTCTATGATCGCACGATCGAGGAAATGGAGGAGGCATATCAGAAAACAATCAAATCGATATCCCTTGCGCCAAAGCTTACCCAAGCGCAAAAAGGCATGATCGCCGCTGAATGGGGTCAAAATCTTGATAAGTATGTCAAGGAATGGACGCAGGAAAATATCCTTGAATTGCGCCAAAAGATCCAGGAAAACGCTTTCGCCGGGCGCAGATCCTCTGCCATCATTAAAGAAATCCAGAAGAATTACGGCGTATCAAAGCGAAAAGCAAAATTCCTTGCCCGCCAGGAAACATCCCTTTTGATGAGCAAATTCCGCGAAACAAGATACAAATCCATTGGATCAAATCGATATCGCTGGTCTGGATCTATGGACGAGCGCGAAAGGCACGACCACAAGATGCTTGAAGGGCAGATATTTTCCTGGGACGAGCCGCCGGTTACAAATACGAAAACTGGCGCGCGCAATCATCCTGGCGAGGATTTTGGATGCCGCTGCGTTGCGATTCCTGTGATCGAATAGCCCCGCGCTTGTGAAATAAATAATTTTGCGATACTATTTGCAGGCAACATGAGGAAAACGATTTGCCTGATTTCACACAAAGTCAAATAAAAAAAGCGAAAGAATTGGCCAATGCGCGCCAATTCCCTAAGTTTTATTATGCCCGCCACATGTATCCCGGCCTATGCGGATATGATGATGATACGATCCTTGTCGATACCGATGTGATGAAAAAGATGCTGCCGACATTCAACGGCAAGCCTGTTTATGTTCTGCATGACGAAAGATCCCAAAATGAAAGAATGCTGGATATCGCCGATTCAGATGGATTTGTCACAGAAACATTTTACAACGAAGTTGATGGCTGGGCCTGGTCAAAAATTATGATCGTAAGCGATGAAGGCCATGCCGCGATCGCGAAAGGATGGGCCGTTTCAAACGCCTATCTTCCCGATGAATTTGGCCCTGGCGGCACAAAGCACAACTGCGAATATGATCGAAAATTGGTGGATGCAGAATTCACCCATTTGGCGATTGTCCCCAATCCCCGTTACGAGGATGCTTGCGTTATGACCCCGGATCAGTTTAAATCTTATCAGGAAAGCAGCCGCGAGCAGCTAAATGAACTCCGCAACAGCAAAAGCAAAAAGAAAGGCTTTACAATGAAAATGTTTAATCGAAAGAAAGTTGAGGTTTCAGAAATCAATGATGAAACGCTCGTGGAAATCAAAAATGCAGCGGGTAAAACCGTTGAAGTGCCTGTATCTGAAATGGTAAATGCCCTTTTGGAAAGCAAGGCTGAAAAGCAAAACATGAACGCCCGCATCGATGTTGGCGGCGAAAAGCTTTCAGTGAAAGAGGTCGTCAAGCGCTATCAGGAATTAAAAAACAAAAATTCCGATGATGATGAAAATCAGAATGAAGACGACGACGAAATCGAAAATGAAGATGATGAAAATCAAAACATGGACGATGATGAAGTTGAAAACGACGACGACGAAAATCAGAATGACGATGATGAAGTTGAAAACGACGACGACGAAAATCAGAATGACGATGATGAAGTCGAGAACGATGATGATGAAAAGGAAAATGAGGACGATGAAAAGTCTGAAAAATCCAATGCCAAGAAAAAAGGCAAAAAGCATTTCAAGGAATTGAAGAACGCGCACCGCAAACGCGCCGCTGTTCAAAACTTTGATACCCCGCAAAACAAATTGCAGCGCGGGAAATCTCGTTACGGCACAAACTAATCGTCAAAACCAAATAGGAAAGGCTTATAGCTATGACACAATCACCAAATCAGTTTTCACAAACCCCCGAGAAAGGGGATCTTGATCTCAAATATCCTGGCGGCGTAATTTCCGGCATCGTTGCAAGCACCCAATCAGCAGCGCTTGTTCCGGGCCAGGCCGTTCGCATTGCGGATGTTGCGGGATCTTTGCCACAATTTATCAGTCTTGCTGCTGAAGCAACCGAGGCCACTGGCTTTGCTGTTCGCAACATCAAGGATGCTGAATACGCGGCAGGCGATCGATTGGAAGTTGCCATCGCAGGTAGCGTTCAATTCATGGAAGCGGCGGCAGCTATTGCTCGCGGCGCGCGCGTGGAGGTCGAGGCCACTGGCGATAAAGTTCGCACATCGGCTGGCACAAATCCGATCGTAGGTTGGGCGTTAGATAAGGCCGCCGCTGATGGCGATATTATCCGCGTCTATATTCAAACCCCTGGCGAAACACCCGCCGCTTAATCAACCCCTTTAAATTTGGAGAAAAATAAAATGAGACAGCAAATTTTAAACAGTAAGGGCGATCCAGTTCGCTTGACGAAGCAGGAAGCGTTCCGCGCTAAAGCTTTGCAGGGCCAATTCGATCGCGAAATCAAAAATGCCCTTCCGGGCGCAGAGCGCAACAATGCTTTGGGATATGAAATCGATATCACAAGCCTTACAGCGCTTTTGAAATCTGTTACGGAGCAGAAATTCTACACCATCCCATTTGCAGATTATCTGCCGGTTGTTGTGGGCGAGGGCGCATGGGCGACAGAGATTACAAAGTATCGTGATTTCAGCGTTGGCGATTCTTTCGATAGCGGTATTCTGAATACTGGCGCAAATCATTCCGGCCTGGCGGAAGTTGACAGCGCGGTGGATGCGATTTCAACGCCTGTAATTAACTGGGCGAAATCGATCAGCTGGTCATTCATGGATATGCAGATGGCCTCGCGTTCTGGGAATTGGGACATCGTTTCCAGCAAGGAAAAATCCCGTAAGCGTAACTGGGATCTTGGTATCCAGGAAATTGCTTTCTGGGGTGCGCCGGATCTTACAAATGTTGCTGGCTTGCTAACGCTTTCAAATGTGACATCAAATACAACTTTGATCACAAAGAAAATCAGCAGCATGACAGCGGCAGAATTTCAGGCGTTTCTTGCAGGCTTGCTTGAGGCTTATCGCGCAAATGCGGTTCGCACAGCAATGCCAACGCATTTCATCATCCCTGAAGCCGATTACAATGGCTTGGCGACATCTGTTGATGAAACCTATCCTTTGAAATCCCGCCTTGAGCGTCTTTTGGAATCAATGCGCCTTATGACGCAAAATCCAAACTTCGCTGTTAAGCCTTGCTCATATGCAGATAAGGCGACCAATGCGGCGATCAGCGGCCTTAACAAAAACCGTTATGTTCTTTTGAACTATGATGAAGATTCATTGCGCTTGGATATCCCTGTGGATTACACCAATACGCTCCAGAATACGATCAACGGTTTCCATTTCCAAAATGTTGGATATGGCCAGTTCACCGGCGTTCAAACATACCGTCCGAAAGAAATCTTGTATTTCGATTGGGCTTAATCAAGCTAAAAGGCAAAGGAGGCCTTAACCATGTCAAAGACCAAAATCAAACTTCAAAATATCGGCAAGCGCACAATCATCATTGGCGATGTCGAATTCAATCCCGGCCAGCTTCGCAAGTTCGAGGAAAACGATGCAGAACGCCTGCTTTCGCTTTACCCGGATGAAGTTCAGGACATCGAAAAAGCATCCGCCGCATTTGATGGCGATGATGATGAAGATGGCGATGAAGAAAAAGGTTGGATGGATCATACCAAAAAGGAAATTGTTGCTTTCCTTGAGGCTGCTGAAATAGAGCATGATCCTAAAGCTGCCAAGGCTGTTCTTGCTGAATTAGCAGACAAAGCCGAGGCCGATGATGAAGATGGCGATGAAACGCCTACTGAATAATGAAAGGCTATCGCGGTGGATTTAAGCACAATAACAGTTGCAGACTTTAAAGCGCATTTCCGCCGCGATTTCCCATACCTTCCCGAATACGACAATGCAAAACTTTATAACGCCGGATCGCGCGTTTATTATTCTCCCACCGAATTATTTTACGATTGCAAGGCCAACGGAACGACAGGAACATTGCCCACAGATGCGGCAGCCTGGGACGTTGTAGCCGATGATGATATCGACAATTACATCCTTGATGAAGATATCGAAAAAGCTTTCAGCGAGGCCAAAATCGGCCTTAATCAAACCCTTTTTTCTTCCGATGAAAACATCACTTTGGGCTATCTTTATTTGACAGCGCATTATCTGGTTAATGACATCCGCGCATCGATCGGCGGCCTTGCTGGAAAAGGCGTTTTCGCTTTGACATCCAGATCCGTTGGAAATGTTTCTGAAAGCTATGGCATCCCGCAAGCTTATCTCGACAATCCAATTTATCAATTTTTCACACAATCCCCTTACGGCTTGAAATATTTGGCGCTTGTCCTTCCGAATTTGGTTGGAAATATTGGCCATGTGGCAGGCGCAACGAGTCCATAATGAAACAGACAAAGATCACCATGAATTTAGATGGACTTGATGATCTTGTTGGCGAAATGGGCAATGATTATGTGACCCGGGTTGGCGTTCTGGCGGGCAAGAACAATCGGGATGGCGATATCGGAAACGCCGACCTTGCGCTTATTCATATCATGGGCAGCCTATCCAATAACATTCCCCCCCGCGATTTCTTGAAAATGCCGCTTGAATTAAAGAAAAAAGAGCTTTTGAAGGTTCTTTCCAGCGGATCTGCAAAAGAAGCCCTTGAAAACGGCGAATACCGCAAAGTATTTGAGATTTTAGGGCTTAAAGCAGAGGAAATCGTGCAAGATGCCTTTTCATCCGGCGGATTTGGCCAATGGCCAGCGCTTAATCCATCGACTGTGCGCGCAAAAGGATCATCCCGGCCCTTGATTGATACAGCAGAATTGCGCCGCGCCCAATCATCCGATGTTGTGAAGAAAAGCGAGATTTAAGCATGGCAAAAGTTGCGATCAAAAATGGCGTTACATACATAAATTGCCCCGGCTGCGAAGAAACGCATAGCCTGAACACAGATCCAAAATCAGGAAAGCCATGCTGGAAATTTAACGGCGACATGGAAAGGCCAACATTTTCGCCGAGCATTCTTGTGCGCACCGGCCATTATGTTCCTGGGCAGCCGCAGCCGCCAAATTGCAAAGCTTGCAACTACGTTGATGATGATGGAGATCCTTGGCCCTTCCCTTGCGGCGTTTGCCACAGCTTTGTAAAGGATGGTAAAATTCAATTCCTGAATGATTGCACACACAAACTTGCCGGAAAAACCGTAGAATTGGAGAACATCGATGCCGCCTAAAAAAATAAATCAGCTTTCAGGAATGCCGCAAATGAGCGCCGCCTTTTCTGGATGGACGCAAAAATTGACGCTGAATAAAATCACGCAGACGATCGCGGATGGATTGGTGCAGGATATTAAATCAACATTAACCGTTTCCGGCACATGGCAGCCCCTATCCCCGGAAGAAATTGCATTGAAGCCAGATGGACAAAGATCCTGGGAATGGTTTGATTTGCACATCGAGGGCGCCTCAATTCTTTTCGCCACAAATGATCGCGTGATTTATGCGGGCAAAACATATAAAATAATGGCAGTCAAGGATTATACGCTGAACAATTATTCAGAATATCATCTGATTTTAGATTACCAGGAAACCGCATGATTAAATCTGCCGAGCAAATTATTGTCGATATTATCGCCCAGGAAATGGAAATTGATCCTGCAAAAAACATCTGGGTTCGCGATCAAAACAGAAAGATCCCTGCGAATGATGAATTGTATATTGTGGTCGGCATGGTCGATTCTGTGCCGATATCGTCAAAGACGCATATGATCGAAAGAGTTACACCGCAGCCAGATCCAGATCCGGATCTTGTGCAGCAAGTCGAAATAAACGAGGCGCAGCTTAAAGAAAATATTCAAATCGATGTGCTTTCAAAATCAGATCTGGCAAGATCCCGCCGCTGGGAGGTTATCGCAGCCCTTCGCAGCATCCTTTCGCAGCAGCGCCAAGAAGAAAACAGCTTCAAGATCTTTCGCCTCCCCCAATCGTTCGTAAACGCCAGCATCGCCGAGGGAGGCAGCCAGCTAAATCGCTTCTCTATGTCATTTTCATGCTTTGTGTGGTATAGAAAAGAAAAGATATTGACCCCGGATGGCGGCGATTACTACGATGATTTCACCACCAGAGTCGATGATGCCGAGACAATCGGGGAAGATGATGGTATTTTTGAGTTCAAGATAACAGCAGAGGATTAAAAAATGAGCATTCTTCCGATTACAAATATTATTAATGTGACAATCACAAACACGCCATCTGGCTTACAAGAAAAGAATGTCAATTCCCTGGCAATCTTGACGAATGAAACATCGGCCAGCCTGAATGATTTCGATATTTACGTTAGCGCCGCGCAAGTTGCCGCCGATTTCGGATCATCATCCAAGACAGCAGCGATGGCAAACGCGATTTTCGCACAAACGCCAAATATCCGCAGCGGCACAGGCCGCTTGGTTATCATCAAAATGCAGGCCGCTGTTTCTGCGCTGCCCGGCGATTTCAACACAGACGATATTTCTGCAAATCTTGCTGATATCCTTCTGGTCACAAATGGCGATCTGCGCGTTACTTTAAACGGCGAAAGCAGCGATTTAACAAATCTTAATTTCACAAATGCGGAAGATTGGGACGATATTGCTGCCATCATTCAGGCAAAGATTGTTGACGCAAAAGTTGAAGCGATCACAGATGGATTAAAATTTACATCCAAAAAAGTCGGGACATCATCATCCGTTGCCCTGGCTGCTGTGCCATCCGGAACGGGAACTGCATTGAATGGCGCTGGATATTTTGACGCAGCAAGCGGAACTGCCGCTGCTGGATCAAATTCATCCGGGGAAACAATCCTTGAAGCGATCGAACGCACCGGCGGGGCCGTTGGCTATGTCGGCGTAATCACAAATGTAGATCTGGAAGATGATGCGATCGAAACGATTTCAGATGGCATCCAGGCGCAGGATCGGATGTTCTTGCATCATGTATCATCTACCCAAGATATCGCCGGGATCGGAACAACAATCCAGCAATCAGGGAATACAAAGACGCGGATCTTGCTTTATACAGATGGGATTGAAGATGCGAATTTGATGAAATCAGCATACGCCGGGCGCGCATTCAGCGTGAATTTCAGCGGATCTTTCACAAGCCAGACCATGAATTTGAAGCAGCTTGCGACAATTACGCCGGATAATGGGATCAGTCAGACGCTTTATGTCGCGGCGGAAGCTGCCGGTGTGGATCTTTATGTTTCATATGATGGCGTTCCTTCTGTTTTATCCACAGGCGGAAACGATTTCTTTGATAACCCCTATTCAGACCTCGCATTGAAATTTGCATTGGAAACTGCGGGGTTCAATTTCCTTCGCCAGACAAATACGAAAGTGCCGCAAACAGAGCAAGGCATGAATGGACTGAAATCGGCTTATGCAACCGTTGTTGAGCGCTTTATTCGCAATGGCTGCGTGGCTGCCGGATCATGGACATCAAGCGAAACCTTTGGCGACCCTGAAACATTCAAAAATAACATCCTGAATCGCGGATATTATATCTACAGCTTGCCGATTGTTCAGCAGAATGCAGCGGATCGCGAGCAAAGAATTGCCCCGCTTGTTCAAATTGCTGTCAAGCGCGCTGGCGCTATCCATCACAGCGATGTTATTGTTCTAATCAACGATTAAGGAGAAAAATCTAATGGAAAAGTCAACATTCACAATTACATCCGATGATACGCTAACCCTTTTCGATCGCGTCTTAACGGATTTTGCAGATGATGATGTTTCATCTGTTAGCTTTCCGAATGATGCGGTCATGGTGAAAACTGGTAAAAATAAAAACACCATTTTTGCCAAGGATGAAAAAGGCAATAACGCCAATCTTATCCTCCGCCTAATTCGCGGATCTTCCGATGATGAATTGCTGCAATCAAAAATCGATCAAATGGAAGCTGATTTTGTTTCCACGGTTCTTGCAGAGGGCGAATTTGTCAAAAGGCTTGGCGATGGCCAAGGAAATGTTAAGCGCGATGTTTATACATTGCTTGGCGGTGTTATTGTTCGCCGGGTCGATGGAAAAGAAAATACATCTGGCGATACCGCGCAAGGCGTTGCCATCTATAACATGACCTTTGCGAATGCCCGCCGGAGCATCCAGTAATCAGTAAAAATGCAATGCCCTGCCCCCCTATCAAAAAGCGCTGCGAATAAAGTATTCCTAGCTTTATTCCGGCGCTTTTTTTATGATCTATCTGCAAGCAATGAAAAGGAGAAATGCCATGTCAGAATTTGAAGCGCCATCCGGAGCAAAAGTAAAAATAAATATCGCCCCCTTTAAGGATTCTATGAAATTGAAATCAGCGATCGCCAAAGAGCTGGCTGATAGCGATTTTTCATTTGATTTCGATCCATCCAAGGACATTAAAAAGCAAGATTTTGATATCGCAGGAATTGCCAAAATCATGGCTTTGCTTGATAGCAGCGAGGCTGTTAATAACGCTTTGATGGATTGCCTGCTGCGCTGCACATACAATTCTGAAAAGATCACAGGAGCAACATTTGAACCGGAAGAAGCGCGCGAGGATTATTATGATATTGTGGCCGCTTGCTTAAAGGTAAACATCGGCCCTTTTTTCAAAAGTCTGCTTTCAAAGTTCTTGCCGATCATCAAAATGTTTCAGGAGAATTTGGCGGCGAAGCAGGCAGAAAAAAGCCAAAAATCAGAATAGACGACGAATGCTTATTTTTTGCCAACCGCCTGGCGAAATCTGGCTATTTTCAAGGAGATCCCCAAAAGGTGCTTTCTGCGCCAACTGATATCGTCCTTTCAGTCCTGCATTTTGAATCCTTTGAAAGCGATTACGAAAGCGAGTATGATAGGATAAACAAGGAGGCAACATGATATGCAGCTAGGAGAATTTTTTATCGCGCTGGGCTTTGATGTCGATGATGATAAGCTGAAAGAATTCAAGGACGATATCGCGGGCCTTGGCAAAGATTTCCTGAAAATATCTACTGTTGCAGCCGGTACGGTTTATGCGATTAACGCTTTTGTATCTGGCGGGGTTGCCGCTGCGACCGCCATGCGGAATTTCAATACAGAAACAGGAAATTCAATCGAGGCGCTGCAAAGATGGCAAGTCGGCGCCACCCTCACAAATGCCGCCACAAGCGCGGATCAAGTCACAGCCAGCTTTCATGCAATGGCCAACTCAATCGCTGATGTCACGATGGGCAAAGGCCCTGTGGGCGCTTATTCAATGCTGGGCATCGATAATGTTCGCGGAATGGATGTCGGCGAAGTTATGGAGCAGCTGCGCGCCAACTTTGACAATAATGTAAATCAATGGGGATTGCCGCAAACCGTTAATTTGATGCGCGATATCGGCTTTGATCCTGGGATGCTGAATTCCCTCAAATTGACCAGAAAAGAATTCGACAAGCTGGTCGGCGGAAAGATGCTTGATCCCGAAAGCCGGGAAAGATTGGTGCGCCTGGGCGATGCCATTTCAAAATTCAAGTGGGATTTCAAGCTTTGGAAAGACGAGCTTTTCGCTGATATGTCCCCCAAATTGATCGAATTCATCGAAATCGCCATCCCTTACATGAAAGATTTTTATGAATCCTTGAAAGCTGTTGGCGGCGCTTTAAGGGGTCTGTGGGACGATCTTGATGATGATTGGCAGGGCGCAATGAAAATCATCGCAGGCGGCCTTGTCGCGTATTTTGCGCCAGTTACGGCCACGTTTGTTGCCCTGGCTGCTGCGATCTGGGATATTGGCCGGGCCTTGCGCGGGCTTGAAAGCTATACCGGGAAATCAATTCTTTGGCTGCTGAACCTTATGGAGTCGGAGGAGGGATCAAAGATTGCGAATTGGAAAAAAGCCCTTGAGGATGCTGGAAATGGCGATGCAAAAGGAGTTTATCCTGTCGGCAAGCGCCCAAGCTTTCAGAATAAAAAGGATCTGGGATACACCCCTGTCCCGCAAGATTTCCTGAAAAAATCTGATTTGATGCGCTTTTATGATGGAACGCTTAATCCTTCAAATTCCAAAGAGCGCCAAGCGCAGCAGATGATCCAGGAAAATCAAACCAACATGAATAATGTTTGGAATATCCAAAGCAATGCAGATGGCATGAGCCTTACGGAATTGATTATGCAGAGGCAAAAGCAAATGCTGGATTCTACGCTGGCGGAGCAAAATAATGGGGTGCGATACTAATGGCGACAAATCTCGATATTCTTGCAAATAGCGTCAATCAATACATTGTAACCCCGGTGAATGCATTCGGGCTGGGCGGATTTGTATTTGATAATGAGGGCGAAACTAGCATCAATCTGACCAGTGAAATCACAGATCATTATTTGGAAGACAATTCCGCAATCCAAGATCATATTTCAATCCGGCCAAAAAAATTGACGTTGAAAAGCTATGTCGGCGAGCTGGTTTATCGCGAGGATGATGCATCAAATACATTTGTGCAGAAAGTCGTTCAAAAATTGACAACGCTTGCAAGCTATTTGCCAACCCTTACCACCGCAGCAACGCAGGCCATTGATTTTATCAAAGAAGAAAAAGTTTCTGATTTTTCCCTAGGAAATGTCACGCTTGAAACCGTTAATAAAACAACGGATTACTGGGCTTTCATCAAGAATTTGGGAAATCAGGCATCGCGCCAGCAGCAGGCGTATATGTATTTTAAAGCTTTGCAGGAAGGGAAATTCCTTGTTTCTGTGCAAACCCCTTTTGAATTCCTAAACAATATGGCGATCGAAAGCGTCCTGGCCGTTCAATCCGAAAACAGCAAATATATTTCAGATTTTTCCATCGTCTTAAAGCAGATCCGCACAGTCTCAATTTTGAATGTTGAGCAAAATGAAAGCGTTTACAATACCCGCGCCGGAACGCCGGAAGAATTAAACCAAGGGCGCAGCCTTTATCAGACGCAAGATCTTAATCAGGTGGGCAATATGCCGGGCCTGGATGTCTATGGCAACCAAGTGGATGCAAGGGCAGCAAATATCGGACGAATGAACAGCCCTGCACAGCCTTTAAGAATTAGCGTGGATGATTTAATCGAGGAATATGGCGAGGATATCCGCATAGACGAAAGCTTATTACAATGAAATATCTGAACAAAATCCAATCGATCGCATATCAGCGCTTTTTCTTAACCGGCAACCCCGGCCAGCGCATTATTATGACCCTGCGCTTTTTGCCATCGCAAGAAATGTGGATGATGGACATCGCATATGATGATTTCAAAACAAATGGAATCGCGATTGTGAATTCGCCCAATCTCCTGCGCGGATACAAAAACATCATTCCTTTCGGCATTTCCTGCAACAGCAATGATGGGATTGATCCGCATTTCATCGATGATTTTGCTACGCAGCGCGTAAATCTTTATTTGCTAACCGCTGCCGATGTTGAAGAAATTGAAGCGGGGCTCTTTGAATGAATGAAAAATTTGGCCGCAGCTATAGAATAACGATTGACCCCAAGGATGGAGGCGAGCCGATAATTGTTTCAATGCCGCTGACCGTTCAATTTTGGATCAAGCGGAATACTATGTCCTCCCTAAATTACATGTCCCTGGATATTTACAATCTAGGCCCCGCCCTGCGCGATCGGATCTTTCAGGATCGTTATGTCGTCCGCGATCGCACAATCACAATGGAGGGCGGATATGGATCGCTTTCCCTTATGTTTAAGGGCATCATTTTTGAGGCCAACAGCAGCCGCGATGGCACAAATGTTATCACCCGGATCGAGGCAAAAGATGGCAGCTTTGATGCAAGCACAACAAAAACTTTCCAAACAATCGAGGGCGGGAAAAGCCTGAAAGATGTAATGCAATTCTTATCCGGGCAATTCCCTACGCTTGAGCGCGGCGCGATTGGAAATTATGACGAAGTTTTTAAGCGGCCCGTAACGCTAAATGGGAATACATACGACCTTCTGAAAAAATACAGCAACAATGAGGTTCATATCGATAATAACAAAATCTTTATCCTGAAAAATAACGAGGTGATCGATGGCGAAGTTCCCGCGATCAACATCGATTCCGGCTTGCTTGAAAGCCCGCGCCGCGATGATGGATTTCTTAACATCACAACGCTTTTTGAGCCAAGGATCACGATCGATCAAATTGTGGATCTAGAATCAAAAATCATGCCGATATATAATGGTCAATACAAAGTTCAAGGATTGCTGCATCAGGGGATTATTTCCGAGGCCGTAAATGGCGCTTGCCGATCAACCTTTGATCTTTGGACTGGAAACACCATCTTTGAAAGGATTGCTGTCGATGCCCAATAATAAAAACCTCAAATCAATTCCAGCGCCGGATCTGCAAACCGTTCTTGAGGAGGCAAAGCGCGATGCGAGCGTTTCAATGAATGCCGTTCAAATCGGCGTTATCCAGGCTTTCGATAAAGATACCCAGCGCGCGACTGTTAAAATTGCCATGAAGCAGGTGCGGGATGTCGCGGAAGATGGGACGCGCACAATTACAGAATACCCGCTGCTTTTGGAATGCCCTGTCATGGTTTTATTTGGCGGCGTTGATATCCTTTCCATGCCGATTGTAAAGGGCGATAACTGCATCCTTCTTTTTAACGATCGCCAAATCGATGAATGGATGTACGGCGGCCCAGACCAAACGCCAACAAGCAGCCGGGCGCATGATCTTTCAGATGGAATCGCAATCGTTGGCATCCGCCCCCTCACAAATTCAATCGCGAATTATTTGGAAAATGGCATACGATTGTCGCATGGAGTGGGGAATAGCCAGATTGATTTGAAAGACAATTTGATCGACACGATCGCAGAATTGTTTTTCCATCATGGCGATATGCGCGTATCTGGAAATGTTCGCATTGAAGGGAATTTGCAAATCGATGGGGATACAACCGGCGGCGGCGATGGTGATTGGACAATTAATTCAAATATTATCCAGGAAAGCGGGAAGTCAATCCATGCGGGCGATGGCGCAACAGGGACTTTTGATGTTGTAACCGTTGTCGATGGTATAGTTATTTCAGGGAGCTAAATCATGATTTTTAGAAATTTGACAGACGATGGAGATTGGAAATTTGGAAAAGGAATCCAGGATTTCGCAAAAAAAGATCAGGCGATCGGCCTGAATGTAAGGACGCGCTTGCTTTCATGGGTAAATGATTGCTTTTTCGATCAAAAGGCTGGCATCGATTGGGTGAATAGATTAGGCAGCAAAGGGCAGCGCGCTCTTTTGGAATTGGATCTGCGCCGGGTTATCCAGCAGAGCGAAAACGTGACTGCGCTAACATCTTTTGATACCATTCTGAATAATCGCAATTTTCAAGCAAATTATGCGGTCAATACTATTTATAGCCAAGAATTTCAAGACAGCCTGACAGTGGAGACATAAAATGCCAGATATTATCGATCAAGATGGATTGCAAGTAAAAACAGCTACGCAGATCCGCGCAGATCTTGAGCAAGGGTTTCGCGATATTTATGGCGATGATATCAATATCGACCAGAACAGCCCGGATGGCCAAATCATCGGAATCGTTACGCAAATGGCCGTTGATATTCGCGAGCTTGCTGTTCAAGTTAATAATGGGTTCAATCCCGACCGCGCTTTTGGCCGAACGCTGGACGAGCGCGTTGTTATAAATAATATCGAAAGAAATGGCGGAAATTATACAATCACAGATATCGATCTTACCGTTGACAGGACGGTAAATTTGCAAGGGCTGGATGATAATTTCAATGATCCAGATGGCGCTGGCTATTCCGTCCAGGACGATGCAGGAAATGAATTTATCCTGATTGATAGCGCAACCCTGACAGCAGGAACAACAAGCCATAGCTTTCGCGCGCGGAATAATGGCCGCGTTGAAACAACGATCGGCACAATCACAAATCCTGTAACGATCGTTCTCGGCGTAACTGCCATCAATAATTCATCTGCGCCCACCACGATCGGGCAAGACGAAGAATCCGATGCCCAGTTGCGCGTTCGCAGGCAAAGATCTGTTGCCCTGGCATCAAGCGGGTATCTGAATGGCCTGTTGGGCGATGTCCTTTCTCTTGATGGCGTATCAGATGCAAAGCTTTATGAGAATTTCACAAATGCAACTGATGCTAACGGCCTTCCGCCACATTCAACTTGGCTGATTGTCGAGGGCGGCGCCTCAACCGATATTGGGCAAGAAATTTATAAAAACAAATCATATGGAAGCAATATGAAGGGGGATGTTGAGGATAATATCATCACGGCCAGCGGTGGATTATTTACAGCAAAGTTTGACCGGCCCAGCGCCGAGGATCTTTATATAAGATTTGACATCCAGCGCACTACGCCGCTTTATGTTTTTGATGAAGCTGTTATCAAGCAGTATATTGAGGACAATTTGATTTATTCAATCGGCCAATTTGCAGAAACCTCCCTTGTGACATCTGCTGCCGTTTTAGGCATAGCCGAGCAAGGCGGCGGCGGCGTTCCGATCAATGTAGAGATTTCAGATAATGGCGCGGATTGGGATGATTTTCTGAATGTTTCTTCCCTGGATGGCAAATGGACGCTTGATGTTTCCCGAATAACGATCACGGTGGTATAGAATGGCCGATCAACAAACAATAACTGGGATTCTTGATTACTACGTTAATCTTCTTATTATTCAATACAATAATCAGCCAAAGGCGCGAGCCACAATCCGGCTGATTATTCAAGAAATTTTTGCTAACGGGCTTATTTTTGACATTCGGGATGCTTATGATATTGAAACTGCAGTTGGAAAGCAGCTCGACGTTATCGGCCTTTATGCTGGCGTTGACAGATTTTTCTCTGTAAATGACCCGATTGATTATTTTGCGTTTACTGATTACATCGAAACAGATCCGCAAGATGATGATAAATTCGGCCTCACCGACTACGATGATTTTGAAGAATTCCAGCACAACGGCACATTAAACTACAATTCTATTGTATCAGTCGAAAACCGCCTTTCTGATGATGATTATCGCGTTGTTATCAATCTTCAAATTCTTCAAAACAACATCAATCACTCCCACAAAGAAATAGACGATGGCATTTTTAGATTTTTTGAAAATGAAATACGCCCGGATAGCGAGGGCAGCATGGAAATGACATACTTTATTTCTTCAAATGTGACCGCGATTATTCTGGCGGCACTAACCAAAGAAATTTTACCCCGCCCGATGGGCGTTCTTTTGCGTTTAATCAAGGAAGTTTCCGGGAAATTTTATGGATTTTCTACATATTCAAATTTATCCTCCCCGCATACTCAAGGTTTTACTAGCTACAGCGAATATGGTACAAAAGAGGGAAAAGTTTTAACATACAATCAAATCACGGTGGGATAGATGGCAAGAATTGAAAGAAAACACCAGAAAATTTTCGCTGCCGAAGCGGCGAATAACGGGGTTTTTGGAAGCGCAGCAGACAGCACAAAAATCTTATCTTCCGATCTTGACACAATTCAATCGAAAGCGGCTTTTTCCGAAGGATGGCTCGAAGCGGTTTTAAGTGATAAAAAATTCCCCGCCCTTGAAGAGTTTCAGGCCCTTCATTACATGACGACATCCCAGATTGCATACATTTTCCAAGAGGGAATTCCCGCCTATTCAGCATCCGCGACATATTTCACAAATTCGATTGTAAAAAAGGCAGGAACATACGAAGTATATGGAAGCAAAATAAACAATAACATTGGAAACGCGCTGCCGGATGCGGAGGACGATGCAAATTGGAAGTTTTTGCAAGACCTTACGGCACAAGTTCAAGACGCGACCGAATCGCAAAAGGGCATCGCTGAAATCGCAACAACCGAAGAAGTTAAGGCGGGCGTAGATGATGAAAGGTATGTCACCCCGGCAAAGCTTGATCCCTACAAGCCCGCGACCGGCGATGGAAAGGATCACTGGACTTCCAATCTGCAAGATGGATGGATCTGGGCCGATGGGAAAACAATCGGAAACGCATCATCCAATGCAACCAACCGCGCAAACGACGACTGCGAAGATTTATTCAAAGCTTTTTGGAATGACTATTCAAATTCTCTTTTACCCCTGTTTGATAGTGATGGCGATCCTGTAAGTCGCGGATCTTCCGCCGCCGCCGATTGGGCTGCAAATTGCGCGATCTCTGTGATCGATAAGCGCGACCGCGTAAGCGCAGGCAAGGGCAACATGGGAGGAACGCCCGCCGGGAGGCTTTCAGGGCAAACAAACGGCGTAAGCGGGAATTCCCTGGGAAATTCAGGCGGCCAAGAAACGCATTCAAATACAGCAGACGAAAACGGCCCCCACACCCACGGCGGGCCGCTAAATCTTCGATCAATAAACTCCCTTGCCGCAAATGCAAGTCCGGCTGATATTGTCGGAACAAATACATCTATTGTGCGCCCCCTCATTCCGCCCTTCCCCGCTACGCAATCTTCTGGGCTAGGAGCGCCGCATAATAATGTGCAGCCAACAATCGTTTGTAACTATATTATAAAGCTTTAAATCATGACAAAAATTACTAGAAAACATCAAAAAATATTTGGCGGAAATTCATCTGACAACGGGCAGTTCGGATCAGCGCGCGCAGGGACTTTTGTTTTGTCAAACGATCTTGACAGCCTGCAATCTCTTCCAGCTTGGGAGAATGGATGGAATTCTGCGACAATATCGGGCGACAAGCTTCCGCCCCTTGAAGAAAGCCAGGCTATAAATTTTGTTCAAACTTCGCAAATCGCCTACCTTTTCCAGGAAGGAATTCCCGAATATTCAAGCGAAACAGAATATTTCACAAATTCGATCGTCAAAGAATCGGGATCATCGAATTTATTCATATCCCTGATAGACGATAACCTCGGAAATGCTTTGGTCGATGGCGCAAATTGGAAATTTCTTTTTGATTTAAAAAATGTGGTCGTCAAAAATAACTATGAAGCGGTCGCCGCGCCAACAGTCGATGATGATGAAAGCATCGGCTATTCCTCTGGATCAAAGTGGTTCTATAGCGGCGACATATGGCTTTGCGTTGATGCAGCGGATGGCGCGGCAAATTGGGTTGATACCGGCGTAAATCTTGATGATCTTGGAGCATTGGCTTTTTTGGATAAAGCGCCGAACTCAAATTTGGCAGACATGCCAAACGCAACTATAAAAGGCCGGATCACATCTGGATCGGGCGCGCCCGAGGATCTGACCGTAGAAGAGTTGCGGGGAATGCTCGGGGCAAGCGTAGCGCGAAATCACATTTCGGGTCTAACATTATCAAATGCGGCAGATGCCAATCACGACATTACTGTTGCACCTGGCCAGGCCGCCGAAAGCGAAAACAGCAAATATTTAGATCTTGATTTGGCAATGACAAAGCGCATAGACGCATCATGGGCCGCCGGGACAGGAAATGGCGGCCTTGCGTCAAGCCTTTCGCTTTCTTCAAATACTTGGTATCACGTATTTTTGATTGAAGTGGGCGGATCTGTTGATGCCGGATT
This sequence comes from uncultured Sphingomonadales bacterium, assembly GCA_937129355.1. Classification (GTDB taxonomy): domain Bacteria; phylum Pseudomonadota; class Alphaproteobacteria; order Sphingomonadales; family Sphingomonadaceae; genus Sphingorhabdus_B. The sequence goes on along the minus strand of CAKZNA010000175.1, from coordinate 3,388 downwards.
TGACACATCCCTTACAGCAGCAAATCTTATCGCCGACCATTCCGCAACATCGCATAGAAGAATCGGATCAATTTTAACAGATGGAAGCTCTAATATTATTGGGTTTAGCCAAACAGGGAATAAGTTCCAATTTGATTCCATGCAAGTTAATTTATCCGGCGCATCGCAAGGCCACTCTTCGCGGGACACAAGAACAATATCAGCGCCGCTGGGCTTGGTTGTATTCGCAGAAGTAAGCATCCAACTAACCTGCCCAACAAGCGCTAACTATGGGATATTGGTTACGGATTTAGCGAACCAATCCGATTCAGCCGTATCCTTGACCAACGCAAACACCTATATCGGCGGTAACGGCGCTTATCAGCAGGGCGATACTTTTATCTGCAAGACGAACACATCGTCGCAAATAGGCATAAGGGCTACAGGAGCAGGGGGGACAGTAAACATTGCCACCCGAGGATGGACAGACCCAGAAATTTAATGAGAAAAATATGCCAGCACAAATAGATAAAAACCCAGGGAAAGAATAAAAATGCAGCTATTTATCATTTTCATTGCCCTTTTCATTTGGTTCGCTTTTTGGTCTTCCCAGGCCGGATACTCATTCAGCTTTTTTGATAATAAATTCCAGGATTGGCAGCAGAAAATCCCTTTCGGAAATCGCATCCCGGAGGCGATAATTGCGCTGTCGATCGGATCGATAGGGATTTGGGGATGGGATCTTATTCTTTTAAAATTTGGCATCAACATCCCTGCCCTGCCTATCATCATTGCGTGGATGTCCCTTTCGTTTATTTCCCTTTCTGGGAAAGAATCTGGAACTTGGGCTTACCTAAACCACGAGGGGTATTCCACAGACAGCAACGGCGATGGAAAAGTCGATAACCTGGATGGGCGGAAAAGCACTTTGCGCGGCTGGAATGATTGGCTTGCCGGTCTTTTTGATTTTCACCTGGGCGATGAAGGATATTCATGGGTTTGGGCATTCACAAAAGGCTTTATCACAACATTTCCGGTTGGATGCCTGGGCGCAATCTTTCAGCCCATTGGCCGCGAAATAGCCAGTCATGCAAAAGGGCGCTTGCCGGGCGACAGTAATTTCTATATAGAATTTGTCGGGGATGGCCTTGGATATTCAGCAGCCTGCTTTGCGTTCATTCTAATCGTCTTAAATTAAAAAAATAAATTAAGGGAAAAAGATGGAAAGTATTTGGCCAGATCTTAACGAAATAATTGTCTTTGGAAGCGTATCTGCATACCAAGTTTTTGGATTTGCGACTATTGTGCTGGCAATTTTAAACATCATTTTTTATATGATTGCAGCATCGATGATGTGGAAAACATCGCATCATATTACGCAAACTTTAAAAAATAAATTTATGGTTGAGGCTTTGCTTGCTTTGACGACTTTGGCAATGGGGATCGGCGCTTTTGTGGATGCCCCTTATTGGTTTTGGCAACTTTCTTACGTTTGCCGCGTTGGCTTATTGTTGATCGCGCCTTTTGTTTTATATCACGTGATTATCGCCTGCAAAACGATCATAAATGCAAAGTAGAGAAAATGGAAAAACTAGCCGGGCCAGCAGCAATAACTTTGACAGAAAGCGTCCTGGGCGCTGCTGTGGTATTATTAATCGTTTTGATCTTCGTCATTATGCGTTTGGTTTTTAAGCATATGCGCGAAAGCGATGAAAGATGGACAAAAGCCGTTGATAAAAATACGGATGCTTTAAAGGGAATCGGGGATGCACAAACAGCAAGCGGCGACAAAATTGCAATCAGCATTGAGCGCGCCCTGCTTTATAAAAGCGTTTCTGATCACGGCAACGATAATCCTAAGTAGCTGCGCCAATCATCAAAAATACGCAACTATCCTTTCCTTTCCATGCGAGATCCAGGCGGATGATCCTGATGGCTTAAAATGCCGGATCAAAGTCGAGCCAAAAGTAATTTTTGAATAAATTGCTATTTGCTGGTAAATTAAATGCATGTTCAGCATCGTAAAAGAAACATTTTTCAATTATGCCCGCAAAGCGCCCCTGGGCGGCAGGCTAACGCAAGAACAAGTGGACGGCATCGAATGCATCCTGGATGCCTGCAATCACGCTGGAATCGATGATTTGCGGAAAGTAGCCTATATCCTGGCAACGGCATTCCATGAAACAGGCGGAAAAATGATCCCGGTTCGCGAGGGATTTGCCAAATCGGACGCGCAAGCCCGGCGCATCATTGCAAATCGCAGATACGGAAAGCCGGACGCGACAAGCAATGGAAAGCCTTTGCATGAGCAATATGGCCATGTTTATTACGGGCGCGGCCATGTGCAGCTTACCTGGGCAGATAATTACATGCGGATGGCGAATATTCTTGGCGTTCCCCTTTTAAAAAATCCAGATCTTGCCCTTGATAAAGATATCAGCTCAAGAATTCTTGTTGAGGGCATGACGCGCGGATTATCCGGGCGCGGGGATTTTACCGGAAAAAGCCTGGATGATTATTTCAGCGAAAGCATTGATGATCCGATCGGCGCGCGCCGGATAGTAAACGGCACCGATAAAGCGGGCTTGATTGCCACATATCACAAAAATTTTCTTGATGCGCTTAATGCGGCCCATACAGCGACACCACAGCCGGAAAACATTGATCCGGATCTTGCAAAGCCCGATCAGCCAAATCTTTTAAAAGACAAGACGATAATCGGCGGCGCTGCCGGGATGGCATCCACCGGCGGCCTTGGGTTTTTGGCATCGATCGACAGTCCTTATGCTTTGGCCGCTTTGATCGTTGTCGCCCTGATTGCTGCATTTTTTGGATATATGTTTTTGTCCATATGTTCCGATTCGATTTCGTTTCTTCACATACCTCGGTTCATCCGAGGAGGTGCAAGGGCCTCCCACGTTGCCCACATATCTCTTACCACATGCCATGCTCTTAGACTCCGATGGCTGCCCATCCCTTACGCTCCGGTGTTTATTTCAACCCCAGTAGATCGCTCTACCAAAGCAACCGTTCTTTTGCGGTATGGACGTTAAGGGCTTCCAGCACGTTAAAACTGTCGCCCACCACATCTAAACCTTTTCACGAAGCTGAATTGCTTTAGGGGAATGCGGTTCCCCTTACGGCCTGCGGTATTCTCTGTGTACGCTTAACCTCTATTGTTCGCACCACACCGCGGTACTCCGTAAGAGGTCCAACACTCGATACATGACGTAGAGCTTAACACGCCATGACAGGGACTTTCACCCCGCTAGATATGTGCACCTTCGTGGCGCACGAACGAATAGGTCACAAGACCGCTGGGGGTTAAGCGAAGCGCCCCAGTGGGTACACTGCAGCAACTTGTTCCCGCTGTGTTTCATTTCAATGTCCTGAGAGTGAGTCTTCCATC
>CAKZNA010000174.1 GCA_937129355.1 uncultured Sphingomonadales bacterium | reverse complement strand
AGAAAGGGCTGTCCGGGTTGATGGGGTATAACATGGTCAGCGGAACCTTGTTTGCCCTCAAATCTTCGCGAATATCTGCGGTCATCACTTCATATAGCACCTGCCCGGCGACGATATTGCTTCCTCGTTTCACCCATCCCAATACTTTGGCCCGCCCTTCCTTGGAACGTGACATGGTGCTCAGGGTCATGGCATCCAACCCTGGCTCTTTTGCCGATTGTATCCCTTTGCGCATCGCGCCGGCTTGCTGCTCAACCTGGCCTTCTGCCGATGTCGCACCAAACATGGCACCAAAGAAGGGCAGGCTATCGACGGCCATCACACCGCCGATTTTTTCAGGGATGGCAAGGCCAACTTTCATCGCCGTCAATCCGCCAAAGCTGTGACCGATAATCTGTGGCTTGCCGCGTCCCGCATCGAATATCATATCGTCTATATAGTCGGCCACCACGTGAACCAGAGGCTCCAACACTGGTCCTTTGGCATTCGCGCCCGGCGCATCGCCGAAACCGCGCACCTGCACCAGATGCAAGCGGTAGCATCCGGCAAGGCTGCGCACGGTATCATCCCAGACATCACGCGGCGTCGATAGGCCGGGGATCAGGACCACATCTGGGCCATCCTCTTTGCCCGCCAGTTCGACGGTGATCCGGTCCGATTGGCCTTCGCTGGCGACGCGTTTAATTTCACCCGATACCGCACAATTTTGCGGAGCATGGGCGTTTGCCGATGTTGGAATGGCAAATATTGATGTTGCTGCAATCAGGGCGAGCAGAGAGGGCGATGCAAATTTCTTCATGATTTTGGCTCCTTGAGAAAAACTTCTTCGATCTTCATTTCAAACAGATCGGCAATCCGGAAGGCGAGCGGGAGGGAGGGATCATATTTCCCCGTTTCAATCGCATTCACCGATTGGCGCGATATGCTGAGATGCTGGGCCAGATCGCTTTGCGACCAGTCCCGCTCGGCGCGGAGAACTTTCAAACGGTTTTTCATGTTCCGCGCACCCGGCTGATGATCTGAAAGATGCCCAGGCCGATGGCCCATATCGGCACCGCCATATACCCGGGCATGCCCGGCACCAGCGCGAATATGTCAAGAAAGCCCCAGATGGTTGCGATTGCCAGCAATAGCCCCGTGGCGAATATGCCTGCCTCTATCTTGCGGGAGCGGACATATTCATCCTCTTCTTCGCGCAGATATTTTCCGATAGCCTGTATTGTCCAGAGTATGGGGATGGCGGGCAGCAAAGCGATCAGGATAAGCACCGGGCCGCCGGGCTTGAAAGTCTGGTAGGCATATAGCGAGCCGAAAAACAGGATGAGATAGGCAAAGGACCAGAAGAGCACGCGCTTATTATAGGCATCCATCGCCGGCGTCGCTTCATTGACCTGAGCGGCGGCCATTGTGGTGGCGCGCACCATTGGAAATAGCAGGAACATGGAAAAGCCCATGCCAAGAAAGATGATGCCTTGCGGCCAGCCTTGCGAATATCCCGCTATCGGAAAGCCGAACATTCCGGCGAAAAATAGGACCGCCCAAAATGCGGCTAGCCGGTAATCGGCCTTTATCGGTTCTTCACTTCCACTCATGAAAAGCTTCCTTCTAAATTTGTAAAGGAAGCTTTACTTACGATTCGCTGATATGTCAAGGAAGCTTTCCATTATGTCTATGTTACTTGTATGAAGCAGTAGCCCGCAATCGCCTAAGCTTGACAGGTTAACGGCCCTATGGCCTAGGGCTAGGCTATGACAAAGATGATCAAAATTACGCTTCCCGATGGCTCCTCCCGCGATGTGGAGAGCGGCACTACACCTGCGCAGATTGCGGCGGAAATTGGCCCCGGCCTTGCCAAGGCGGCGCTGGCCGCGCGGATTGATGGCGAAGTGCGTGATATTATGCGGCCGCTGGAGGCAGATACCGAGCTGGCTTTGATCACTTCGCGCGACGAAGCCGACGCGTTGGAACTGGCGCGCCACGATTATGCCCATGTGCTCGCCGAAGCCGTGCAAGCGCTTTGGCCCGGCACGCAGATTACCTTTGGCCCGGCGACCGATGATGGTTTCTATTACGATGTGATGGCGCCGGAAAGTCGTGCGCCATTTTCGATGGATGATCTGCCCGCGATCGAAGAGAAGATGCGCGAGATTATCAGTGCCGATAAGCCGCTAATCCGGGAGGCATGGAGCCGCGCCGATCTGATTAAACGCTGGCAGGATGGGGGCGAGGCGTTCAAGGCCGAATGGGCCGCTGAATTGCCGGATGGTGAAGAGTTGACGGTTTATTGGTCGGGCGAGCCGGGCAGCGATGGCGCGTGGATGGATATGTGCCGCGGGCCGCATCTGGCCTCCACCGGAAAGCTGGACCCCAAAGCGTTCAAACTAACCCGCGTTGCTGGCGCCTATTGGCGCGGTGACCAGAAGAACGCGCAGCTGACGCGGATTTACGGTACCGGCTGGCTGAACAAGAAACAGCTGAATGCGCATCTCCATATGCTGGAAGAAGCGGCCAAACGCGATCACCGCAAATTGGGTCAGGAAATGGACCTGTTTCATTTGCAGCATGAAGCGCAGGGCAGCGTTTTCTGGCATCCAAAGGGCTATATGATCTGGCGCGAGCTGGAGGCATATATGCGCCGCAAAATGGATGGTGCGGGCTATAATGAAATTAAAACGCCTCAGCTTATGGATGTGCGCCAATGGACACAGTCGGGCCATTGGGGGAAATATGCCGAGAATATGTTTGCCGTGCCGGACATGGTTCCCGATGTAGAGTCGGAAGAAGAAGCCGTCGCGCCCAAGGTAGCGGATGATGCCGACTGGATGGCGATAAAGCCGATGAATTGTCCGGCGCATGTGCTGGTCTTTAAACAAGGTATCAAAAGCTATCGCGACCTGCCGGTTCGGCTGGGTGAAATGGGCTGCTGTCACCGTAATGAGCCGCATGGCGCGCTCCACGGGCTTATGCGCGTCCGGCAATTTACGCAGGACGACGCGCATATTTTCTGCACCGAGGATCAAGTGGTCGATGAAGTGCGCGCCTTCTGCAGGCTCGCCGATAGCGTCTATCAGGATTTTGGTTTCACTTATCACGTGAAGCTCGCCTTGCGTCCCGAACAGCGTTTCGGGTCAGAAGAAGATTGGGACAAGGCGGAACAGGAACTCCGCGATGCTGTCGCTGAAGCAGGCATGGATAATGACGACTATGGCTGGGAAGAATTGCCCGGCGAAGGTGCCTTTTATGCGCCCAAACTCGAATGGCATCTAACCGATGCAATCGGCCGGACATGGCAGGTCGGTACGATTCAGGGTGACCGTGTTTTGCCAGAGCGTTTGGATGCGAGTTACGTGGGCGAAGATGGCGGACGGCATCGTCCCGTCATGCTGCACCGCGCGATCTTTGGCAGCTATGAACGTTTCATTGGTATTTTGATCGAACATTTCGCCGGACGCATGCCCTGCTGGCTCGCGCCCGTTCAGGCGGTGGTTGCGACTATTACGTCAGAAGCCGATGGCTATGCAGGCGAGGTTGAAGCGAAATTGAAGGCCGCGGGCATCCGCGTTGAGGCCGATCTGCGCAACGAAAAAATCAACTTTAAAGTGCGCGAACATAGCCTCGCTAAAGTACCACATCTGCTGGTCGTCGGGGGGCGCGAAGCCGAAGAAGGCACGGTCGCCATCCGTACGCTCGGCAGTCAGGGACAGCGCATCATGCCTGTTGAAGAGGCGATTGCAATGTTGAAAGACGAAGCAACGCCGCCGGATTTGAGGAATTAGGAATGAAAATAGCTTTTCTGCTCCCGCTCACGCTGCTTGCCGCGTGCAATGTCGTCACAAAAAAGGACGACCCTGGCGACGGCGCGCCTTCCACTGAGAAGCAGGCATATGAGCCTAAGACAAAGTCTCAATCAGCTTATGAAGCCGTAAATGTGAAGATGCATGAAAATATGCGCAATGTTCATCCTGATGCGGACATAGCATTCATGCAAGGCATGATTCCGCATCATGAGGGCGCGGTCGATATGGCCGAAATTGTCCTGAAACACGGACAGGATGACGAAACCCGCGCGCTGGCAAAGGCGATTATCGAAGCGCAGAAAACCGAGATCGCGCAGATGAAGGCGTGGCTAAAAGCGCGCAAAATCGAAATGCCGGAAGCAGCCGCAGGCGATGCCGATCATGCCGCCATGGGGCATTAGGCACCGCCAGAATTCTGTGCCGGTTGTTAGCTCGCCGGTTTCACAAATTTATACATGAAACGGTTGGTCTTTCCGCGCACTGCCGGATGAAACACGTTTTTTGAAGCGTCATCGGTATCGTTGGCCAGCATATTGCTTTCAGCTGCTAGCGTGAAACCTGCCCTGGCAAAGTCAGCCTTTACCACAGCGGGGTCAATCCGGTGGGTTTTTTCCACCAGCGCGCGGGTATCCTTGCCTTCGCCAACATGATCGATTACGGCCACCACGCCGCCGGGTTTCATTCCCTTGAATAGCTCTGTCAGAAATACATCCGGCTCTGCTCGCGTGATGCCGAAACGTTCGCTTTCAAAATAGACATCGTGATAGACCAGATGCATCATCGCAAAATCGAAGGCGTTTTCCTTTGCTTTGAAATCGGCGAAGTTGCCCAGCTTGAGGCTTATATTCGGTTGATCTTCCATCGCATCTGACCAGCGCTCCAGCGATGGTTGGCGTTGCATAAAGGCGGGCGGGTTAAGCGCAACGACGCTTCCGTCTTTTCCGACTACCGATGCCATGAGCGTCGCGTAATATCCGCCGCCGGCCAGAAATTCAGCAGCCTGATCACCCGCTTTTAATCCAAAGAAGGACAGCACTTCGGCTGGCTTGCGGCTTTCATCCTGCGCGATTTCAGCGCGGGTGCGGTCCGGCGAAGCCAATGCGGTTTCCAGCGGGCTTTTCGCCGGCACGGTCGGTTGTTGTGCGATGGCCGGAAATGATGCGGCCAATAATGCGGCGCCACATAGCGCGGAAATCTTGCGGTTCATGATGATGCTCTCCCTGTGAAAATCTGATCAGGATAATGCTCCGCTTTTGCCAGTGAGGCAATTGCCAGCAGGCCCGCCTGTCGAAAAGCACAGCGCGCTGGTCGAATAGGCATGCGTCAATGCTTCATTAACCATAGCGCTTAGGGTGGTATTTGCCTTCGCGCGCTATTCGAAATTCACCATGCGCTTTCCCGTCCTTCTCGCCCTTGCGATCATCGCGATGCCTTCGGCTAGCCATGCCCTGAATGAAGGGCTGCAATGCGTGCCTTATGCCCGCGCGTTAACGGGCGTGGAAATACGCGGCGATGCGCATACTTGGTGGGGTCAGGCAAAGGGGCGTTACAAGCGTGGCAGCCATCCAAAGGTCGGTGCGGTCATATCGTTCAAACCGCATGGGAGCAGCCGCCTTGGTCACATCGGCGCAGTACGCAAAATTATCGACCGTCGCACGATTCTGATCAACCATGCCAACTGGTCGCGCATCAATGGCAGGCGCGGACATGTTGAGGAAAACGTGAAGGTCGTCGATGCTTCGGAAAAGAACGACTGGAGCCGGGTGCGCGTATGGTACACGCCCAATAATGCGCTTGGGGGGACGAGCCGGCCATTAAACGGATTTATCTATCCCAAGACGCAATTGAAAAATAGTCAGATGAAACAGCGGCTGGTTGCACTTATCGGAAAGAAAGCAAAGCTCAGTCCAATACCGAGAGGGAGCGGCCGCAGCGCAATCCGCGTGGCATCGCGCGCGCCAGCCCGCGTATCGGCCAAGACATTCCAGCTTTCAAACAGCTTGCTCTCAAATGTTGACCGCAAAGCGAAAAGCGAAGCGCAGCACAAAAAGGCTGCAGCTGACTTTGATACGATTGGTGATTTGATTGGGTCGTTAGGGGACTAAGCCTTCCGAGCGGAGCAATTCGATTTGGCGATCATTGAGAAATCCATCGAAAGTTCTCTGCCGTCCTTTGGTAAGAAAAATGACCCCTCGCTCGCCGCGTTGCAACTCACCCGCACCGCAGAGAGAGGATCCAACAGTTTTTAGGCGTAGAATCTTTCCCCTCCGCGCTTTCCCGTCCAAAACCCGTCGAACCTCAATCAACGCAGAAGAGTAGTTAATGCCCGAACTGGAGACTGCGCGAATTTCAACAATCGCTTTGGCGTCCCTTGCCCTTGCAAGAAAATCGTCAATTTGCCTCTGCTCAAATGCGGCTTTCTCTTTAGGGGTCATCGGCGGCAATAGCTGTGGGGTGCAAGCAAAGGCGGTAGATGGTGCTGTAGTCAATGCGGCAACAACCAACAATATTACAACGGTGATTTTTGAGTATCTGGCCACGGCTTTTCTCGTTTGAAGGTGAGAATAACTAACGCGATACTTCTATCGGGTCAAACCGACTGACCATTGCTATTCCCTACCGGAAGCTGCCAAAGCTGCAGACCAGCTCGAAACAAGATACGGCACCAAATAGGTCAGAGCAATTTTCCAGAAAGGCGGCCAAATGCCAGCCATGATTATATCACCCTGATTAATCGCAAGTAGAGCCGTCCCGACAATCAATGCGATGATGACCGCGCGCCGGAAGACCGGAGTAGAGAACCATGCGGTCCAAAATTCGCCGCTCACTTCCCAAACTTCCGCGACGTCCGCCCATACTTCCCCTTCCGTGTTCCCGGTTTACCTTCGCTGCTCCGACCTTTCGGCGCTGCAACCTGCTGATCGTGCGGTAACCCCAGCTCATTCGCCTCCAGTTTGCGGATTTCGTCGCGGATTCTTCCGGCTTCTTCGAATTCGAGGTCGGCGGCGGCTTCGCGCATGCGTTTTTCTAGGTCTTCGATATAGCTGCGCAGGTTGTGGCCGACGAGGTTGTTGCGGTCCTCATCGCCGGTATCGACGGTGACGCTATCCTTGCTGGCGGCATGGGCAACGATATCGGCAATGTCGCGTTTGATGGTTTCGGGTGTGATGCCGTTGGCCTTGTTATAGGCATCTTGTTTTTCACGGCGTCGATCGGTTTCCTTGATCGCGCGCTCCATACTGCCCGTCATCCGGTCGGCATATAGGATCACGCGGCCATCAACATTGCGTGCCGCGCGGCCAATGGTTTGGACAAGCGAAGTCTCGCTGCGCAGGAAGCCTTCCTTGTCGGCATCGAGGATCGCCACCAACCCGCATTCGGGGATATCGAGGCCTTCACGCAGCAGGTTGATACCGACCAGCACATCATAGACGCCGAGCCGCAAATCGCGGATCAGCTCGATACGTTCCAGCGTCTCTACATCGCTATGCATATAGCGGACACGCAAACCCGCCTCATGCATAAATTCGGTCAGGTCTTCCGCCATGCGTTTCGTCAGTGTGGTGACGAGGGTGCGGTAGCCTTTTTCCGCTGTCATCCGGCATTCATTGATGCAATCCTGCACCTGATCCTCAACGGGTTTGATCTCGACGGGCGGATCGATAAGGCCGGTGGGCCGGATAATCTGTTCAGCAAAAACGCCGCCCGCTTGCTCCATTTCCCACGGGCCTGGAGTCGCAGAAACGCAGACTGTCTGAGGCCGCATCACGTCCCATTCGTTGAATCGCAAAGGCCGATTGTCGATACAGCTGGGCAGGCGGAATCCATGTTCGGCGAGCGTCAGCTTGCGGCGATGATCGCCCTTTGACATCGCACCTATCTGCGGCACGGTTTGGTGGCTTTCATCGACAAAGAGCAGCGCGTTTTCAGGCAAATATTCAAACAGCGTTGGCGGCGGTTCGCCGGGGAGGCGTCCAGTTAGAAAGCGCGAATAATTCTCGATACCCGCACAGCTTCCGGTTGCAGCAATCATCTCCAGATCGAAATGCGTACGCTGTTCGAGCCGTTGATGTTCGAGCAATTTGCCCTCTGCTTCAAGCTCCTTCAGCCGCTCCGCCAGTTCAAATTTTATCGCATCGGCGGCCTGCTTCATGGTCGGACCGGGCGTTACATAGTGGCTGTTGGCATAGACGCGCACTTGCTCGAGCTTGGCCCCTGCCTTGCCCGTCAACGGATCAAATTCGCTAATCTCCTCCACTTCATCACCGAAGAAAGAAATGCGCCACGCCATGTCTTCCAGATGCGACGGGAAGAGTTCCAGGCTATCGCCGCGCACACGGAAATTGCCGCGCGCAAAGGCATGATCGTTGCGTTTATATTGGAGCGCGACCAGCTTGCGGATCAATTCGCGCTGGTCGAATGCTTGACCTTTTTTCAGGTCGAATATCATCGCCGAATATGTCTCGACCGAACCGATACCGTAGATGCAGCTGACCGAAGCCACGATCAGGACATCATCACGTTCGAGCAGAGAGCGCGTAGCCGAATGGCGCATCCGGTCTATCGCCTCGTTAACGCTGGATTCTTTCTCGATATAGGTGTCGCTGCGCGGGACATAGGCTTCGGGCTGATAATAGTCATAATAGCTGACGAAATATTCGACGGCATTTTCAGGGAAGAAGCTTTTGAACTCGCCATAAAGCTGCGCCGCGAGAATTTTGTTCGGCGCGAGCACCAATGCGGGGCGCTGCAACTCCTCTATCATCTTCGCCATCGTGAAGGTCTTGCCCGAACCGGTCACGCCCAGAAGCACCTGATTCTTTTCGCCAGCAAGCGCCGTTTCGGTGAGCTCTTTGATCGCGGTTGGTTGGTCGCCTGCGGGTGAATATTCGGAAACCAGCTTAAACGGCTTTCCGCCCTCGACCTTTTCGGGGCGCTCTGGACGATGCGGGGTAAACTCCTCACCGGTTTCGGGTTCATCCAGCCCGCGTCTAATTACCAATCCAGCCATGTTCTCTATATGATCACTTCTATCCGCTTTGTCACCCCGGCTTTCGCAGTTTTCGTCGCAAGGTTGCTTGCCTTTTCAAAAGGTAAACGACATGATGCGGCAGTATTGGAGATGAGGGGTTGAAAATGAAAAAGATTCTATTGATTGGCGCGGCATCATTGGCGCTGGCGGCTTGTTCTTCGGGCGGTGATGCTGACAAAGACGGCGACGGCAAAGTAAGCGCTGGCGAGGTGAAAGAAGCCATGGCCGGAACCGAGATGCAGCCCGGAGAGTATGAGGTGAAAATCACCTTCTCTGAAATGGAAGCTCCAGGCATGCCGGAACAGATGCGCACAATGTTGATGGAATCGATGGCGAAGAAGGGTCTGAAAACCTGCATCACCGAAGAGCAGGCGAAAAATCCGGGTGCAGATATGTTCGGCCAGAATGACGAGAGCGGTTGCAAAATGGAAAAGCTGGATCGTTCTGGCAACAAAATGAATGCGGTCATGACATGCAACACGGGCGGTGTAAAAATGGCTGCCACTATGGACGGCACTTTTAAATCGGATGGCTATACCATGAATATGGAACAGAAAATCACGGGCGCACCGAGCGGTGATATGTCGATGAAGGGCCAGATTACGGCAAATCGCATTGGTGATTGTCCCAAATGACGAGAGCCGGCCAATGAGAATGAAATATTTCGTGGCAGCGATTGCTTTCTTGCCTCTGCTTTCCGGCTGCAAGGTTGCGGGTAGCGACGATGAAGATAGCGTCGCCGGCGAAAGCGCGGCGGAGGTTGCCGCTGCTATGTCCAAAGGCCGGGTGGCGTCGTTAAAGCCTGGCCTATGGGAATCGAAATTGACGGTCAAAGAGATCGCCGTCCCGGGTGTCGCATCGGGCCGGAAAGAAAAGATGGTTGCCCGCGTCGAAAAAAACGGAACGCATGAACGCTGTCTTTCGGCCAAAGAGGCCAAGGCGCCGCCTGCCGATCTGTTTGTAAAAAATGCGCAAGAATGCCGCTATAGCCATTTTGAAGTGGTCAGCGGGAAAGCGACTATTGCCCTTTCATGCCGGATGGCATCGGTGGGCGCGATTGATATGGACCTTTCGGGGCCGATTACGCCGGATGCATATATCTTTGATGCGGATATTGCGCTGCGTCTGCCGATGATCGGGACGGTTCCGATTAAGGCCAGCCTGACAAGCAGCCACAAAGGTGAATGCAGCGACGCATCATCACCGAACTAGAATTGAATTTTCCGGGGGATAAAAAATGACGTTATTCGCGAAAACCGCCGCCATTGGTGCAGCGCTTTCACTTCAGTGTTTGGCGATTCAGCCAGCGGCCGCGCAGGATACTGATTTGGGCAAGGCCATTTCTGCCGATTATGATGCATCGCTCGGCGAGATATTCCTCGATTTCCACAAAAACCCCGAGCTGTCTTACAAGGAAACGCGAACCGCCGGCATCATTGCAAAAGAATGGCGCGATGCCGGTTGGAAAGTGACCGAGAAGGTCGGCGGAACGGGCGTGGTCGCGGTCATGAAAAATGGTGACGGCCCGACGTTGATGCTACGCGCCGATATGGACGGGCTACCGCTCGTTGAAGATAGCGGGCTGGCCTATAAGTCGACGGCTACGCAGGTCAGCATCGATGGGCAGGAAAAACCCGTCATGCATGCTTGCGGCCATGACGTGCATATCACGTCTTTGATTGGAACCGCGCGGCAGCTTTCGGCGCGTAAGGATAAATGGCAAGGCACGATTGTATTGATCGCGCAGCCCGCCGAAGAACGTATCGGCGGCGCGAAGATGATGATGGATGACGGTCTTTACACCCGTTTCCCGAAACCGGACCTCGCGATGGCTTTCCATGTGTCGGCTGACACGCCAACGGGCAAGCTCGCGCTGGGTGAGGGGATTAGCTATAGTTCGGTAGATACCGTCGATATCATTGTCCATGGCGTGGGTGCGCATGGCGCATCCCCGCATCGCGGCAAGGACCCGATATTGATGGGCTCGCAAATTGTGATGGGCTTGCAAACAATTGTCAGTCGCCAGGTTGCACCGCTGAAACCAGCGGTCATTACCGTTGGATCATTCCATGCCGGGCTGAAGCATAATATCATTTCCGACAAGGCCGTGCTGCAGCTGACCGTCCGGTCCGATGAAGAGGAAACGCGGAAGAAATTGCTAGAAGGCATCAAACGTGTGGCGACCAATGTCGGCCGGATGAATGGTCTCCCGGATGACAAGCTGCCCGAAGTCAAAGTCAGCCACGAAAATACGCCCGCGGTCTATAATGATGCAGCGGCGACCAAGCGGGTGGTAGCGGTTTTTGAAAAGCGTTTCGGTAAAGACATTCTGGACAATAAACCGCGTGAAGGCATGGGCGGAGAGGATTTTGCCTATTTCGTGGCGCCCAATACCGATGTTCCCGGCGTTTATTTTGCCGTTGGCGGAACCCCGCAGGCGGATTTTGATGCAGAGAAAGCGGGCGGCAAACCAGTACCATCGCATCACTCGCCATTCTTCAAAGTCGCGCCGCGCGAATCGATCACGCTGGGAACCGAGGCAATGACGGCGGCGGCTCTCGATTTCCTCGCTCCCAAGGTGAATTGAGGCGCGGGTGGCAGGCGGCCTGACCAGCGACCAGATTAAGGCGCTTGGAAGGGCGTTGGCTGCGCTTCGGCAAAGCCTGCAATCGCAAGATGAAGACAGTGCGGAATGGCGCGCGCCAGTGGAACTGGATCAACAATCGGTCGGCCGCCTATCGCGGATGGATGCGATGCAGCAGCAATCGATGATGCTCGCAGAAAAGAGCCGTCGCCAAGCAGAGCTGCAACGAATTGAACGCGCATTGCAGCTAATGGAAGAAGGCGAATACGGATATTGCGTGACCTGCGGCGAGGAAATCGGGCAGGGCAGATTGGGGTTAGACCCATCGATTTTGACCTGTTTGAAATGCGCTAGCGAAGTTGGCGCGTAACTATTTGTATTATAGC
>CAKZNA010000173.1 GCA_937129355.1 uncultured Sphingomonadales bacterium | reverse complement strand
ATATCGCTCAGAAACTTGTCATAATTGGGAAAGGCGGTTTCGGGACCCCAAAGACCAAGCCGGGCCGCATAACCAAGATTGGCAATATCCGAAGCTCCAGTAGCTGATGCATATAATATTCTCGCGCGGGGCAGAAGGTTTTGGAGACGCAGGCCTGCCATGCCCTGTTCCGATCCCTTGATCTTGCCGCGGCTTCCCGTTCCTCCCAGTGCATTCGCCATTGCATGTGCTTCATCAAAGGCGATGACGCCGTCAAATTCCTCCCCTGCCCATTCTAATATTTGAGCAAATCTAGTCGTATCCATCCTCCCCGAGCGCAGCGTTGGATAAGTGACGAACAAAATTCCTCCTGACATCGAAACCGGCTTTCCCAGCTTCCAGCCAGAAAGTGACTGGATATCAAGCGGCAGGCCGCCAAGGGCTGACCAGTCCCGGCGGGCATCCTCGAGCAAGGCCTCGTTCTTGGTAATCCAGATATGACGGCAATGGCCCTGCAGCCATCTGTCCATGATGACGCTGGCAATCTCGCGGCCCTTGCCCGCGCCGGTACCGTCTCCGAGAAAGAATCCCGTACGGTAGCGAAAACCCTCTTCCGACGGTTCCAGCCCGGAGCCTTCATTAATTGGCCTGTAAGTTCCGGACAAATCGCGGGCGAAGGCATTCACTGCATAAATGAGCGTTTCGGACTGGGCATCGGAAAGTAGCTGTTTCTCCCGCCAGTCTGCTGGAACCACCGGCTGATGCTGCGGGACCGGCGCAGCAACAGAACCCATCGCCACCGATTCCACCAGCGGTGTCGGGTGAACAGGAGCATTTTCGATTGTTATCCGGCTTGGCCGGTAGGCTAGATAAATGCCTTTTTGCTCCGGCGTTGGTGCCGCATCGCCGAGAACTTCAAAGATGAGCTTTTCGGATATTTGCGTGTCTGGTGAGGATTTTAGAACTGGCGCGACCGGGCGTTTGGAACGGTTATTCGATACCAGCGCGAGTGGCTTTGCATAGGACCTGGAAGTTTGCGCAGTGGATTTTGAGGCGGCGCGCTCGGGCAAAGCACAGCAGGCGTCGTACAAACCTTCAAAATCGGCGATGTCGATTGGCTCTACGCATCGCGCGGTAGCAATTTTGTCTAATACCACCAGACGCACGGTAATGCCCGTTCCTCGGCGCGCAAAAGATCGCGTGATACGCGCATCCTAGCGAAGCGCACATGATCCAGGTTCGTTTTTGGCAAATTCGGCCGCGCTAAAGCCTTCGGGCATGATCGCAACAAGCCGGTCGCCTGCCGCAAGACGCCGCCAAGCGGAGCGCAAGTGCCGCAGGGCTGAACGACCATCTTTCCCGCGTTCGGCGCTACGGGCAAATGGCGGGTTCATAAGGACAAGATTTGGATTGTGGCGCGATGGAAGCAACTCGTCGATCAGCTCGCCATCGTGTGAGAAAGTCGGAGCGCCCGGGAACAACTCGCGTAGACACGCACTGCGCAGGCCGTCGATCTCATTGAGGATAAGCTTCGCGCCAACAAGATGCGGCCAAATGGTGAGGATTCCCGTTCCCGCAGATGGCTCGAGTACGATATCTTCGGGCTTTATGCCCGCTGCCAAGGCCATCGCCCACGCAAGCCGAGCTGGCGTCGAGAATTGCTGGAGGGCAATCTGGTCATCGTGCCTGTTATGTTGTGGCGGAAGCGCCTGCTCCAGGGCCACGAAGCATCTGTTAGCTTCAGCAAAGTCGGAATTGAGCGCAATATCGGAATGATCGCGAAGCCATAGCAGTTCAGCCAGCTCGATGGCGCACCCGGTCATTTTTACTGACCAGCCACCTGCTGCATCGCTGCTTCTGGTGAGGGTCTTGAAAATAGCGTTGATCTCGTTTCGTGTGACTTGAGAATTTGTCGCCAGACGACCTGCTATTTCGTGAGCGGCCTTGATTACTATTCCGCTGGCCAGATCCGATGGGTTGTCAAGTTGCAACTGTGCGTTTTGTAGAGTCATGATGGCTTTCCTCCGTTAGGCACGGACAGACCTCAGACGGCCTTCTCGTGCATAAACAGGAAAAGGCCCCCTTTCCTCTGGGTCACAGGTGGACCGGGTTAGGTGGAAGCTGCGATCGCTCGAAACAACTCATTATTCCAATCATCGCCGCGCCGGCCGGGCCTGCGCGCTACAATGGACCGGCCCGGCATCTGGAAATGTTCACGGGCCTTGGCTTCGGCAAGGTCGCCGCCTGCGTCGTGATCCACGAAAAGATAAAGCTGCTTCACGCTTTCAGGAATGGTCACAATCCCGAAACGTTCATTGCCCAATGTTGCCCAGGTCGGAATGCCGGTAAGCTGGGTTGCGGACATGGC
>CAKZNA010000172.1 GCA_937129355.1 uncultured Sphingomonadales bacterium | reverse complement strand
GAGGATTGCGAAGATGAGTTGCGCGAAAGGTTGTTGGCATGACGGAGCCTTCCCAAAAACGCCCGCATATTATCGGCCTTACCGGATCAATCGGCATGGGGAAATCCACCGTGGCCGAAATGTTTGTGGCTGAAGATATTGCTCTGTTTGATGCTGATGCAGAGGTGCATAAGTTGCAAGGTCCAGGAGGAAAGCTGCTTGCGGAAATAGAATCCGAGTTTCCAGGAACTACAAGCGCAAAGGGCGTGGACAGGCAAGCATTGGGTGCTGCTGTCCTTGGCGATAGGGAACGGCTGACAAAACTGGAATCGATTATTCATCCAGCCGTAGCAGAATCGCGGATGAGATTTCTGGACGACCATGCCGGCGACGACATCATCCTGTTTGATATTCCGCTGCTCTTTGAAAAGGGCGGGGCTGATATGGTGGATAGCGTGGTTGTTGTTTCGGCACCTGCGGAAGTGCAGCGCGAACGAGTCTTGGCGCGCGAAGGTATGAGCGAGGAGCGCTTCGAGTCGATATTGGCGCTGCAATTGCCCGATGAAGAAAAGCGCAAACGTGCCGATTATGTCATTGATACGGGCGCGGCGCTGGCCGAAACGCGCGCGCAAGTAAAAAAACTCGTCAACAAGTTGCGTTCGGCCCTTGCGGAAGGCGATAAATAGGCCAATATTGCAACCAATGCGTGAAATAATTTTTGATACCGAAACTACCGGCTTTGATCATCAGGGTGATGACCGCATGGTAGAGATTGGCTGTATCGAAATGGTCGACCGGGTGATGACGGGCGAAACCTATCATTGTTATTATAATCCGAAGCGCGCGATGCCGAGCGCGGCGCAGCAAGTGCATGGGCTGTCCGACACATTTCTATCCGACAAGCCGATTTTCGATGGCAAGGCGGAAGAGCTGCTCGAATTTCTGGGCGACAGCCCGCTGGTGGCGCATAATGCCGCCTTTGACTTTGGCTTTCTCAACCGCGAGCTGGAGCGTTGCGCACGCGAACCGCTCTCGCTCGACCGGATGATCGATACGGTGGCGTTGGCGCGAGTAAAGCATCCGGGCGCTAAATTGTCGCTCGATGCGCTATGCACGCGCTACGGAATTGACCGGTCACACCGCGTGAAGCATGGCGCGCTGCTCGATGCAGAGCTGCTATGCCATGTATATATTGAGCTTACCGGCGGCAGGCAGATCGGGCTTGGCCTCGCCGACGATAAAGCGTCCGAAACGGCAGAACCAGAACTGGGAAGCAAAACAGCCAAAGACCGCCCTTTCCGCGAGGCACGACCACATTCGGCAAGCGAAGAGGAATTGGCGCGGCATGCGTCCTTCCTTGAAAATATTGACAAACCCATCTGGAATAATGGGCGCAGAAGCTAAAATTTCTACGCCTTTGCAAAACAAAAAAGGAGAATCGCTATGGAAATACGTGTATCTGGGCATCAGGTGGAAACTGGCGCTGCATTGCAAGGCCATGTCGAGGACCGTCTTTCGGCCATCGCTGACAAATATTTTTCCCGGGCTCTTTCTGCCCATGCGACCTTTGGACGCGGGCCGCATGACGGATTTACCTGCGATATAGTTGCGCATGTTATGCAGGGCTTGGTCCTGAAAGGCCGCGGTGAAGCGCAAGATGCCCATGCGGCCTTTGATAAGGCGGCTGACCGCGTTGAGAAACAGCTGCGCCGTTATATGCGCAGAATTCAGGATCGGCATAGCCAGGCCGCACATGCCTTAAAGCAGGAAGAAGCCGCTTATACCGTTCTGGACGCGGCTGATGAGGAAGAAGTAACGCCGGATGCACCAGCTATTGTTGCTGAATTAAAGACCGATATCCCTGAATCCGATGTGTCGGATGCGGTTATGATAATGGATTTACGTAACACCAGCGCCCTGCTTTTCAAAAATACTGGCACTGGCGTGCATAATATGGTTTACCGCCGCGAAGATGGCACGATCGGATGGGTTGAACCAAAATCCACATCCTAGAATTCGGCCTATTTGTGGATAATAAAGACTAACAAACAGATATTTGGGACTGCAATCTCCTTGGCTAGCCGGGGAAGTAGCAGTGATTCGGGTTATGATTCGTATTTCAACAAGGCTCAATGAACGAGCAGTGGTTACAGGCTGCAAAATCGACAATAAATCGTCGTTATTGGCCGAAATCGCCAAAGTGGCGAGCGAGAGCTACGGGCTCGACGCGGCGATGTTGCTCGACCGGTTGGAAGAGCGCGAAAAGCTGGGTGCAACCGGTTTCGGCGGCGGTTCTGCCATACCACATTGCAAATATGACGATATTGATGCGCCATTGGGCGTATTCGTTCGGCTGGCCAAAGCAATTGATTATGAAGCCATCGATGATGGCCATGTTGATTTGGTCTTTGCATTAATTTCGCCGTCCGGTGATGGGGCCGCCCATTTGCGTGCATTGGCAGAGGTTTCGCGCATGTTCCGCGACGAAAGCAGCTGTGCACAGCTGCGCGGGGCGGGCGATTTTGGTGCCATATATGCGCTGCTGACATATGACGAAGAGCGGGATGCTGCCTGATTTCCCTAAATTTTGGTGAAAAAAGGCCATGATTGAACCGCGCCTTGCGTCGAAGATTCAAATATCTTCCCTTATAAAGCTCACCGAAATTGCTGGAGGCTTCGCTGCCGTCCTTAAAAAAGGTGATCCGGTTTCGGGCGCAATCCTGCTTGTGGCGCGCGTTCGCGGCAAAGATCCCGCCATATATGAACGGTTTCCGACGCTAGATGGAACGTCAGAATGGCAGAATTTTCCGCAGAAATCTGCCGTTTCTGAAGAAGATATAAATGCGGGCCTGGAAAAAAGAACCGATCGCGACCCTGATCTCTGGCTGATTGAACTGGACGTCCCAGATGAAAAACGGTTGGCCGAGATTTTGACCGATTAGGGTTGACTTTGCTGCAGCGCACAATAAATGGACGGCGACTGAAAGCGAAGGTTGCCAAAACGAGCCAAAAAAAATGGGGTGCTCAGGTAAACACGCAAGTCGGACATGAAAAAGAGAAGGTGATAGGTTTTAGTTTTTTACCTTCTGGCTGACATGGCCGCATAAACTGCATATTTGATGTTTAAAATTACTAAAGCTGCTTCTTTTGCGGCTATTCTTGTTACGTTGGGCTCGACCGCAATATGGGCGGGCCCTGGCTTTGCATCCGGAGACGGGGAAGCCGAAACAGCCTTTGCTGCTGATATGATTCAAGTCGATGAAAATGTGCTTTCTGCGGATGCGGAAGCTCTAAAATTGGCCAAGCGCGAAGATATGACGCCTAGCGTTGGAAAACGGGGTGAAGTTGTTTTTACAGAAGGTACGGGCGATTTTGTCCAAACCTATCCTGAACCTGATCCAGAACCCGAAGCGCTTCCGGAAATTCCAAAAAATGCAGCATCGCTGCGCGCTCTTGTTCGCGCTACCGATTCAAGCGCATCGCTCGACAAGCAGGCTAGCTGCCTTGCTGGCGCGGTTTACTTTGAATCGAAGAGCGAATCGCTGGCGGGACAGCTGGCTGTGGCACGTGTTGTAATGGCGCGCGCAAAGTCCAAACGCTTCCCCAACAGCCTTTGCGGCGTTGTTTTCCAGAAAAGCCAGTTTTCCTTTGTTCGCGGTGGCCGTATGCCCCGGATCAACAAAGGTCATCAGCAATGGCGCAATGCGAAAGCGATTGCACAGATCGCGCTGGCCGATGCTTGGAAAAGCAAGATGGAAGGCGCATTGTTCTTCCACGCTAAATATGTGAACCCAAAATGGCGTTTGAAGCGCATGGGTAGCGTAGGACTGCACGTATTCTACCGTTAAACGCGGAAATGACAGATTAGAAGAATAAGGGCCTCTTTTTTGGGGCCTTTATTTTGTGGCATTCGTTCTCTTTTCGTTCTAACGCCGGTGCATGAATGTGACGGTAGAAAATGATTCGAGAATTTGCGCCGCTGAAGTAGCACGCGGGGTTTCCCGCCTGTTTCTGCGCAACGATATTGTGGTGCAGCCAGAAGTTACGCTTCGCAACCATCGGCGCACTGACCTTATGGGAATCAATGCCAAAGGCGAGATTATCATTGTCGAAATAAAATGTTCGCGTGCGGACCTGCTCGGTGACCAGAAATGGACCGAATATCTTGAATATTGTGACCGCTATTATTGGGCGGTTCCAGCCGGTTTTGATGTTAGCCCATTGGAAGGTGAGGCATTTCTACCCAAGCAAACCGGATTGATTATTGCCGACGCCTATGACGCCGAAATTATGCGTCCAGCTCCGCATGAACCTATCGCGCCAGCGCGCCGCAAAAAGGAAAGCGAGAGGCTTGCCCGTCTTGCGATGCGGCGGTTAATGGAAATTGCGGATCCGGACCATAGCCGTCCGGCAAACTAGCCTTTTGCCTTATACCATATTGGCGAGCTGTAGGCGCGTTCCTGCTGCACTTTGACGACATTGTCGGGCAGCGTGATGCCAAAGCGCAATGCGTCATAGACCGGCCATGTCGGTGTCGGAATTTCCAATACGCGCACATAATAGAAGGCATTTTGTGCGGCATCGAAATCCGGGTCCTGCCAGAATGTGACCAGCTGCACCGCACCAATGCTATTTTCATAGCTTGCTTTCGCAAGATCAACCGTATTTCCTACCTTTGGAATCTTACCGCCTGCGCCCGCTTTTCGTTCTTCCGGGTTTGACCAAGCTACATTATAGACTTTCTCTTGAGATTTGCCGCCGGCATCGACCCAGCCTTTGACGACTTGAACGCGGTCAAGGTTTGCGCCTTCGGGATCCATCAATGCAGAAACCAGGAATGTTGGAGGCTTGCCGTCACCGGTAAGGTCGCCGCCCATCGGCACGCCTTTTTCATAGCCTGCCGCAACCATCCCATCGCCGGTATCATCTGCCGTAAAATCAAAGCCGCCAAAGAAGCGCACTTTCATGCGCGGCCCCGTTGTGGCGTAAACTTCGCGCCGCTGAAACGCATCAAAGATGGCCTCGCGTGTGTTGGATGTAGCCCACACACCGGCATAACCCGATGCCAGATAATGCCAGCCCATCCGGTCGCCGCGTGTGCCTAGATTCTGCGGTTGTAACGAGCGATTCTTGTTGGCTGGTTCAACTGCCGGATGTTTGCCGAAGAAATTATCCTCATCTGCTGTCGCCAGCGAGGTATGGCTGTCTGTCGAGCCAATCACGCCAAATTTATAGGGGTTAGCGCCAAATTTCTTTTCCAGCTCCAGCCCGCGTTTTAGCGCTTCACGCGCATAGCTGCCCGCATAGCTTTCGGGTGCCATTTCGCCGTTACAGCTCAAGTTGCATTTATCCCATCCGGCATCACCAAATCCCGCAAATTCGTCATTGGGGGACAAGAAGGGGTGCGTTTCGCTATCGCCTTTGATCTGGGTTATCTCGACCACAGGCTCATATTTAGCGCGGGTTTCAATATAGGCTTGGTCGATCGGACTGCCGTCAAATTTGCTCATCGCAAACATGCGGCCGTTGGAGACATTGCTGTTATGCGGCATGGCCAGAACCTGACCGCCCGTATCCTTTTCATATTTCCCCATCCAGTTCCAAAGATCTTCCGGATCAAGCGATGCGGATGACGGGAATGGAATGACGGTATCGGTCTTGTCCGAACCATCGCGGAACATGACTACGCGGTGGAGATTGTCGCCATTGACCATCGGCGTATATTCATAGCCCATGAATGCGGTGAATTTCCCCGGCGCATTATATCGGTCCATAAGGGCGCCGTGATCCGTCCAAAGACCTTCGATACGCTCTTTTTGGCTTTCGGGATCGGTCAGTGAATCGGGAAGCGTGCCTTTGGCAGCTCCTTCGATAAGCTCGGCGGTAACGCGCAAGGAACCTTCCTCGCTCTCATGCATCATATCATACCAGCGCAGTAAGAATTTATCTCCTAGCAGGGCGAGGCGCGGGGCATTAAATAGTGCCTTGGTCGCTCCCATTGCGGCGGCATGATCGGAAATCACCAGAAAGTCGAGCGGGCGCTTAAGCTGCGCTTCGGTGCCCTTGCTCGATGTAACCTTTTCACCCTGCGCAAAACGGATTGCGTCTTCGGCGCCCAACCGGTTGCCAAAACCAAATGCGTCTATGCTGACATCGGTATGCAAATGGGTGTCACCCCAGAATACTTTTTCGGGGTAAGCTGTGTTTTCGACTTTCTTGTCCGAAGAACCGCCACCGATTCCGTTTTCACCACAGGACGAAAGGGCCATTGCGGCCAGCGCCATTGCCGAAGCACCGATAAATTTTCTCATGTCTCTCTCCTGTTAGTCTTTGATCCAGACGGGCGAACTCCATCCGCGTTCTTGTATTGTTGCTGGAATGCCTTTGCGTAGCTTCTTGCCCAGCCGGTTGGTTTCCCAGGTACTCCACCGGCATGTCGGCCGTTCGATTACACGCAGATAATAGAATGCTCGCCGGCCCGCCCTATAGTCGGGGTCACGCCAGCTCACGTTAAACTCAGCCTTGCCATCGGACGGGTCGATTTTGCAGTTTTTGATATCGATGCTGGCAGGGCGCGCTTTGCAGCGATGTGTTTTGGGGTCAGGCTTTCCCGATGCGCAGGCGATGTCATAAATCGCTTCTTTCAGTTTGCTGCCTTCGGCCCAGCCGCGAATGATCTGTATTCTTTCAAAGCCCGCACTGTTGGCATCTTTGATGGCTTGGGCAAGAAATGTTGGCGCACCCCTTTTGCCTAGCGAAAGGTCGCCGCCCATCGGAACACCGCGCCCATAGGCGAGGCTGGAAAAATCCTTGCGCGCGAAAATATCCGATGGATAACCATGTCCTGCAAACAGGCGGACTTTTATACGCGGGCCAGAAGTGGCGAAGGTTTCCTTGCGGCGGAAGGCTGCAAAAATATCCTCGCGGTTGTTGCGCTCTGCCCATACGCCAGCAAGACCGGCGGCGCTCCATTGATAGAAAGGTGTTTGTCCCGACCCTTGCAGTTTTTCTTCGCCTGGCACGACATAGGCACGGCGCACTTCGGGCGTGCCATCGACCAGGCCGGTTTTGCCGAAATAATGGTCTTCTTCCACCGGGCCACCGGCATTGTGGCTGTCCGAAGAACCGATCAGGCCAAATTTATACGGGTTCTTTCCGGTTTTCTTTTCAATCTCCAATCCGCGCTGCAATGCCTGACGAATATAGCTGCCGTCAGGTTTACCTTTGATATTGGTGCCGAGCAGCGTTTGGTAGAGTTCAAAATCCGCAAATTCGTCATTGGGCGAAAGCGCGGGGTGTGTATCTGAAGTGCCCTTCACCTGGCTCATTTCGACAATCGGTTCATTGCGCATGCGCTGTTCGGCATATTCGGCGGTAATCGCTTTGCCCGCAAAATCTGTTTTCTGAAACATCAACCCGTTGGACACGTTGCTATTATGCGGAATGGCAACGCTGTCGATGCCCTTGGCGCGCAGCTCGTCCTGCCAATCCCAAAGCCCTTCGGGATTAACCGAATCAAGCGCGCCAAATGGCAGATCAGGGCGCTGCATACCTTTGAACAAAACCACGCGATGCAGGTTTCCATATTCGGGCTGCGCGGTATATTCATAACCGGCAAAGGTGGTGAATTTTCCGGGCTGATAATAACGGTCGGCGGCGCCCTGAATATCCTTCCATGCCGATTTCACGACGTCGCGATTGTCCATTTCGGGAATGGGTTCACCACTGATGACTGACTGGAATACTTTGCCAAAGGCTTTCAAGATTGAGTCTTGCGACGTACCGAACATATCCTTGGCAAAGCTGATCGATGACATCGGGCTGGATGCATCATCCATAGCCGGAAGCACACCGAGATAGGATGCGTGATCGCTAACGGCATAGAAATCGAGCGGGCCACCTTTTAGGCGAATATCATAACCAGCGGCATGGCGTAGCGTTTCGCCGCGCGCATAGCGGTAGGCATCATCGGGCGTGCGGCGAATGCCGAAGATGTAAGCGTCAAAGCTATATTGGGTATGGATATGCAGGTCGCCAAAAAGCGCCTGCCTGCGCGGTGCTTCGTCGGCTGATGCTGAAGGTATGGCTGCGACTGCCATTGCAGCCAGTGAAACAGCGCTAAGCGCCTTTCGAATTATCATCTTGTCTCTCCCGTTTCGAAGATTGCTCTTTGAAACCCGAAAGGTCAAGACCCGCAGAATAGCGTCAGCGGCTGACGTTACGGAATGGCAGCAACATGCTCCAGATGAATTTTGCTGGTTGCCGGTTTTGGGCTTCTGCGATGCCGACCGCCTGCGTATCCTTGCCCATTTTTGACTCGGCGGTGTAGAGCCGGAACAGGCGATCCCAGATGGTCAGCGCAAAACCGAAATTTGTGTCTTGCTCCGACTTATCGGTGCTGTGATGCACCAGATGCATGTCGGGCGTGACGACGAAAGGGCGGATAATCCGATCGAGCCAGTGCGGCAAACATATGTTGCTATGGTTGAAAAGTGCGTTGCCATTGAGCCACAATTCAAATGCCAGCGCGATGAGGGCTGGAACGCCAAGCAGGGCAACCCATGCCGATTTATACAGCGTCGAGACGATGATTTCGGTTGGATGAAATCGAAGTGCGGATGTGAGGTCAAGATGACGGTCGCTATGATGGACACGGTGCATTCGCCATAGAAATGGTATCTTATGCATCAACACATGTTGGAACCACACAGCGAAATCGAGCAGGATAAAGGTCAGAAGGACGGTTGCCCATACCGGCGGGTCGACAAGATTGAACAGGCCGAAGTCATTTTCCTGCGCCCAATTTGCGGCGAGCGGAACGACCACGAGGAAAGCGAGTATCTGACCGGTAACCGCGTTGGCAATGAAAAAGCCGGCATGTGTTGGCCAGCGATGTGTCCGGTCAGCGGTTGCGGTGCGGCGAGGCCGCAGCCATTCGAAAATTACGATCAGCAGGAACAGCCCGGCCGGAATAGCAATGCCCCAAACACCCAAAGGTGATGGAGTATCCTGCATCAGGCTGCAGTGGCTTCCGAAAGCCGCGGATAATCGGTATATCCTTCCGGCCCTTCCGAATACCATGTCTTGAAATTATCCGGCGCAATTTCGGAATTGTTACGGAGCCGCTCAACAAGATCAGGGTTGGAAATAAACGGCCGGCCAAAGCTGATTGCATCGGCAAGACCCGACGCCATATCCTCGTCGGCACTCTCGCGGGTATATTCCTGATTGAGTACGAGCGGGTTGGTGAATACCTTGCGGATTTCAGGTGAAACGCGCGGCACATCGGTTTGACCAAAATTACCAAACGCTTTGACTTCGCGCAGCTCAAGGAAAGAAATTCCGATATCCTGCAAATCTTTGGCAGCAGCAGTGAATAGCGGGACCGGATTGCTATCGTCCACGCCCTGTGTTTCACCATTTGGCGATAGGCGTACGGATGTGCGGTCGGCACCGACAGTATCAACAACCGCCTGCGCCACTTCGCGAAGCAAGCGGGTTCGATTTTCAACTGATCCGCCATATTGATCATCGCGGAAGTTGGAATTGTCGCGCAGAAACTGGTCGATCAAATAGCCGTTGGCCGAATGGATCTGCACACCATCAAAGCCAGCGGCCATCGCGTTTTTCGCGGCATGGGCATAGTCGCCGAGTAGCCGGGGTATTTCAGACACAGGCAGCGCGCGGGCTTCCGTATAATCCTTCTTACCCGTCGGCGTATGGGCATAGCCCGGCGCGGTCGTGGCTGAAGATGAAACCGGTGGTTTGCCGCCCAGAAAATCGGGATGGACAAGACGGCCCATATGCCAAAGCTGCAAAATGATCCGACCATCCTTTGCATGCACGGCATCTGTGACAGGCTTCCATGCTTCCACCTGCGCCTCTGACCATATGCCCGGTGCTGCTGGCCAACCAGTACCTTCCTGGCTAATCCCCGTTGCCTCGGCGATGATCAAGCCTGCGGCTGCGCGCTGACCATAATATTCCGCCTTAAGATCGGTAACAGGCACATGCACCGATTCACTGCGCGCGCGCGTTAACGGGGCCATCAATATCCGGTTGGGTGCCTCGATTGCACCCAGTTTGATGGGGTCGAACAGGGTGGGGGATGGCATAGATGGTCTCTTTTCAAATTCCGTCGGCATAGTGCCGAAAAGGCTTGGTCTGCACACATGGCCATCGAAGTTTCAATTTGCAACCTGCTTTGTTAGAGGCGGCATTTGCGCCGACCGGTTAAAGTCTCTATATTATTTCTATGACATCGACTCTTCCTCAAGATCCCACACTAGATGAAATTCGCGGCGCATTGGCACCGCTATTGGCTGGTCACGCCGCCTTTGATGGTTGGACCGAAAAGGCCATTGATGCGGCTGCAAATGAAACCGGTGTTGATGCGGATATAGCGCGGCTGGCCTTTAAGGCGAGCTACTCTTCCAAAAAACTCGCGATGGATATGATTGATGCCTGGATTGCCAGCGTCGATATCGAGATGGAGCGTCACCTGCCCGCGGAAAAACTGACCGAGATGAAGATTCGCGAACGGATCACGGCACTGATCGAGGCGCGGCTTGATATTGCGGCTGCCGATAAAGAAGGCCAGCGCCGGGCGATTGCGATTGTGGCAATGCCGCAAAATCTGCCGCGTGCCGCGCGGATCGGGTGGCGGTCTGCGGACGTGATGTGGCGGCTGGCGGGCGATACGGCCACGGATTTCAACCATTATACCAAACGGATGACTCTATCTGCGGTCTATTCGTCGACGCTGGCGGTTTTCCTGAATGACGAGAGCGAAGATTATGCCGATACGCGAGAATTTCTGGCACGGCGGATCGATAACGTAATGCAGTTTGAAAAGGTGAAAGCACAGGCGAAGGGCCGCCGCGAGAATTTGCCCAGCCTTTCGCGGTTTATTGGGCGCTTACGTTACCCTGCGCGTTAAACCCAAACTCCCCTTGATGTTAATGCGAATCGGTTGCAAAGAGCGGTAATGCAACTCGAACAGCTTCCTTTGCGCCAAAAGCGGCGTATTGCCTCAATCGACTGGAGTCTGATTTCCGATAGCGAGGGCCACCGCCTGCGCTCGCTCGGCATTGATGAAGGGGCGCAGGTGGAAGCGCTGCATCGTGGTATTTTCTGGGGGCGTGATCCGCTTGCCATCCGCGTGGGGCGCATGACGATAGCCGTCCGGCGAAAGGTTGCCGCTGCGATAATCTGTGAGGTAGAGGCGGCATGATGGTCGCGCAGCCACTCATCGCCCTTGTCGGCAATCCCAATGCGGGCAAGACGGCGCTGTTCAATGCGCTGACCGGCGCGCGCCAGAAGGTCGCGAATTATCCCGGTGTAACAGTGGAACGCAAATCGGGCCGGATGGCGCTGAATGACGGCCGCCCTGTCGAGCTGGTCGATCTTCCCGGCGCTTACAGCATGGTGCCCGATAGCCTTGACGAGACGGTCACGCGCAATGTCATCTTGGGCCAGCAGGAAGCGCAGCGCCGCCCGGATGCACTGATTATTGTCGTGGATGCAGGCAATCTCGACAATCATCTGCGCTTCACGCTGGAGGTGATTGCGCTTGGCCTGCCAGTGGTTGTCGCGCTGAATATGATCGACCTTGCCGAACGTGACGGGCTTACCATCAGCGCGGAAAAATTATCTGCGGAACTCGGCGTGCCTGTGATCGAAACGGTTGCCGTGCGAAAGCGCGGGCTGGACGAATTGCGCGATGCGATGGCGGCGCTTTCGGCCAATGCGGGCGGAAACCATGAGTTAACCGCAGCCCCTACAGATGATCGCAAGGTAATTAATGCGCGGGCGCGGCAAATCGCAAAGGCTGCTTTGATAAGTGAAACCGCTGGACGGCAATGGACCCGCCGCGTTGATTCTATTCTCCTGCATCCTTTGGCGGGGCCGCTGATCTTATTCGGGCTGCTCTTTGTGATGTTTCAGGCGGTCTTTGCATGGTCAGATGCGCCTATCGGCTGGATCGAAGGCGCGATGGAGTGGCTGGGCGGTATCGTCGCATCGGCAATTCCGGAAGGTCTGTTTCAATCGCTGATCGTCGATGGCATGATCGCCGGCGTAGGATCGGTCGTTGTTTTCCTGCCGCAAATCCTCATCCTTTTTCTGTTTATCCTCATTCTGGAAGCGAGCGGCTATATGACCCGCGCCGCTTTCGTGATGGACCGGTTGATGGCCCATGTTGGCCTGTCGGGGCATAGCTTTATTCCGCTGCTCTCCTCCTTCGCATGCGCCATTCCCGGCATCATGGCGACGCGCAGCATTATGGACCAGAAAGAACGGCTGACCACTATACTGGTTGCGCCGCTAATGACCTGTGCCGCGCGGCTGCCCGTTTATACCGTTATCATTGGTGCCTTCATTCCTGCGCAATCGGTGGGCCCGGGTATCGGGCTACAAGGGCTGGTGCTTTTCGTTTTATATCTGTCCGGTATATTGGGCGCGATGCTGGCTGCGCTCTTTATTCGCAAGGGCATTACCAAGAGTATCGGCAGCAGCTTCATGCTGGAAATGCCGCGTTTTCAAATGCCGCGTCTGCGTGATATTCTGCTCGGCCTTTGGCAGCGGGCTTGGGTATTCTTGCGCCGTGCTGGTACAATCATTTTTGCCGCCAGCGTCATTCTATGGGCCTTGCTCAGCTTTCCAAATGTGCCGGAAGATAGCGATATGACGCAGGCGGAATATTCAATTGCCGGGCGGATCGCCAGCGGGATAGAGCCTGCGGTGCGTCCGATTGGCTTCAATGAAGATATTGCGCTGGCGCTCATTCCGGCAATGGCAGCGCGTGAAGTGGCAGTGTCTGCACTCGCCACCGCAAATGCGATCGACGATAGCGGCGATGAAGATGAGGTCGCGCAAACATTGGGGCAGAGGCTGGCTGGCAAATGGTCGCTCGCCACCGCGCTGGCCTTTCTCGCCTGGTTCGTTTTCGCGCCGCAATGTGTCTCCACAATTGCCGTTACCAAGCGCGAAACCAATGGCTGGAAATGGCCAATATTTATGGTGACCTATTTATTTGCGCTGGCTTACGTCGCGGCTGGTATTACCTATTGGACTGCCGTCTATTTCGGGCTAGGCTGATTTTAACAAATCACATCATTTAAGGGGTAGAGAATGGCTGGCTCGGTCAACAAAGTAATCATTGTCGGAAATCTGGGCGCTGACCCTGAAGTAAAGTCATTTCAAAATGGCGGGCGTCTTTGCAATTTGCGTGTGGCAACTTCGGAAAGCTGGAAAGATCGCCAGTCGGGTGAACAAAAAGAACGCACCGAATGGCATCAAGTTGTT
>CAKZNA010000171.1 GCA_937129355.1 uncultured Sphingomonadales bacterium | reverse complement strand
TGAATTTTCCCTGATGACGTTGCGTCAATGAACTAGCCCCGTCGATACCCGCTTTTGCGCCCAAAGGGGACGGTCAAAGGCATTTGTCATTGTCTTGTTTGGACCACTTTGTGCAGTCCCACAGCTCCTGTTCCAGCCCAGAGTGCCGATTGACCGTGTATTGAAATTTGACTGATTTGGTCTCCCGTTCTGTCATCGGAAATCCCTTGGCTGCGAACGCTGGATCAGTCCAACCCAGTACATTGCAAAAGTCGCGGCTTCCGCAGTGCCTGCGTGCAATCTCGGGTAGCTTGTCAGGATCCGCTTTGGGATTGAATGTCATTGCAAAGATGCCTTCGCCGGCAATGAGCTTGAACTCGGCATTCGCGGGCTCATATTTCTTGCCGCGTTCCGTTTCTATTGATTGACCACCAGTGATCGCGCTGATTGTAGCGCCGATAAATGGAAGCCCGATAAATATAACCAAGCACCATTGCCACCATTTGAGTTTTGACATGTGATCCGCCTTTTCGTTTCGGGCGGTAATTGTCTTCAGACGCCGCCCCTTGTTGATGTTGGGGCGACGGCCAAAGCCGGATGTTAGAAACCTGCTACTACACAGGGCGAACACCTTTACTGGCAAGCCAGCTGGACATACGTGAACGCCATCCGGCCGCAGTAATGCTGTGACCGGTTTGTAGTAGAGAGGTTTCTAAGCCCCGCTCCTGCATCTCTCAGGAGCGAGATGACATTCGACGAGACGGCGCTTTAGTTCAAGCGCAAAGTGATATTGATGGAGTGGAGTGGCCGCTTACTGCGCGCTGAGTTCTTTTTCGATGAGTGCAGTTACATCATTCGCTGCATCAACGATTGGACTGACTGCGAGATGCGCATATCGTGCTGTTGTTTGGACTTGGGTATGCCCAAGCAGCTTACCGATCATTGGCAGGCTCTTGCCATTACTGACGGCGATTGATGCAAATGTATGGCGCAGATCATGAATACGCGCGTCTTTAAGGCCAGCTCTTCCTCGCACGCGCTGCCAAAACGGCTGGAGATCTGTCAGGCATTGGCCCGGTACTTTGCCGGTGATGACATATGCGTTGCCGAGCAGCCGTTCAACATTGCGCAATAGGTTTACTGCTACTTGGCCTAAGTGGACGGTCTTAGCCCCAGTTTTCGAGTCTGGAAGATGAAGCGCAGCATTGTCGAGATCTACATATTCCCATTTAAGCTTCATGATCTCGTTGAGGCGGCAACCGGTGAATAGAAGCAGTCGGACGGCATTGATTGCAGACTGAAGTTCAAGACCTTCTTCTTCCATCTCCCGCAATACTCTTCCCATCGCCTGCAGCTCGGCTTGCGAGTAATAGCGTTCCCGCTTCTTCTCTGGGTACTTCTTGATATGACGGCGAGGGTTGGTGCCATCAGGCCTCAATCCCCATAACTCAGCCAGATTGAACATCTTCGAGATTATCTCGATATTGCGATTGGCCTGATAGGGTTTGTGGCGATAGTCGTGATGGAACTTAGCCACGTCGGCCCTGGTAACATCATTGATCCGCATGATACCGATTGCTGGCAGGATAAACAGCTTCAGATTGCGCCGATATTCTTTGGCTGTACTCACCTTCAAATGGACAGCGATATGCTCGGCATCAAATCGGTCAGCTAGTTCCTTGACCGTTAGTGCTTCTCTGCTGTCTTTCCGCTCCTGAAGCGGGTCGATGTCTTGGCCAATTTTTGCCAGAGCTTGGATGGCGAGCTTTTTTGCCTGATCGAGCGTGATTGCGCCATGTCGGCCAATGCTCATTCGCCGTGATGTTCGGCCATGGCGATATTGCAGTACATACTTCTTCCGGCCGGAAGGAAAGACGCGAATTCCAAAACCTGGAAGCTCGGTGTCCCAGACAAAATAGTCCTTCGGCTTCACCTCAAATCGATCGATTTTGCTCTTGGTCAATTTAATACTAGCATTCCCTTCTGTTACCAGCAGGGTCACCGATGTGCTTACTGTAAGCATATAGTAAGCAAGAGGATGAGAACTCTCGCGTAACCCTGCGTGGACACACAGTCGCAACATGGTCTCACAGTCAAGCACACGCGGCAGAAATGCGCGTAATAGCGTAATAAAAAGAACTAGTTAGTAGAAGTTTCGACAGCGCTCATAACCTGAAGGTCGTAGGTTCAAATCCTACTCCCGCAACCAGAATATTATTTGAAATCAAATATTTCCAAGCCTCGCTGTTACCAGTGGGGCTTTTTTGCGTTTGAACTGGAAGCATATAGGAAGCAATGCAGCGAGTGTATCTGCGCAAAGGCGCGTAATCTCAGGGATTTACAGGATTCATGCAGAAAGCGTAGCCAATTCTTTGGGTGCTAGAACCCCGCCAGACGCAAGCACACACGTGATTGTTCTTGAAACCTTCAGGTTTCATGAAGGTGGTTCTCTCCAGCGTCTCAAGTGTAGCGCCGGCGTCCGCTTTGGGCACAAAAGCGGGCATTAGGAATGCGGGAGTTGCCGGTCGGGTAAGCGCTCCACTTTTAACCATCTTCGGTGTCTTAGGCTGATCCGGAATGCGGACGCTTGTTCAATTTGAAGCGAAGCGCTAGCTACTGGGTGAAGCGCGGGCACACAGGCTTCTGAGTTGTTCAGAATCATTGTGGCCGTAAAGCAACGGGCCGATTATCGTAAGTGTACAACATTTAATTTAGAAACGTTTGACAGCCCAGGGTGCACGGAAGTTCAGTCTGATCAGAGCGAGGCGACCGAAGAAGCCGCACAAACGCAAGATTCGGATACACCGGAAGCACCTGCCGAACCAGTTGCATTCGATATCGAAACCATAACGTGCTGGGACCTAACCACTACGGAAGATGAGGAACAGGCTTTCGCTGCCACATTGCTTTACGGCTACCACGCCGGATCGACCGGGATCAAGGATTAGACTAGCGGAGCGATTGAAACCGCCATCGTAGGTATGGTGGAGTTCTGCGTCAAAAACCCGGATGCAAACGCATTGGGCGGCCTAAAGTCCAAGCCAGAGTAACTTAGAACTGCTTCTATCTGAGCTATCGGAGTGGTATCTGCGTTGCCTAGCCCTTCGGACCTAACTGATTGACCAGCATTCAATTCATTGAGCTGGATAGAGCGGCAACTGCACGGGTTTACCTGATGCGTCTTTCACTTGTTTGAAGAGTTTGAGTCAATTAAGTGGTGGCATTGAAACTTCAACGCTGCCACCACATACAACTCAAAATTTCAAGCTAAGGCCAGCAGCAATCCACCAATCAGTTGCTAGTGTCCGCTTTCGGGATGAAGCGGTCGTTAGGTCGCGTTGGTTCCGGCCACGGCATACCAATGCTCAATTCATAGTTATTGATCGGCCAATTCTTCCAGGCTTGCACGGTCTTGAATAACGACTTCACGTTGATCGGGTAGCGTTATCAGGCCAATTTTGGTCAACTCAGTTAATTGTCGGCTGACTGTTTCAATCGTCAGCCCGAGGATATCCGCTATTTGTTGCCGCCCAAACGGAAGTTTAAAATGATCCTGCGGCAGGAACGATACTGAACAACCAATATCGGCCGAACGCGCAGACATATCTAGCAGGAAGGTTGCCAACTTTTCCCTTGCGGTTTTTCGGCCCAAAAGTAACATCCATTTTCGGGTGCGATCGAGTTCGGTCAAGGTGCGTTCAAGAATTTTATGCTCGAGTTTCGGGTGTTTCCGTGCAAATTTCTCGAAGCCGCTGCGCTGAAACGTGCAGACCTGTGTGTCTGCGATCGCGGTGACTGTTTCATGAGACTGGCTGCCGAACGGACGACCCACAAAATCTGCTGCATAGGCAACACCGACAATCTGTTCTCGGCCATCGCCGAGTGACGCCGACAATTTCAGTACACCTTCGATGACATTAGCAACTAACGGGGAGTCATCTCCTTCCCACCTGGTTCAATATCGCGAGTTCATCATCATCCAAAGAGGAATAAATCGCTCGATTACGGACAAGGCATTGATCACAGGCGTTCACGATTTCATCCATAGTGTAGAATCAATGCCACGCATAGCCAGCGAATCAGGATAAGCTTCAAATGACCCGTGGTCTATTTTGTCCGTCGGGAGCTCCTGAATGAATGTCCTTTGATATAAATCAATTTCAGCGCATATCACATTGGCTAAGGACGCCAGAGAAACTCCTCTGGAGCAGCATAATGTCTCTACCAAATTACCGTTTGAAATTCTCGTTGCTTTGTATGGTTGCAATTCTGACACCGCAGATTGCATTTGCCGAAACCGAGGGCGAACAGGCAAAGTCAGAAAAGCCGATCAAGCCATATGCAGATTTGCGTTATCGTTTGGAAACAGTCAATCAAGACGGTCCACCGAGCAATGCTGTAGCATCAACCTTGCGGGTCAAGGCCGGGATCGAAACCGCTGAATGGAACGGTTTCAGCGCCAAGGTAGAAGGCGAGCTAATAACAAATGTCGGAAGAGAGAAGTTCAATGACACGCTGAATGGAAAAACCCAGTTCCCTGTCGTTGCGGATCCCGAAGATGTAGTTCTCAACCAAGCTTATGTGCGTTGGCGTAAAGCAGGCGCTGCCGATGTCAAAGTTGGTCGTCAAGCGGTAAATTTCGGCAATCAACGCTGGATCGGTTCGGTAGGCTGGCGCCAGAATGACCAGACGATGGACGCAGCCTTGGCAACCGTAACGCCGATCAAAGGCTTAAGCGCAACCTATGGATATGGTTGGCGAGTTCAGCGGATTTTTGGACCGGATTCGCCGCGCGGTACATTCCGGAACAATGATATTCACTTGATCCGCGCGAGCTATGATGTGCCGGTTGCTGGTAAGATTACGGCCTATGGCTATCTTCTCGATATTCCCAATGCGCCGGGTGCATCATCACAGACTTACGGCGTACGCCTGGCTGGCAAACAGAATCTGGGTGGTGTAAAACTGCTCTATACAGCGGAATATGCGCGGCAGTCCGATCACGGCTCAAACCCGGCTA
>CAKZNA010000170.1 GCA_937129355.1 uncultured Sphingomonadales bacterium | reverse complement strand
TGGAAAATATTCGCATACCGTTGGACCAGGGCTTTCGGTTACGGCACCCTATCCGATCCAGAATTTGGTGAAAGTAGATACAGGGCAAGTTCGAACGGAAACGATTGGCAATGCCGAAGGCTCGACCGAGAATCTTATCATTACCCGCGATGAAAATGTCATCAACATGGCCTATAATATTCGTTGGCGCGTGATGGATCCCGAACGTTATCTCTTTCAACTGGAAGACCCCAACAAAGCCGTCCGTGAAGTTGCCGAAAGCGCAATGCGTGCGGCGGTTGCCAATTTCGATTTGATTCAGGCGATTGGCCCGGGACGTGGCGATATTCAGGCCGATGTTCGCAAGCGCATGCAGGTTATTCTTGATGGCTACCGCTCTGGCATCTCGGTCACCAGCATCGATATTCAACAGGCCGCTGCGCCCAACGAAGTCAGTGAAGCCTTCCGCCGCGTGAATGCAGCGAAGCAAGAGGTTGAGAGCAACAAGAACGAAGCGCAGAAATATGCACGTCAGGTTACAGAACGCGCCAAAGGTGAAACTGCGGAATTTGACAAAATCTATGTCCAGTATCGTGCGGCCCCCGGCGTTACCAAACGCAGGATGTATTACGAAACCATGGAGCAGGTTCTGTCTAAAACCGACAAGACGATTGTGGAGGCAGGCAATGTAACGCCTTATTTGCCGCTGCCAGAAATCAAAAAACGTGTGGAGAAAGCAGCTAGTGAAGTTCAGGCGCAGGGAGGAAAGAAATGATCCAGCGGCTCATTAAGAACCCTATCGGACTGGCGCTTACGGGATTGGGCGTAATCGTATTGCTTGCCATGTCGGTTTCGATCGTTCCTGAAACAAGCCAAGCACTGATTACTAGCTATGGTGAATATAAGCGCACGATTAATCCATATCGCCCCAAAGATAGACTGGGCGATACGACGCAGGCGGGCCTTACGTTCCGCATCCCGTTTATTGAGCAAATCCAGTATATAGATAAGCGCATCCAGAATGTTGAAATGGATCCGCAGGAAGTGTTGTCGACAGATCAGCTTCAGGTTCAGGTGAATGCTTTCGCGCGTTACCGCATTACCGACACGCTAAAAATGTATACAACGGTCCGGACCGAAGATGCGCTCAATGCGCGTCTGGGTGAGACATTGGGATCATCGGTACGTAACGAGCTTGGTAAGCGAACCTTTGCGACCTTGTTAAGCGCTGAACGCGGACAGGTGATGGCCAACATCCGCAAGCAGTTGAATCTCGAAGCAAAGAAATATGGTGCAACCATTATTGATGTTCGCATTAAACGCGCTGACCTACCGGAAGGAACGCCCCTAGATTCGGCCTACCGCCGGATGGAATCCGCTCGTGAGCAGGAACGCGCGACAATTGAAGCAACAGGCCGCAAGGAAGCGCAGCTTATCCGTGCAGATGGCGAGGCCGAAGCCGCGCGTATTTACGCCGAAAGCTATGGCAAGGACCCGGAATTCTACGATTTCTATCGCTCCATGCAGAGTTATAAAACAACTTTCCGCAAGGGTGGCGATCAAGGCGAAACCAGCGTGATTCTATCGCCTGGAAACGACTATCTGCGTAATTTCCGCGACGGGCGTTAATGGCGGGGATTGCCGTTGGTCGAAAGTTGGACGACATTTGTAGTCACAATAGGGCGAAAATGGCGCTTCATTCAATTGGCGTTCAGCTTCACAGGATAGAATTTGGCTCTAATTTCGCGTATATTACTGCGCAATGAGAAACGAAGAGGAATGAAAATAGTGCGTTACGCTTACGGAATCACAACGGCGCTTCTTTTGACAGGCAGCGTCATCACGCTTGCCACGGGTCAGCCTGCTGGTGCGCAATTGCTCAATGAGAAAATCAAGGCACCAGTGGCGGCACCTGCCGGAGCGCCGGGTAGCTTTGCCGATCTGGTTGAAACACTACAGCCCGCTGTGGTCAATATCTCGACACGTCAACGCGTTGTAAGGCGGAATAATCCGGCGGATATTTTCGGCGGTATGTTTGGCCGACGGCGCGGTGGTGGCGGTCCACAAGTGCAAGAGGGCACATCGCTCGGCACTGGTTTTGTCATTTCCGGCGATGGCTTCATTGTGACCAATAGCCATGTTGTTTCGGCGGGAAACCGTAATGCCACGGTCAAATCGATCACGGTAACGCTTTCGGACCATACCGAATATGAAGCGGAGTTGATCGGGAAAGACGAAACGGCTGATCTGGCAGTTTTGAAAATTAAGCCAAAGGGCGAGCTTCCTTATGTGAATTTTGGTTCGAGCAAAAATTCGCGCGTCGGCGACTGGATTGTCGCGATTGGTCAACCGCTGGGCCTTGAAGGTACAGTAACCACGGGAATTATCTCCAATATCGCCCGGACGACGGGTTCGGGTTCGCCATATGATCGCTTCATTCAAACCGACGCGTCGATCAACCAAGGCAATAGCGGCGGCCCGATGTTTGATTTGCAGGGCAATGTTATCGGCGTGAATACTTGGATTGCATCAACCAATGGCGGTAATGTCGGCCTTGGTTTCGCTATCCCCGGTGAAATCGCAAAACCGCTGGTTCAAAAACTGATGAAGGGCGAGAAGATTGAACGCGGCTATCTTGGCGTGGGTTATGGCGCTTTGAACGAAAAGCTGGCCAATGCGCTCGGCGTGAACAAGAATAAAGGCGTGTTTGTAAACAGCGTTCCAGCTGGCGGCCCAGCTGCCAAGGCGGGGATCAAGCCGCGCGATGTTATCACGTCGGTTGGCGGCAGAGCCATTGATATTGATAGCCCGCTATCGGTTGTTATTGGCGGCATTAAAATTGGCAAATCTGTTCCAGTGGAATTGATCCGTAACGGCAAAAAGAAGACCGTGACGGCGACGCTGACCAAAAGGCCAAGCGACAAGGAATTGGCTGGTGGTTTCACCAATGATAATACCGACGAAGGTCTGCCGGAGGCGCAATCCACGCAGCGGCTTGACAATGAAAATGACCTCGGGCTGGTTCTATTCGACCTGAACTCTGCTATCCGGCGTCAGCTGGGGCTAAATGACGAATTGAACGCGGTTGTAGTTGCGGGCGTCAACCGCCTGTCAGACGCAGCGTTGGTCGGCCTGAAGCGTCGTGACCTCATTTTGGAGGTTGACGGGCGAAAGGTTGGTTCTCTGACTGAAGTCGATACCGCTTTAAAAGCCGCAAAACGCGCGGGTAAAGGCGCGGTCTTGCTTCAAGTGCTGCGCCCGGGATCACCGCGCCAATATGTGCCTGTTGAATTTGTCAAAAACTAGGAAATAGCTCAAACCTGATAGTAAGGGCGGTGCAGCAATGTGCCGCCCTTATTTTTTGTTCGCCATGGCGGGTTTGGCTTTCAGGACGCGTTCGTTGAAAAGCCGCCGCGCGACATCGCGGTCATTGCGTTCAAAAAAGCGCGAGCCAGAAATGCCGCGCTCGGTCGCAAGCATTTGCAGCAAGTTACCGTTTGCGATTTCGGTGTCTGGCCAGCGGTCCAGAAGCGGGTCGGCAAACGCGATATCGGCGGTAACTATCGTCCACCCCTTGGCCTTTAGCGCCTTGGCCAAATCATCGACATAAAGCGCGGCCAGATCGGTATCATGCAGCAATAGCATCTGTGCGGGCGCGCGGCCAAGTATCCGGCGAGCCAGCTGGTTAGAAAGCTCGGCTGATTTGACATGCGTTTCCACATAAAGATCGCGCAAGGCGTCGCGGTCGATTGTCTGGCCAGCAGCCACGGCCTTGCTCACCAAGCCTTCGGTCATCCAGTCAGAACCATCAATTGTCACATAGCCATAACGAAGCCCACGTTCTTTAAGGCCCGCGCGCACTGCATCACGCTTCGCCTTGTTGCGCCCGCCTTCGTCCAATTGCGGGAAACGGAACCAAGGGCGATAGGTTGGTTGTTTTTTCAGCCAGATCTCCGCTGCATCAATATCGGCGAGGAAAGTCTGAGCCGAGACGCGCGACAGCGGCTTGTGGGTATTCGTATGGTTGGCCACCAAATGCCCCGCCGCGCCATAGGTGGGGATGGTGCTGGCATGCGGGCCATTTGCATCAATGCGGCCGGGATTGGCGAAGAACACCGCTTGCTCGACACCGCCCTTGTGCAGCGCTGCCACCAGCATATCGGGGCGTTTTTTGAGATCCACCAATCCGCCTGTCCCGCGCGGTGTATCGTCAAAGCTAAAGGCGATGCGTTTATCACTTGTGATCGCATCCGCACTGCTGACCCCGCCAGATGCATGATTGATCAGCAGGGCAAGCGCGAGCAGCACGGCCGTCAACGCCGCGAGATTAAACAAAAAGATATAGGCCCAAGGCACCCGCGCCAAAGACCGCATCACGCCGTCCATTAAGACTCACCCTACTAAATGCGAGTGAAGATGGTCAGATTCGTGCTGAACAGCCAGTTAATTCCGGGCGATGTCCGATATTGAGACTAAGGAGGAACTTACCCCATCGTCGGAATAACAAAGGCGTTTCCGCCCTCTGGCGAACCATCGGGCCAGCGCTGTGTGATTGTTTTTACCTTCGTCCAGAATTTGACGCCTTCCATGCCATGCTGGTTGGTGTCGCCAAATGCTGACCGCTTCCAGCCGCCAAAGCTGTGATAGGCGACGGGGACGGGGATGGGCACGTTGATGCCGACCATGCCGACGTTTACGCGCGCCGCAAATTCGCGGGCGGCATTGCCGTTGCGGGTGAAGATCGCGACGCCGTTGCCATATTGGTGCTGGCTCGGGAGGCTAAGCGCTTCTTCGAAATCATTGGCGCGTACGATTTGCAGCACTGGCCCGAAAATCTCTTCTTTGTAGCTTTCCATATCGGGCGTCACGCGGTCAAACAGCGACGGCCCGATGAAATAGCCATCCTCATGGCCTTGCAGCGAAAATCCGCGGCCATCGACGACCAATTCCGCGCCTTCATCAACGCCTTTCTGGATCCAGCCTTCGACGCGCTCTTTATGCGCTTGATTGACCACCGGCCCATAATGAGCCTCTTCATCAGTTGATATACCAACGCGCAGCGCATCAATCGCCGGGAGTAGCTTCTCGCGCAGACGGTCAGCAGTATCTTCGCCCACAGGAACCACCACGGGCAGGGCCATGCAGCGTTCGCCCGCGGAGCCAAATGCTGCACCAGACAGATCATTCACAACCTGATCCAGATCAGCATCAGGCATCACGATACCGTGATTCTTCGCGCCGCCCATCGCCTGCACACGTTTGCCAGCCGCGACGCCGCGATTATAGACATAGTGCGCGATATCGGATGAGCCGACAAAACTGACGCCGCCAATTGCGGGGTGATCAAGGATGGCATCAACCATCTCCTTGTCGCCATGCACACATTGCAGGATGCCTTCTGGCAAGCCCGCTTCGAGCATCAGTTCCGTTAAACGAACGGGCACCGACGGATCGCGTTCCGATGGTTTCAGGATAAAGGCGTTGCCCGTCGCAATGGCCGGGCCAAACATCCACATCGGGATCATGGCGGGAAAGTTGAACGGGGTTATGCCCGCGCCAATGCCAATCGGCTGGCGCATCGAATAAACGTCAATGCCGGGACCAGCGCCCTGCGTATATTCGCCTTTTAAAACATGCGGGATGCCGCAGCAAAATTCGATGACTTCCAGCCCGCGTTGCACGTCGCCTTTGGAATCGGCGATAACCTTGCCGTGCTCAGAGCTCAGCATATGTGCAAGCTCGTCCATATTGGCCTCGACCAGTTCCTTGAATTTGAACATGATGCGCGCGCGGCGTTGCGGGTTGGTGGCTGCCCATGCCGGCTGCGCAGCCTGCGCGGCCTGGACCGCTTTTTCGAGCAAAGCGGCATCGCCCAATGGAACGGTCGCCTGCACGCCGCCATTATTGGGATCAAAAACCTCGCTGGTCCGCGCTGCTGCACCCGCGCCGCCGACTATAAGATGATCTATCTGCCGCATCTGGCCGTTCCTTTGTTTGAAATATTGTTGCGCGTAGCTTTGCGGTATTCAGTCGCTGAAATCAAGCCGTGCAAACGGGGCATTGCCCACCGGCTTGCTGCGCGCTAAGCAGGGTTCCATGCTTCGGACACTGTTTCTTCTTACCTTGGGGCTTGGACTTGCCGCCGCGCCGGCACAGGCGCGCGACTATGGCAATGTGGCCGGGTGGGCACTCGCATCGTCGGGTGAAAGCTGCGGATTATATTCAAACCAGCAGGGCAGGGGCGAGATAGTGATCTTGAGACGCCTTGATGGCGCGCTGCATGTACAGGTTAGCAACGAGCGCTGGAGCACTACCGAAGATGACAGGATCCGGTATAATGTTGACGGCAAGCAATGGGGTGGCGATTTTGGTGCTGCGCCAATTCGCGATGAAAGCGGGCGCGGATATATCGCCGCCTTTTCGCCTTCCTTTGTAGCCCTGCTTCGCGGCGGTTCTCAACTCGCTGTGCAGAAAGATGGCCAACCGCTGGGTGTTTTTTCGCTCAAGGGATCGTCCATAGCTCTGAACCGGTTGGAAAATTGTCTTGCCGATATCCGCCGCGACGGTCCCGCAAAAACTGTCACGGCTGCTTCCTTGCCAAGCATTAGCAAAACCGCAACACCGCGCACGGCAAAGGGCCGCTGGTTCAACATGAACGACTATCCCCGCGGCGCGCAGAATGAAGGGCGCGCGGGCACGGTGGTGTTTCGCCTAACGGTGGGCACAAATGGCCGCGTGAGCGATTGTCAGGTGGTCAAAAGCAGCGGTCATAGCGACATTGACGCATCAACCTGCAAAGCAGCGAGAAAGCGCGCGAGATTTAACCCGGCATTGAACAGTGACGGGAAACCGGTGGAGGGCAGCTATCAAAACCGCGTGACTTGGAGTGTGCCGAAATAGTGGGGGCGAATATGACGCGGATGATGAAGCTGGTTTTGCTGGCAATAGGACTGGCTGGTTCCGCGGTCCCCGTTGCTGCGCAAAGCGATATGAAGGATGTGACCGTCAAGGTTCGCATGCTGATATTGGCAGACGGAACTGTGATGGAATGCAAATTGATCCGCACCAGTGGCCGGCCAAAGCTAGATAAAGCTGCTTGCCGAGGCGCGCTGCGCAACCGCAATTACAAGCCTAGCAAGGATGAGGATGGCAATGCGATCGATAGCTGGCGCATGGAAAAGATCGTCTATTCGGTTCCGCGCTAAGCCTTTTCAAGCGTGCATTGCAGCGGGTGGTCATTCTTCTTCGCGAAATCCATCACCTGCGTGACTTTGGTTTCCGCCACTTCGTAAGTGAATACACCACAAACGCCGACGCCCTTTTGGTGGACATGCAGCATCACTTGTGTGGCTTGATCAGTGTCCATTTGAAAGAAGCCTTTCAGGACATGGACAACAAATTCCATCGGCGTGTAATCATCGTTTAGCAGCAGCACCTTATACTGGCTGGGCTTTTTCGTCTTTGGCCGCGTGCGCGTGGCGAGGCCCACGCCAGGTGTGCCATCTTCATCATCGTGATCATTATCTTGGGCCATATTCGGATTCATGAGTCTAAAATAGGGTAGGGGGGGCACTCACCGCAACCCCCTATTCGATGAAAGATGGTAAATGGAGTTGGTTTGTCAAAATTTGGAACCGCTGCGCCTCGACGCATAACAAAAAACCGCCCCTTCCTGTTGGGGAAGAGGCGGTTCCTTAAATCCTGCTTTGTCGGGGGCTAGCTTTCCTGCCGCCGAGGGAGGAGAGGAGAGAGAGGGCGGCAGGCGCTTCAAACGCGCCTTACAAAACAGAAACTGGTTAGAAAGCCAATTAGGCAGCTTTCTTGAACATGTCCGTTGCGACGGCCATGCGGTTAGACATAGGCTGGAACATGTCACTGAACAATTTTACCAGGCTTTCAGTATTTTTCGAAGTCTGGCTAACCGCCGTGTCAAAGCCTTTGCGAGCGAAGTCGCCCTGCAGCTTTACGAAGTCGGTTGGTGATTTGACAGCGGTCAATTCTTTGGCAGCGGCCTTAACTTCGCCGAAATTGCTTTTTGCAAATTCAACATTGGTCTTGCCGATTTCCTGAACGCCCTGCGCGCCGATTTTGCCGGATTCGATCATCGCTTCAACATTTGCTTTCTGGAATTCATATCCGTCAGCAGCAAGCTTCTTGCCTTTTTCCATGGCAACGCCAGCGCGCTCACGAAGGTCAGCGGTAAAGTCATTTGCTTTCTTGGTGTCTTTTTTTGCAGCTTTGGTCATCTTGATTACTCCATTTCAAACAATGTTATTTCTGTCTTTGTTGCAGTGCAATATATTCATGCTGCACTGCAATGTCAACAGAGAATGTTGCACTGCACAAAAATAATGGATTTGTTGGATTTGACGTTTTATTTTAAAGGCTTGAGGAACAGGAATTCATGATCCTCATGGCTGCCTACCATAAAAATAGTGTCGGCATGGAAGGAAAATCCATGCCTTTTATAGAAGGCTTGCGCACGAAAATTCTCGCTATACACGCTTAGGAGCATCTCATCGGCGTCTTGCGCAGCCGCTTGGTCAATAGCCCAATCCATCATATGGTTCGCCACCCCCGCGCCATGATGGCTGGACAGAATGTAAAGCTGTTTTAGTTCGATCAGCTTCTTGTTGCGCGGATCATAGTCAAGCGATACGCCGTCATAGATTTTGCAATAGCCGATCATCGCGCCCGCATCCTCGGCAATCAGATACTGCA
Source organism: uncultured Sphingomonadales bacterium (assembly GCA_937129355.1). GTDB lineage: Bacteria > Pseudomonadota > Alphaproteobacteria > Sphingomonadales > Sphingomonadaceae > Sphingorhabdus_B. The sequence continues at coordinate 2,275 of CAKZNA010000170.1, read as the reverse complement.
TCGCCGGGTTGGCCATGTCTTGAGCGATGGCATCGGGCGAATAGGCATCTTCGAGAAATTGTTTCAGATCCTTCGGCGCATAGAGATCGCCAAAAGCCTCGACAAAGGTATCGCTGCCCAGCGCAGACAGTGCTGCCACGTCTTCCGGCGTAGGGGTGCGATAAGAAACTGCCATCGATGATGCGCCCGCCTATTTGGCCAAAACTAATCCGCCAGCGTCAGCCGTTCAAACCGGTCATAATGATGATCGACACTGCCAAACTGGTTTTCAATCATCGTCGCGCGTTTGAAATAGTGACCGATTGCCAGTTCATCGGTGATGCCGATGCCGCCGTGCGTCTGCACCGCATTTTGACCGACAAATTTGCAAGCGCGCCCGACTTTGGCCTTCGCCTGACTGACGGCGGCCATACGGTCATTTGCATCTTCGCCCATTTTTAGCGTCGCCATGATTGTCATGGATTTGGCCTGCTCGACCTCCATGAACATATCAACCATGCGGTGCTGGAGCACCTGAAAGCGGCTGATCGGTTGGCCAAACTGTTTGCGCTGCTGCGTATATTCCAGCGTGCCTTCATGCAATTTCGCGGTCACACCGCATGCTTCTGCACAAACGGCAACGGTTGCTTCGTCGACAATCTGTTCGATCAGCGGAAGGCCTGCGCCCTCATCACCAAGCAACGCATCACCGGGAATGGCCACATTTTCAAAATAGACTTCCGAAGCGCGGAAGCCATCTACCGTCGGATAATCACGGCGAACAATGCCATCCGCTTTTGCATCCACCAGAAATAGCGACAAGCCATCGCGCTCGCTGCCCGATCCGCCTGTGCGAGCTGTTACCAGCAGGTGCGTTGCCCAAGGGGCCGCATAGACGACGCTCTTGTGGCCATTCAGGACATATCCGCCGCCGTCTTTCTTCGCGGTGGTTTTGATATTGGCAAGATTATAGCGCCCTTGCGGTTCAGCATAGGCAAAGGCGATGATGCAGTTGCCAGCGATAATTTCGGGGATCACGGCATCGGCCTGCGCACCGCCGACGGCTTTCAGGGCTCCTCCGCCAATGACGACGGTTTGCAGGTAAGGCTCGACAGCCATGACCTTGCCCATTTCTTCCATGACAATCGCATTTTCGAGAGCGCCGCCGCCAAGGCCGCCATGCTCTTCAGAAAATGGTGCGCCCAGCATGCCGAGTTCGGTTGCCAGTGACTGCCAGATAGCCGGATCGCGTCCGGCTTCGCTGGCGAGCATCGCACGGCGTTTGTCGAAATCATATGTGTCGGCCAAAAAGCGGGCCAGCGTATCGCGGACCATGTCCTGCGTTTCGGTATAGGTGAAGTCCATTTTTCTGTTCTCTTCTTTTCTTAAATACCAAGGACCATCTTAGCGATGATGTTGCGCTGGATCTCGTTCGATCCGCCATAAATGGTGGTCTTGCGCGTGTTGAAATAGGTCGGTGCTGCGCGGTGCGCATAGTCCGGACCAATCGGATGCTCATTATCGCCTTCACCAAAGCCGCGGAAATATGGCGCGCCATAGTGGCCCACCGCTTCAAGGGTCAGTTCCGTCAATCGCTGCTGGATTTCGGAGCCTTTGATTTTCAGCAAGCTCGATTCCGGACCGGGGCCCTTGCCGGCATTGGCGCCAGCAAGCCCGCGAAGCTCGGTAAATTCAAGCGCGGTCAGATCAACTTCAAGTTCCGCCACCTTACGTTTGAAGAAGGCGTTTTGCAGGAGCGGTTTATCACCGTCCAATTCGGTGCGGGCAATTTCCTTCACCTTATCAATAGCGCGCTTCGATGATGCAACTCCGGCAATGCCCGTGCGTTCATGTGCGAGCAAAAACTTCGCGCAGGTCCAGCCTTTATTCTCTTCATAGACGCGGTTCTCGACCGGAACGCGGACATCCTCGAGCCACACTTCATTGACTTCATGCTCGCCGCCCAATGTGATGATCGGCTTCACTTCGATGCCGGGCGATTTCATATCGACCAGAAGGAAGCTGATGCCCTCCTGCGCCTTCACATCCTTGTCGGTTTTGACGAGGAAGAAGCCCCAATCGGCATGCTGCGCCAATGTCGTCCAGGTTTTCTGTCCGTTAATGACATAGTCGTCACCATCGCGCACAGCGGACGTGCGGAGCGAAGCAAGATCGCTGCCTGCGCCGGGTTCGGAATAGCCCTGACACCACCAATCGCTACCATCCAGAATACGTGGCAACCAATGATCACACTGCTCTTTGGAGCCGAATTTCTGCAAAACAGGTGCCAACATCG
>CAKZNA010000169.1 GCA_937129355.1 uncultured Sphingomonadales bacterium | reverse complement strand
CGTCTTGAAGATGAAGTGCACGGCGCGGAAGTTTACAAACAAAGTCCTTTAGCTTATTACGTTTATAGCGTGTATATAAGAGATGAAGAGGTAAGCGACAGCGGATTGGGGTTTGTTATTGAACAAGGTAAAGGTCGGTTACATATAGATTTAGCAGCGGCTTACAATGCCAATAACAATGCATTTATGCCGGCTGGTGCAACGGCTATTGGGATCAGAACAATCGCCAAAGCTGCCACTAAGCGTATCTGAAACGCCCACCGCCGCATTGCTGCTGCTCGGCGCGCCCGCAAGAAAGATTACCGCAAACAGCGCCGCACAGATCGCAAAAGTGACCGCCACAAAGGCTGGCCAGCCGATTTGGGTGCTGTTTTTCTTGAATGATATGACATTGCTGCTGCGCATGGGCGCAAATATAACGGTGCGGGCTTAAGGCGGCGTAAAGGCGCGCCCGAAATGGAGCGGCTGCTTGGCTCTGGATGCCGGATCAAGTCCGGCATGACGTTGTGGGTGGGGGCGGCATGACGTGGTGGGTGAAGTTAGTTCGTCTCCTCCCCCTCTTCGTCATTGCGGGCTTGACCCGCAATCCAGTCTAACGAATAATCCGCCGCATGGAAAAACAGCCTTGCGTCTATATCCTTGCAAAGAAACGCAATGGTGCGACTTATGTGGGCGTTACATCCGATTTGCCCTTGCGTGTATCGCAGCATCGGATGGGGCTTTTCGAAGGGCATGCGAAGCGGCATGGCATCAAGATACTCGTCTGGTTTGAACAACATGCCACCATGGAAAGCGCCATTATGCGCGAGAAGCAGTTTAAAAACTGGAAGCGCGTTTGGAAATTGGAAATGATCGAGAAGGATAATCCGCTCTGGCGCGATCTAGCCGAGGATTTGGGATTTGATCCGTTGTGATTTCGGCGGATGGAGGAGGCTGGATACCGGATCAAGTCCGGTATGACGGCGTTTGTTAAGGCATGACGGCGGGTTGTTAATTCGGCCACTCACCTCGCCCGTATTCACTTCCCCGCAACCTAACAAATTCTTCACCCCTGCCCGCTATATTCGCGCGCATGTTGGCAAAACGGACATTTGGAAAGCTCGGCAAGCGGGCGGCGGCGCGGTTATCGACACAGATTGATGGCGGGTTGGAAACACCCGGGCATTCGGCCGGATGCCGCGTGGAAAATCTCTCGCGGTCGGGTTGCCGTCTGCATCTCGATAAACCGCCGGGAATGGGCGTGACCGTGCTGGTGCGGATTGAACGGATTGAGGCGCTGGGCCATGTTGCCTGGGTTCGCGAAGACCGTTGCGGCGTTACCTTTTCCGACGCGCTGGAACAAAGCGCGCTGGAACGTGTGCGCTGGATGGTCGACAATGCCGAAGCGCATGCCGAAAATAAACGGGCCGTTGCCATCGCCATGTGGCGGTAAACTAGCGCAAGCCATCCTCTTCCCGAATCAACTGCGACGCCAAAATGCCAAATATATGGGGGTTGCCGTTATAGATGTAACATGGTCTATTCTCGCGCGGCGTAGAGAGCGCCGCAACGGAGGGGAAATATTATGCTTACTTTTGGCGGAATTGGCCTGTTTTTTGGCGGATTGATACTCACATTCTTTGGCGACAAGATCGGCAAGGATCCGGAAAAAGGCGCCAAAGCAAAGAAGCAAGGCCCGATATTGGCGGTGATTGGTGCGGCTATGCTGGGCGTTGCATGGTATCTGGGCGCGTTCGGCTAAAAAAAGCCCAGCGGATTTTTTGAAGGACACTGTCACACTGCCCCCGCCATATCGGCAGGGGCAGCGCGCTGTGTGGAGCAAACCAGCATTATGGCCTGAGGGTCGCATATTCAGGCCAATGCTCGTTGACGATGACCTGTATAGCGGCGGCCCGTAAAACCGTGGTTTCCAAATATGGTTAATAAATTAAGTATTCGGGTTTGCCGTGATTAGCCGGCCGCGTGTAGTCGCGCCAAAAAGACTTTCCTACAGGCGAATTTTATGCTGTCATCGCGGCTGGTGATAATTGCGGAGTTTCCTCTGGGGGTACCCCACCCTAACCTTCCTAACCTTTGAAAGAAAATTCCCTACATGACCGCCGCTGATTTAACGGAGAAAACCGCTTATAAAGTCCTCACCTCCGATCAATGGGCGGCGTTTCAGGAGGCTGGCGAATTTGCCGGCGCGCCCGTTGATCTGGCGGATGGTTATATCCACCTGTCCGCCGCTGATCAGTTGCAAGGCACACTCGACAAGCATTTCGCGGGTCAAGAAGGACTGGTGATTGCAGAGGTTGATCTGGCGGCGTTGGCGGAGAATATCCGGTGGGAAGTATCACGCGGCGGCGCGCTATTCCCGCATCTTTACGATATGCCGTTGCCCATGGACGCGGTGCTTTCCACCCGCCCGGCATAGGGCTGCACCAGATTTTGCGCCTCTTTCCAGTCATCGGAAAGCCAGGCGAAATAATCATCCGCGCCTAAAATCACCGGCATAGCGGCTTTCTGATTAATCGCGGCAATCGCGGCAATCGCGGCATTGGGCTTTGTCGTCAGCATCGCAAAAACCGGCATATCAGTCAGGTCGCGCCAGATGCCGGCAATGGCGAAAACAGACTGTGACGGCAGAGCGAACCAATGCAGCTTTTTCTTACCCGTTTGCGGATCGGGTGCCGCTGACCAGACCGGAAAACCCGTCGCCGGGATCAAACAGCGCAATTCGCTATGCCGCAGATTGCCGATCCAGAAAGGACTTTCCAGATTGCGTACCGTGCTGACCCAGCGCGGCGTTTCACCGTCCAGCAGCGCCGTTTCCGGTTGCCAACCCGGCGGCGGATATCCCCAATGCATCGGGCGTATGACGCGGTTTCCGCTTCGACCCGCCCGCGTCACGACTGGCGCAAATTGACCCGGCGACGGATGCCCACCTTCCCAGACATCGCGGCCAATCTGCGCTCCGGCTGCTGCGGCTATTGCGCTGGCATGGGCATCGAGACGGTAGAGATGGGGCATGGCCGCCAATCGATAGGATATGATTGCGTAGTATGCCAGCCCGCGATAGGCTTGGGACTATGAAACATCTTGCCCTCGCACTCACCGCGCCGCTTGCACTGGCAACCGCGCTCCTTTCCACATCAGCAGTCGCCACCGACATGCCCACGCCGTTTGTGCCCGGAAAAGCAATTCCCGAACATGGATGGATTGCGCCGATCGATAGCGACATGCCGATCCCCGTAGGCACAAAATTCGCGGTATCTTTTGACACATCGAAATCGGCAGAAAGCAAGGTGAACCGTACGCTCGACGCCGCCGCACGCTTCATCAATATGCATGCCGATGCGGGCGTCGATGTGGCGGATATGAAGCTGGCCGTCGTGGTCCATGGAGCAGCCGTTTTCGATATGGCGTCGGATGCCGCCTATGCGCGCAGATATAAGAAGGCAGACGGAAATCCGAATGCAAAGATGATCGCGGCGCTGCGCGAAAAGGGTGTCGAGATTATCCTGTGTGGGCAAAGCGCAGCATATTACAAGGTGGCGAAAAAAGACATGCTTCCCGGCGTAAAAATGGCGTTATCGGCTATGACAGCGCATGCTTTGTTACAGCAAGAAGGGTATACACTGAATCCGTTTTAGGGACTAAAGTACAACCCTATTTGGCAATATATCTGCTAAAAAGGAACCAATTAGGTTTTTCAAACTCTATAAGCTAGCCTTACCAAAATGGCGTGCCGCAAACATCATCAGCAATACTGATATCAACTCAACCGCCATCGCCTGTTTGATTGCATCGGTCAAAGGGTCGCCCATCGCGAGGCCCAACAGGCGAATGACTAGAGCAGCGCCGAAGAGCGCGGCGGGAACCCAAAGCGCCTTTGCATTGCGTGGCTGAATAGCGCCCCACAGCGCGCCCAACGCTGCGACCAGGAAAAACGCGCCATAGTCGGCACGCAAATTGTTGATGGCACCTTCCTGGGCCACAACGCCAAAACCTTCTGTCCATGCCGCCGGATTTATTATCCCGCGCAGCGCCATAAAACCGAAACCCAAACCCCAAAGCGCCACGATGGCGCGCAATGCAATAGTCATCTTTATTCCCCCAGAAAATACTCCCACCAGCTTTGCTATCGGCGAAACGAGACAAGGGCAAGCGAATGTGACGCCGCTCGCCTTGCCCAAAAGCCAGTCATATGAGACAATCTATTCACGCCAAGACGAGTCGGTTTTTCGAAGATCGGACATTTGAATTTCGGCATTGGGGGCATCCGGCGCATCGCGGCGCGTTTAAACCCCTGAACGAAAGGAACCCCCGAAAATGGCTACCCCCACAAACAAGATTGCTGAACAATTTACAGAGCTATGTCAGGCCGGAAAGCTGGAAGAGGCTGGCGAAAAATACTGGGCCGACAATGTCGTTAGCATCGAACCATTGCCGGGCGAAATGCAGCGCCTAGAGGGCAAAAGCGCCGTGAAGGCGAAGGGCGATTGGTGGACAAACGCACATGAGATCCACCAGCTCAATGTCGGTGAGCCGCTGGTTAACGGTGACCAGTTCATCGTCCAGTTCGACATGGATGTCACCAACAAGGAAAGCGGCGAGCGCACCGAAATGCATGAAGAAGCGCTCTACACTGTAGATAAGGGCAAGATTGTCGAAGAACGGTTCTTCTTCAATGGTCCGCAGGCTGCCTAACAGGCGACCACATAGCTTAAGAACGCGGGAGTTTGGGGGCATCGTCCCCCGCTCCTGCAGTAACAGCGCCTAAGCGCGCTTGCGGAAAACGCCGCCTTGAAGTTCGGTCACAAACCGCGAAGCCAGCTCTCGCTCGACGCCGGTTACGTCCATAATATGGGCAATTGCGTGGCGCGGCTGGCCGTCTTTCAAGAAAGACTCAACTTCGCGCAGCAATAGTGTCGCCGCGACATCTTCTGCATCGCGTGCCTGCACCGCGTTTGCGGCGTTGCCGCTGTCAAAAGAGAGAGAATCGATTCCCATAATGCAAGCATGCTAGCAGGCAATCGTTACGAAAAAAGAAAGCGATTCAGATTTTACATAGCGATAGATGGGCGGCAGGTTTGGTAGCATAGCCCATCCCGCTATCGGCTTACAGTTCATCTATACTATGCCATTGTTTTCAATTGACAGAAAACCTGGCCTTCAATAGCTCATCTACTGCTCTTACAGGGAGAGAGCGTTTAATTTTTGGGGGTCGAAATCATGAAATTGAATATTATACTATTGGGCGCAAGTGCGCTCATGGCCAGCGGCGCGCTCGCGCAAGAAACATTGGCGCCGACGGAAAAAGTAGCCGAAGCGGCAGCGGAAGCAGCTGAGACAGCAACCGATGTGAGTGCCGAGGCGGCAGCAGCTGCAGCTATTCCGGTCGAAGAAGCCATGAGCACTGCTATTTTGCAGTCTGGCGCCAGCGTTCTGTTCTCGATGGACAAAGCTTTGGCGACGGACAAACGCGAAAAAATCAAAGGTCAACCCAAACCACCGAAAGGTAAGCGCCGTATCACCAACATGGGTGACGCGTTCACCATGACGGTAGCCGAAGATGTTGTGCGAGATAGCACGGTCGTAATCCCAAAGGGAACGCGCGGGTTTGGCGAGGTGACGATGGTTACCGGCCGCGGCGGCTTCGGCAAGTCTGGCAAGATCGAATTCAAGCTCAACTATCTTGAACTAGACGGCAAACAAGTGGCCATGGAAGGCACGCATTTGCAAAAAGGCAAAGGCCGGGGCGGTGCTGCAATTGCAGGGGCGGTTGTTGCTGGGGCAGTTGTCGGCTTCCTGATCAAAGGTTCTGAAGCCGACGTGCCACTTTTAAGCGAGTGGAACTTTACCACAGTGGACGATATTGAATATAAAGTTTCTGGCAACGCACCGGCGGCAGAAGAAGTGGCGGAAGCGGCGGCGGATGCTGTTGAGGCGCCTGCTCCGGTTTCTGCAGAAGATTCGATGGAAGACGCGATTTAGGCTATATCTGGAATCTGACCACAAACCATTAGAGGGCGTTGACTATTCAGCGCCCTTTTTTGATCGACCTGATGGCCAATCAAAAACAAATTCACTATCGCCCGCACTCTGCCCATTTACGCCAAACCGGCGTTCGATAATTCTCCCCTGCCCCGATGGGTTCACCGCGATAATGGTGCTACAACGGGTTCCATAAATATCGCCATCAAGAAAGTTCGGAAGACTCTCGCTCTCACCGCGCTCCTCGGACCGGAGCAGGTCAAACAAAGCGTCAAAATTCCGCGCATCATGCGCCAACCAATGGGCAAGCTGCGCCTCCAATCTGTCTTTGCGCGGCCAATCGGCATCCGCTTCTGCATTGGAAAGGCCCAAAATTCCGTTTTCAACTTTGCGTTGCTTTGGTTCTGGTAGGTTCGCCGAATGCAATGCGCCTCCAACATTATCCAATGTGAATAAATGAAA
>CAKZNA010000168.1 GCA_937129355.1 uncultured Sphingomonadales bacterium | reverse complement strand
AATTCCTCCCCGCCAATTCGGCCTGCCGTGTCACATCCACGCACCGTCTTTCTAATGAGCTCACCAATGCCCGAGATGGCCTGATCGCCCGCCTGGTGCCCCCAAATGTCGTTTACCTTCTTGAAGTGGTCGATATCGGCCACCACTAAGCTGAGCGGGCGTCCCTCCGTCTGCGCACGCGGGAGAAGATTTCGCATCGATTCTTCAAACGCCCCCCGGTTGCGCAGTCCGCTGAGGGCATCACGTTCACTGCTTTCACGCAGCGCGGTTGTCCATTCGGCGATAGTCGCACCGATCAAAACCATAGCCATGGACACCCCTTTTATACCGAGCACAAGCCCGATCAGGGAGTAGTAGATCGAGTCTCGATAGACCTCTGCGGGGATCGATTGCTCGAACAGCAGGGTCAATGTTGGCCTGACGAGGAAATCGGCGGCTTGGAATACCATGACCGCAATAATCGCGACATCAATCACGGAGCGGCGCCGCGCCATTAGGAGCGTTGTCACCCCCATGGCGAACATAGCCCCATAACCCACATTGATGACGACCAGTCGCGGACCCACATCATTGGAAAGGCCAACTGCCAGCCCCAACGTTAATGCGCTAATCAGGTAAACAACGGCAAAACTTCCCAGATGAAGCCGCTGCCCGGCACGCTCACACACCGATGCAACCAGCACGGTGGAGCCAAGAGTATAGAAAACCTGCGTTGCATGAAAAACGTAAAACGCGTCAGCTGGCAGAAAGTGGGTGATCAAAAATCCCACCGCCGACAAGGCATAAGCAATGCCAAAGCCGAGCACGTGACGCTTCATGCGCCCCACTCGCCACAACACTGCAAACGTCGTCGCAAAAAACAGCGCCATCAGCGGTGTTACCAATCCAAGAATTTGCGTTTGCATCTAACCGTCGCGCTCCTGACCCAGCGGGTTATGCCAATATGGTTAAGGGCGTCTTAAGGAATGCGTTCCACTCCTATTCCGTCGCGCCAATGCCTGACTGTTATGGCCCGCATTTGGGATGTGGCGGACATCAGCTCACTTCCGCCCAAACAGCTTCTCGACATCATCGAGCGCCAGCTTCACCCATGTTGGCCGTCCATGATTGCATTGGCCGGAATGGGGGGTGACTTCCATTTCACGGAGCAGCGCGTTCATTTCATCGACCTTTAACACGCGCCCAGCGCGTACGCTGCCGTGGCAGGCCATGGTGGAGGCGACGAGGTCTATGCGTTCTTTTAGGGACAATGCCTCGTCATAGGCGGATAGTTCATCGGCAAGGTCTTCGATCAATCCCTTTACATCGCCGCCGCCGAGTACAGCGGGCGTCGCGCGCACCAACATGGCCGAGGGGCCGAACCGTTCCAGTTCCAGCCCGAATTCGGAAAGCTCATCGATGCGCGTTTCCAGACGGTCGCAGGCATCTTCGGTAATCTCGACCACTTCTGGCATCAACATGGCTTGCGATGCGGCCCTGCCGGGCTTTCCATCTTCTTGGCTGCCCTCCATCGCGCGGCGCATGCGTTCGAGCACCAGCCGCTCGTGCGCTGCATGCTGATCGACAATCACCAGTCCGTCTTCGGCCTCGGCGACGATATAGGTGTTGGCCACCTGTCCGCGCGCAATGCCGAGCGGGTGCGCGCTACCCTCGGGAACGGCTTCATGCGCTTCGGCGGCGCGGCCCATCAGGGGGGCAATTTCATCCGCCGCATTTTCCAACCCTGCAAAGGCTGGCCGATTATCGGCAAATTGCGGGCTGATCCGTTCGCGCGCATAGTTTCCCTGATATTGCGCGGCAGCAGATGGCGTGAAGATATTACCTTGCGGGTCCGGCACGGCGGGTTCCGTTTGCCAATTCGCCAAGGCTGCTTCTGATGGCCGCTGCACAGACCGGAAGCCCGATTGATCGAGCGCATTCCTAAGCCCCGAAACGATCATCCCGCGTATCATGCCGGGCTCGCGAAAGCGCACTTCGGTTTTGGCCGGATGCACATTCACATCGACCATATCGGGCGGAAGATCGAGGAATAGCGCGACCAGCGCATGCCGATCCCGCGCCAGCATTTCGGCATAGGCCCCTCGCACCGCACCGATTAAAAGCCTGTCCTTCACCGGACGGCCGTTCACAAAAAGATATTGATGATCCGCCACCCCGCGATTAAAAGTCGGGATGCTGGCAATCCCGCCAAGCGTTATGCCTTCGCGCTCCAGATCAACCGGCACGCTATTTTCGGCAAGGTCTTTGGCGGTGAGCGCAGCCACGCGTTCTGGCCTGCTCATGCCCGGCTGCACATTCAGCGATTTGCGTCCGTCATGCTCCAGCGAAAACCCGATATCCGGCCGCGCCATTGCTAGCCGCTTCACCACATCCATCGCCGCGCCGAACTCTGACCTTGGCGTGCGCAGGAATTTGCGCCGCGCCGGCACTTTACCAAACAGATTTTCTACCCGCACCCGCGTGCCAGCGGGAATCGCCGCCGGTCCTTCGCTCACCAATTCGCCGTGATCGACAATCCGCTGCCAACCATCACCGTCTTTGGTTCTGCTCTCTAATGTAAAATGTGATACACTGGCGATGGAGGGCAATGCCTCCCCGCGAAAGCCCATCGTCGCCACCATTTCGATCTGCTCGTCGGGCAATTTCGAGGTCGCATGGCGCTCCATCGCTATCGCCATATCATCGCGAGTCATGCCGCAGCCATCGTCGCTGACCTCTACTAGATCGAGGCCTCCCGAGGACAATCTGATGGCGATATTGCGCGCGCCAGCATCTATAGCATTTTCAACAAGTTCCTTTAACGCGCTGGCTGGTCTTTCCACCACTTCACCCGCAGCGATGCGGTTCACCAGAGCTTCAGGTAGTCTTCTTATTGACATGCGAAGCCTCCTAGCCCAAGCGCTGCGCGCAGGCGAATCCTTAATCGTCATTTTTGACAAGATTACGATTCCATCTCGCGGCATTTTCCGTTAGGGGTTTGTCACAACTTTTTAGGTCTGATTTCGGCAGCCAGCCGCATCGGCCTTTTACTCGGGTAGGAACAATAGTGTTTAGCAAACTTTTCCGTTTTTCTTCGCAGGATATGGCCATCGATCTCGGCACCGCAAATACCGTCGTATATGTACGCGGTCAGGGCATCGTTTTGAACGAACCATCGGTGGTCGCCATCGAAACTTTGAACGGCATCAAGAAGGTCAAAGCCGTTGGCGATGATGCGAAGATGATGATGGGTAAGACGCCCGATAGCATAGAAGCGATCCGTCCTCTGCGTGATGGCGTGATTGCCGACATTGATGTTGCCGAGCAGATGATCAAGCATTTCATTCACAAGGTGCATGGCCAGCGCCGGATGTTCAGTTATCCGGAAATCGTGATCTGTGTTCCATCCGGCTCCACCAGCGTTGAGCGCCGCGCTATTCGCGATGCGGCATCGAATGCGGGCGCAAGTCAGGTGTTCCTGATCGAAGAGCCGATGGCAGCGGCAATCGGTGCAGATATGCCAGTGACCGAGCCTATCGGCTCGATGGTGGTTGATATTGGCGGCGGTACCACGGAAGTTGCCGTCCTCTCACTACGCGGTCTTGCTTACACCACATCCGTCCGTACAGGCGGCGACAAGATGGATGAGGCGATTGTTTCCTATGTCCGTCGTCACCACAACTTGCTGATCGGCGAATCTACCGCTGAACGGATCAAGAAAGATTTCGGAACCGCGCAGCCGCCAGCCGATGGCATCGGTCATGTACTGCATATCAAAGGCCGCGATCTTGTGAACGGCGTGCCAAAAGAGATTTCAATCAATCAGGGCCAGATAGCCGAAGCGCTATCCGAACCAATCGGAACCATTGTTGAAGGCGTACGCATTGCCCTGGAAAACACCGCACCGGAATTGGCGGCGGATATTGTCGATCAGGGTATTGTTCTAACGGGCGGCGGCGCATTGATGCACGGGCTTGATGAACATATGCGTGACGAGACGGGGCTTCCTGTAACTGTGGCTGAAGACCCGCTCACATGCGTAGCCATTGGAACAGGCAGGGCCATGGAAGACCCGATCTTCCGCGGCGTCCTGTTAACGGCTTAATTCGGCCATGGCGCCGCCGTCAAACCGGCGCTCGGGGTTTTCCCGAAAGGCGCAATACGGGCTTTTCGCGACATATGTGATCGCGGTTGGCGGTGCTTTGCTGGCCGCTTTGCTGCTGATCATTTCGATCGTTGATCCGACCGGTTTTTCGGCCCTGAAAACTTCTGGGAATGAAATCACTGCGCCTGTCGCGCGGTTTTTCAACAGCATCCGCCGCAGCGTCAATGACATGGGCGGTAATATGTCGGCCTATTTTGATGCGGCCTCGAAAAATGCGGATCTCAATCGCGAAGTGGAAGCAAATCGTCAGAAGCTAAATGATGCAGCGGCGTTGAAAGTTGAAAATGACAGGCTGAGGAAACTGCTCGGGTTAGTCAGAGAAACAAGCGAAGGCGGCGTGGTAGCACGGCTAATCAGCACAAGCGCAACCAGTAGCAGGAGCCTTGCAACCTTATCTGAAGGTTCGACCAAGGGGGTTATATCCGGGCAACCTATCAGAGGGCCTGAAGGATTGGTTGGCAGAACGATTAACGTGGGGCCGACCACCGCCAGCGTTTTATTGGTTACGGACGCAGATAATGTCGTGCCGGTAATGCGGGCCGAAGACGGGCTTCCTGCATTTTCTTCCGGTCTGGCCAATGGCACAGTCGTGATACGCCCCATCAATTTGGGGGTTAATCCGTTTAAGAAGGGCGATATCATCGTAACGTCCGGCAATGGCGGCCTTTATCCACCGAATGTTCCATTCGCGATGGTTTTGGAAAAGTCGGATGTCGGCGCGATTGCGCGCCCCTTTGCCGACCCCGCGCGCACCCCATATGTTGTAACAATGCCGATCTTTCAGCCTAAAGTGCTGGAGGCCGAAGCAAAGAGCGAAGAGAATGGCGACGAAGCCCCATGAAAAATCCGCTCACTCCGCTAAAGCGTAAACGAGGATCACGCCGGCTCTATCAGTCACGCTTAAACCGGGAACAATCGCCAACAAAGATGACGGCTATCCCGGTCATTTCCGTGCTGGCAGCATCGCTTGTCGCGACATTTCCGATAATTACCTCGCAGCCTTTTCTTCCTCCACTCGGCCTGATGGTGCTGCTTGCATGGCGGATGATGCGGCCGGGCATATGGCCCATGTGGGCGGGACTTCCCTTCGGGCTTTTTGATGACATGTTTAACGGTCAACCATTTGGAAGCAGCGCGCTCATCTGGTCACTGGCGATGATTGCAATGGAAATGGCCGACAGCTGGGCAATATGGCGCGACTATTGGCAAGACTGGCTTATTGCAGGCGCGATCATTATAGTGTCCATTTTGGCTGGGCTGTGGTTTGTCAGTCTGGCTTACACCGCCCCTGGAGCGACCGTCTTGCTGCCGCAAATCGTAATTTCAATCCTGCTATTCCCGTTGGTGGTTCGGCTATGCGCAAAGCTCGATAGCTGGCGCCTCGCGACATGAAGCAAAACCGTACGATCAACAGCGCGCAGCAGAGCTTTACCTTCACCCGCCGCACGATGTTCATCGGCGGTGTGCAAGCCGCCTTTGGTCTCGTCCTCGCTGGCCGGATGTCGTATATCGCGGTGGCCGAGAACGAGAAATACAAACTGCTATCCGAAAGCAATAGGGTCAACCTGACGCTCATTCCGCCAAGGCGCGGCTGGTTTATTGATCGCACGGGTAAACCTATTGCCACAAATCGTGCAGATTTCCGCGTCGACATTATCCCCGATCGCTTGGTCGACAAGGAAAAGACGGTAGCCACGCTCGCCGAATTACTGACATTGGATCCCGATGAAATTGAGCGCGTCAACCGCGAACTCGAACAGGCGCGAGGCTTTCAACCGATCCAGGTTAAAGACGGGTTAGACTATGAAAGCTTCGCCCGGATCAGCGTGAGACTGCCGGATTTGCCGGGCGTTAGTCCGCGGCAAGGTTTTTCCCGCTTTTACCCAAGCGGCGCGGCGGTTGGCCATTTGGTCGGCTATGTCGGTGTGGTGTCGGCGGAAGAATATGCCAAGGATAAAAACCCGCTGCTGATCACACCGGGATATAAAATCGGCAAAGACGGCCTGGAAAAATCACTGGAAGACAGGCTCCAAGGAGAAGCCGGGGCAAAGCGGGTTGAAGTTACCGCGCGCGGCAAAATTATTCGCGATCTTGAAACGCGAGAGGATATTCCAGGCAAGCCTGTCAAACTCACCATCGACATTGATCTGCATAATTATGCGGCACGAAGGTTGGGGCGCGAATCTGGTTCGGTCGTTGTCTTTGATTGCTTAACCGGCGACATACTGACCATGGCATCCATGCCATGTTATGACCCCAATAGCTTTTCAGATGGTATCGGCGTCAGCGAATATAAATGGCTGCGCGAGGACGATCATCTTCCGCTGCTTAACAAATCGCTGCAGGGGCTTTATCCGCCGGGCTCAACGCTAAAGCCGCTGGCCGCACTGGCGTTCCAGCAGCAAGGCATCGACCCGGAAGAAACCGTTTATTGCGGCGGCGGGTATAAGCTTGGAAACCGGACATTCCGCTGCCTCGGCACGCATGGCAATATCAACATGACCAACGCGATCATGAAAAGCTGCAACACCTATTTCTATTCGATGGGACGGCGCGTGGGTTATGACAAGATCGCCCCCATTGCGCGCGCATTGGGTCTTGGTAAGGAATATGACCTGCCATTTGTTTCGCAATATTATGGCACCATCCCCGACAGCAAATGGTATAAGAAGAAATATAAAAAAGAATGGGGCCCAACAGATACTTTAAACGCCACCATTGGTCAGGGCTATGTTCTTACCAGTCCTTTTCAGCTTGCTCTGATGTCCGCAAGACTGGCCTCCGGTCTTGACATTCAGCCGCAAATTCTAGCTGGCAAACGAAAGCCCCCGCCCAAACTCTCTATCCCGGAAGAACATTTCGCGATTGCGCGTGAAGGCATGAACCGCGTTGTTAACTCTTTCGGTACCGGTCGCCGTAGCCGGCTAAATCTGCCCGATGTGAAAATGGCCGGTAAAACCGGTACGGCGCAAGTGCGCGGAATTTTGCGCGATGGCAGGTACCAGTCTACCGGATGGAAATACCGGGATCACGGGTTATTCGTCTGCTTCGCTCCGGTAGAAAACCCGCGTTACGGCGCTGCCGTTGTGATCGAGCACGGAATTGGCGGATCAAGCTCTGCGGCTCCTGTGGCCAAAGATGTTCTCACATTCCTGTATGACCCCGATCAAGCCATGGCGCGTCTGCAATCGCTTGAATCGGCATGGGGCGGTTCAATCGAACAACGGATGGAAGGCGACCTTGCAAGATTTCGCGCCGCCGCCAACGCACCGACCAAAGCCGATAGCAAGGCCGCGGCGGAGGCGGACGAAGAATGAAGTCAGGCATTATCCCGGCACCCATTGCGGGACTCCCTTGGCGGCTAATCCTGCTATTGTGCAGCCTTACTTTTTTCGGCGCGCTGGTGCTCTATTCTGCTGCGGGAGGAAATTTGCAGCCATGGGCTGGCAAGCATGTCACGCGGTTTTCAATCTTTCTAGCGATGGCAATTGTCATGTCCCGCTTCCCGCTTAGCTTCTGGAAAACCATGACCTTCCCGGTTTATGGAGTTCTGGCCGTGATGCTGATCATTGTGGAGGCGATCGGCTTTGTCGGCGGCGGCAGCCAGCGCTGGATTGACCTTGGCTTCATGAGATTGCAGCCGTCCGAATTGATGAAGCCCGCTGTCGTCATGGCCGTCGCCTGGTTTTTCGACCGTTTGCCGCCATCGCGGATCAACAGCTTTGACGCGGTTTGGCCCGTTGCGCTGATCATCGGATTGCCATGGATAATGGTGGCGATCCAACCTGATCTGGGCACATCGATTGCAATCGTTTTTGGCGGGATTGTCGTTGCGTTTCTCGCTGGCTGGCCACTGCGTTATTTTGTCGGCGCGGGCGCGGCACTGGCGGCACTCATCCCCGTTGGTTATTTCTTCCTGCTGGAACCATACCAACAAAACCGTGTAGCGACCTTCCTTGATCCGGAATCCGATCCGCTTGGTACGGGTTATCATATCAGCCAGTCAAAAATCGCAATCGGTTCAGGCGGGCTCACCGGCAAAGGCTTCCTCGACGGAACGCAGAGCCATCTCGATTATCTGCCCGAAGGCCATACCGATTTCGTATTTTCCACGATGGCTGAGGAATGGGGCATGGTCGGCGGCCTCGGTGTGTTGTTTGGCTTCTTCCTACTGCTGCGCTGGGGGTTGAATGTCTCGATGAAAAGCCGCGAACGATTTGGGCAACTTGCGGCAGCAGGCCTGACCTGCACCATTTTCTTCTATATAGCGGTTAACCTGTTGATGGTTATGGGATTGGCCCCGGTTGTGGGCATTCCCCTTCCCTTTTTAAGCCATGGCGGATCATCCATGCTCACCGTTATGATTTGCGTCGGCCTGATCATGTCTATCGAACGCCATCCCGGAACGCGGAGCGGCGGCTTCGGCTGATGCTGTCCTTGACAATAGCGATGTGAACCACCACATCGCGCCATCCAACTCAAGGACGCTTAGCTCAGTTGGTAGAGCAGCTGACTCTTAATCAGCGGGTCACAGGTTCGAACCCTGTAGCGTCTACCATTTCTTTCAAATACTTAATTGAGCTACAAGTAGAAAATGGAGCCTAGAATTTTCTATAGGCTCCATATAGGCTCCGACCACCTGTTGGATAGCCGTTCGCCCACGAAACTGACTTGAATCGTGATGTTTCGGCTGTCACAAGCGTTCTTATAGAAACAGGCTTGCAGCAACCATATGGATA
>CAKZNA010000167.1 GCA_937129355.1 uncultured Sphingomonadales bacterium | reverse complement strand
CACTGAACCGGCTTCGTCTGCCTTTGGAAGGCTACCTCCCTCCGTTGGCATTGGTCTGAAGCCGCAACATTACAGCACTGTCCTGGATAGCCATGCCGAACCCTCCCCTAGTGGTCTTCATTTGGGCCCGGCATGGTTAGAGGTGCACCCGCAAAATTATTTCGGTGATGGCGGTCCGCCGCATCGGTGGCTGACTGCCATCGCCGAAATTTACCCTTTGAGCTTTCACTCGGTCGGCCTGTCGCTTGGCACTGCCGAAGGCCTCAACGAATATGACCTTGAAAAGCTGGCCGCGCTTTGTGATCGCTACAATCCCGCCATGGTTTCCGACCATCTCAGCTTTTCCGGCAATGCGCATGATCGTTTTGCCGATCTGCTCCCCATTCCCTACACCGCCGAAGCGCTCGATAATTTTGCGCGCCAGATTGACCGTGTCCAATCACGGCTGAAACGCCCCATGCTGATCGAGAACCCCTCGCGCTATCTGGCCTTTGCCGATGACGAGATGGATGAGGTCACGTTCATTGAACGCCTCGTCACCAAAACCGGCTGCGGCATCATATTTGATATCAACAATGTCGAGGTATCCTGCGGGAACCTGAACCAATCCGCGGAAGATTATATAGATGCTATTGATCCTGAGTGGGTCGGCGAAATCCATTTGGCCGGTCATGCGGTGGAAGAACATGACAGCGGGCCTTTACGTATTGACGATCATGGCAGCATTGTCAGCAACGTCACATGGCAGCTGTTCGAACGTTTTATCGCGCGTGCAGGTTCCAAACCCGTTTTAATCGAATGGGATACGGATGTGCCTGAGTATAATGTGCTGATGGCCGAAGCCGAAAAAGCGCAGGCAGTGCTGGACAGATATTCTGAAAATTCACAGGAGCGGCAACATGCCCTCGCTGGCTGATGCACAGACGGGCTTTGTGGCCACCATCAATGATGGCCCATCCGCGCTCGATCCGTCACTATTTGCGGGCGATCCAGAGCGCGTGATTTTGGGCCTGAAAGCCCATGCCAATACAATCAGCCATGCACGCCTTGTCGCGCTTGAAGATACTTTTCCGCGCACCCGCGAGGCTATGGGTGACAGCGAGTTTAATCAACTGAGCCGAAGCTACTGCGATACCGCCATAGCCCGCGCGCTAGACAGCAATGCTATCGGAACGCATTTTGCGGCGCATTTGGTGGCAGCAGATGTCGAGGCAGCCACTATCGATCTGGCTCGTATCGAATGGCTCTGGCTGGATAGCTATGATGCTGCCGAGATGGATCATCTGGAGCTTGCCAATCTGGCTGGCCTTGATGAAGCGGCTCTGTTGGAAATGCAGGTAACCAAGCATCCGGCGGCCAATATACTTGCATTATCCGCTCCGCTTTCGCCTGCGCTGGAAGAACTCGGCGGGCATGAAGATGCGCATGCGGTGCTGATTTCCCGCCCGGAAACACAGCCTGTCCTGTCGCCACTAAGCCGCGCAGAAGCAGAGATTTTCGTCGCCGCAGAAAAAAATGTGAGCATCGGTAACCTGTTGGAGCTCTCTCTCGAACAAGGGGGAGAAGATGATGCGCTTGCACCTGTTATCACCCTCATAAATGCAGGCGCGCTTACGAAAGTAAATCAAGGGGAAGAGAGATGAAGAAACTGATTGGAATTTACGACCAGGCGGTAGGCATGGTCACAAGCAAGTTTGCCGAAGGCATCATGCTTTTATTCGTTCGCGTGGCGCTGGCCGGGATTTTCTGGCGTTCTGCGCGTACTAAAGTTGAAGAAGGCAGCTTGCTGGAAGTCAGCGAGAATGCGCTTTTCCAGTTTAGCGAAGAACCGTTTAACAATGTGCCGATCTTAAACGGCGATCTGGGTGCATATGTAACCACATATACCGAGCATTTCTTGCCCATCCTGATCGTTCTCGGCCTGTTCACGCGGATCGGCGCAACCGGGTTGCTGATCATGACAATGGTTATTCAATTATTCGTATTCACCGAAGGCGCTGTTTGGTGGCAGACCCATATCCTGTGGGTCGCATTGGCACTCACCCTGATCGTGCGCGGCGGCGGTATCTTCTCGCTCGACGCTTTGCTTACCCGCAAGCGCGGAGAAGCCGCGTGAAATCGAACGAAGAAAGCCTACGCGGCCTGATGCAGCTGGCGCAGAAGGGTGACAAAGCCGCCTATTCTACGCTGCTGACAGAGGCCGGCAGGTGGCTTTCACGTTTCTACGCGCAGAAAATTGCAGCGCATGAGATAGATGATCTCGTTCAAGATACGCTGATGTCGGTTCACCGTAAGCTGTCCAGTTACGACCCGTCGCGGCCATTCCTTCCATGGCTGGCCGCCATCGCTCGCTTTCGGTGGGTCGATCGGCTGCGTAAAACTTACAAACATGAGGCAAGCGCGCTTGATTTCGATGTTGCCGAAGACGGCCATGAAGATGTCGTTGGCGCAAAAATCAGCATTGACCGGCTGCTTGGCCAGTTACCGGAAAATCAGGCGGAAGTTATCCGCCTTACCAAGATCGAGGGGCATAGCGTGTCAGAAACCTGCGCACGCACCGGCCAGTCTGAATCACTGGTCAAAGTGAATGTACATCGCGGATTGAAGAAGCTATCCGCGCTAATTGAAAGCGAATAAGCAAATGACAGAACGTAGTTTTAACATAGATGCGCTGGTCGAAGATCTGGCACCGGTAAAGCCGATAAAGGCGATGCCGACCCTGCTTACCTTGGCCGCCATCGCAGTCGTCGCTCTATTCGCCATCTCGTTTATGCGCGATTTCAGAACGGACCTTTTAACCGGGCAACCAACCGCGATGTTCCTGATGCGCGCTGGTATGCTCGCCTTACTGGGCGGCGCGACGGCATTTAGCGTGCTTGCAATGGCGCAGCCTTCAGTCGGCAAGCATAATAACAGTTGGCAAATCGCAGTTGCTTTCGCGGCATTATTCCCGCTTGGCGGCATCATCGCCATCATGACGGGCGATAACACGCTGGCCATCGCATCAATGGCTTCGGTCTACAGATGCCTGGGCTTTAGCGCGATTACAGCATTTGCCACGGCTATACCCATGGTCATGTCACTGCGCCGCGGTGCACCAACCAATCCGGAACGTGCGGGCTGGCTTACCGGTGTTGCCGCTGGCGGAATGGGCGCATTTGCATACAGCTTCTACTGCCCGTTTGACAGTTTGGCCTATACGGGCGTCTGGTTCACACTTTCGGTTGCAATCTCTGCCGTCGCTGGCCGTCTGATCGTGCCGAGCCTTATTCGCTGGTAGCCGCTTGGCGTTTGAACGGCCAACCCGTCACGCCGCCTACCCATAGCGCAAGCCATATAATCACTGGCTGCGCGATCATGCGCGGGATGTGATAGGCCATGCCAGCCGTTTCACCGTCCACGGCGACATTGTTGATCATATGATGGATATTGGCTGGCCAAACACATAGCGCATAGGCAGCAAGCCCAATACCAGCAGCGCGGCGCAAACGCCCGGCTGGCATCAACAGACCGATGGCACCGGCAATTTCGGCAACGCCCGTCCAGAATATCACGGCTTTCGGAAATGGCACCCAATCGGGCGTAATCGCAAGAAAACCATCAGGGCTCGCAATATGCGCGTAGCCCGCAAACCCATAAAACAGCGCCAATAATAATCGAAACACAAGCTTCGGTTTACTTTCCTTTGTCATCCCTCTCCCCTTCAACTTCTCGCGGGCAGCCCGGCATCACGCAGCGCATCATGCGCTTCTGCAATGCTATGTGTTCCGAAATGGAATATTGATGCTGCCAGCACAGCACTTGCATGACCCTCTGTCACGCCTTCTACCAGATGGTCCAGATTGCCCACACCGCCCGACGCGACAACGGGTATCGAAACGGCATCCGCTATGCTTCGTGTAAGTTCAAGGTCGAAGCCGTCCTTTGTTCCATCACGGTCCATACTGGTGACCAGCAATTCGCCCGCACCTAGCTCGGCGAGCTTTACCGCATGTTCCAGCGCGTCGATTCCGGCGGGCGTCCGCCCACCATGCGTGAATATTTCCCACCCGTCGCGGCCATCGGACCAGCGCTTTGCATCAATCGACGCCACGACGCATTGGCTGCCAAACCGTTCGGCAATTTCGGCCACGACCTCGGGCCGAGCAACCGCTGCGCTGTTTACCGCTACCTTGTCGGCACCAGCCAACAATAACGCCCGAGCATCCTCGGCATTCCTGACGCCGCCGCCCACCGTCAGTGGCATAAAGCAAACCTCCGCCGTGCGCCGCACGACGTCCAAAATAGTGTCACGCCCTTCATGACTCGCACCAATATCCAGAAAACACAGCTCATCCGCACCCGCCGCGTCATAGGCCTTTGCCTGTTCCACAGGATCGCCTGCATCGACCAGATCAACGAAATTCACACCCTTCACCACGCGGCCATCGGCAACGTCGAGGCAGGGTATGACGCGGATACGGACGGTCATTCGCGGTTTGCCATCGCTATTGCCGTTGCTAGATCGAGCCGCCCTTCAAATATCGCGCG
>CAKZNA010000166.1 GCA_937129355.1 uncultured Sphingomonadales bacterium | reverse complement strand
GACTTACTTTTGCATTAATGCGGATAATACCGGGCAGTTCGAACGCACTCTCATAGTCGCGGATAAGGGCAGCTATGTCAGCTATCTCGAAGGCTGCACTGCGCCGATGCGTGATGAAAACCAACTGCATGCCGCCGTGGTCGAATTGGTCGCGATGGATGATGCGGAGATTAAATATAGCACCGTACAAAACTGGTATCCCGGCGACGAAAATGGCAAAGGCGGCATCTATAATTTCGTGACTAAGCGTGGGCTGTGTCAGGGCAAGAATAGCAAAATCAGCTGGACGCAGGTTGAGACCGGTAGCGCGGTGACGTGGAAATATCCTAGCTGCGTGCTCAACGGCGAAAATAGCGTGGGCGAATTTTATTCGGTCGCGGTGACCAATAACCACCAGCAAGCAGACACCGGCACGAAGATGATCCATAACGGCAAAAATACCCGATCGACGATCATCTCCAAAGGCATCAGCGCAGGCAAATCAAACGGCACCTATCGCGGCCTCGTCCGCGTGGCGGCGGGCGCAGAAGATGTCCGCAATTTCACACAATGCGATTCGCTATTGCTCGGCGATCAATGCGGCGCGCATACCGTGCCGTATATCGAAGTGCGTAACCCAAGCGCGACCGTCGAGCATGAAGCCACCACATCCAAAATTTCCGACGACCAAATGTTCTACGCCCAGCAACGCGGGCTGGATGAAGAGCAAGCGGTGAGTTTGATCGTGAATGGTTTTGCGAAAGATGTGTTGTCGCAACTGCCGATGGAATTTGCGGTTGAAGCGAAGGCGTTGCTCGAGATTTCGCTTGAGGGGAGTGTCGGCTAATGGGCGGCGAAATAATCTCCGGCATCATTGGCGCTTTCGTAGCAGTGGTTGGTATGATCTACACCTATCGCCGTGGCCGTCTTTCAGGGCGCGATGCGCAGCATGTCCGTTTCGAGAAATTCTATGAGAGATTGCTCGACCTTCCGGATGCAGACGCCCGCTTCTTTTTCAATCCACAAATAAAGAAGTCTCTTTCCGCTCACCAGAAAGCCCTGCTTGTATGGTATTTTACCATTTGCGAAGGTGCTTGGTTGCAGATGAAGCACTCTCTGGTCGATCATTCTAGCGCAAGCAATTTCATTCAAAGCCTGAGCTCCAAATTTGGACATCTGGCGGAAGCAGAAAGCCTACTTAAAGCTGAAGGCTTTGATCCAGATTTCATCAATTCACTGGCGTTCCAACCAGGCCCCAACCCTTCCTCAAAAAACAAGGGAACTGCGCATGCGGCAAACTAACAACCTCTGCGCCGAGGTAGGTCGAAAGCGCGTTCCTATATTCGCCGCGTTGGCAGCCCTTGCCCTCCCCATCGCCCCCGCCGTGGCAAAACCGCCGCCCAATCCGGTCGTGGTCTATATCGGCTGCGTAGAACGGAATTTTTCTTTGCCGAGCGAGAAGAGCGATAGCTTTGACGCGGCGGTGGAGTTGGCCAAAAGCTATTGCGGCAACCTGCATCCCGCCGCGGTCACAACGATCCGCAATAACCGCGATAGCATCTACAACGGCATCGCAGACTATCCAGGCATTATCGAAGAAGAATATCTCGACATATTGGTAAAAAAACATTTGCGCGCTGACCGAAACACGCGCCCACAGGGAAACCGAAATCCATGCTCCAAATAGAAAATCTCCACGCGACTGTTGGCGATAAACCGATCCTCAAGGGCCTGACCCTAACCCTCAACGCAGGCGAAGTGCATGCGATTATGGGGCCGAATGGCGCGGGTAAATCTACGCTTAGCTATGTGATTGGCGGGCGGCCCGGTTATGAAGTGACCCAAGGCAGCGTGACATTCAACGGGCAGGACCTGCTCGATATGGATCCGCATGAGCGCGCGGCAGCCGGCCTGTTTTTGGGCTTTCAATATCCGGTCGAAATACCCGGCGTGTCGAACGTTCAGTTTTTGCGCGAAGCGGCGAATGCGCAGCGCAAATTGCGCGAACAAGAACCACTATCGGGCGGCGAATTTTTGAAGCTGGCCAAAGAGAAAGCGGCGCTCCTGAAAATGGATATGGAAATGCTGAAGCGGCCGGTGAATGTCGGCTTTTCAGGCGGTGAGAAAAAGCGCAATGAAATGGTGCAGATGGGTATCCTGGACCCTGCTCTCGCGATCCTTGACGAGACCGATAGCGGGCTCGACATTGATGCGCTGCGCGTGGTGGGAGACGGCATCAATAGTATCATGCGCGCGCCGGACAAGGCCGTGCTGCTGATCACCCATTATCAACGCCTGCTCGATTATGTGCAGCCTGATTTCGTCCATGTGCTGGCGGACGGGCGGATCGTGAAAACTGGCGGTGCGGAACTCGCCAAACAGCTTGAAGCTGAAGGCTATGAGGCGATAGCGGCCTGATGACAAACCCCCTCCCCTCCAACCGCAATGAAGCATGGCGCTATTCGGACATTGCCGCTGTCGAAGCCGCATGGCCTTTGCCCGATCCGGAAAATATCATGGTCCCGGCGGGCGGCGATTTCGCGCGCGCGATTATTCAGGAATCTGGAACAATCCATCAAATCAACCTGACCATCGGTGCGGGCGCGAATGCGGCTATCCATGTGCTGAATATCGGCGGTGCTTATGGGCGTATCGAATTGAATGTCACCCTGCATGATGGCGCGGATTTCAATCTGGGCGCGGTGCAGATTGGCGGCGAGACACAGACGCTGGAAATCGTCACTACCGTCACCCATGCCGAGCCCAATGCGACATCGAACCAGATCGTCCGGTCAGTGCTCGCAAAGAAAGCCACGGGAAGCTATCTCGGCAAAGTCGCGGTCGCGCGCGACGCGCAAAAGACTGACAGTGTGCAGGATGTGAAGGCAATGGTCCTTGACCGCACCGCGACGGCCAACGCGAAACCCGAACTCGAAATCTTCGCCGATGATGTCCAATGCGCGCATGGTGCAACCGTGGGCGAACTTGATAAACAGGCGCTGTTTTATCTTGCCTCGCGCGGATTGCCGCCAGCGGAAGCAAAGAAGCTGATGCTTCAGGCTTTTGTAGCGGGTGTTTTTGATGGAGCACAGGCCCAGGAAGAATTTACCGATAAGGCGCTAGCAAAGTTGGGGGGTTTGGTGTGAAGCCGCTTCTCATCCTGATAGCTTTGGGCCTGGCCAGTTGTTCATATGATCGCGGCGATGGCGGAATTGAAAGCACCAGCAGGCCAGTCAGCTATCAGCGGATTGACACGCCCAATATGGTGTTTAAGCGCCCGATGGATATTGCCAGTTTCTTCGCTGGCAAGTTCCCCGAAGGCGTCGAAGGTGGTCAGCGGCTTTATACAAAACTGCTTAGAGACCCGAATGACCCACGCGCAATGTTGCTGACGATCACGGCGGATGGCGGTGTTGACGATTCAATTAATGGCGAAGAAACACAGGCGCGCATCACTACGGTGGAAGGCGGCTGGAGCGTGCTTTCGGCTGGCCGCCGCTGGAAATGCGGGCGCGGTCCGGATGTTGGCAAATGGGGTGCGCGCTTATGTCCGTAATGGAAAAATTTCAAACGCGCCGCCGCGATGATTTCCCAGGACTAGCTGGCGGCTGGCACTATCTCGACACGGCTGCGACAGCGCAAAAGCCGCAAGCTGTTCTCGATGCCATGAACCGCGCGATGGGCAAGGATTATGCCACCGTGCATCGCGGGGTTTACAAACGCTCCGCCGATATGACGCTGGCATTTGAGGCAGCGCGGCGGGGGGTTGCGGAATTTATCGGCGCGGCGTCGGAGAATGAATGTGTTTTTGTCCGCGGGGCGACCGAGGGGATAAACCTCGTCGCGAATAGCTGGGGCGATGCGAATATCGGTGCTGGTGAGCGCATCATGCTCAGCCAGTTGGAGCATCACAGCAATATTGTGCCGTGGCAGATGCTGGCCGAGCGGACGGGCGCGCAGATTGATATTTGCCCGCTAACCGAAGATGGCTGCATCGATCTCGATTGGCTTGAAGCCAACCTAACCGAGCAGCATAAGATGGTTGCGCTGGCGCATGTGTCAAACGTGCTTGGTTCGATTCTTGGTGCCAACCGCGCAGCAAAAGCCGCGCATAAAGTGGGCGCAAAATTGCTGCTCGATGGCTGTCAGGCGGCGCCAAGAATGCGGCTGAACATGACCGAACTGGATTGCGACTTTTATGTGTTTTCCGGACATAAACTTTACGGCCCAACCGGCGTCGGTGTGCTGTGGGCGCGCGAAGATACGTTGAACGCTATGCCGCCATGGCAGGGCGGCGGGGCAATGATTGATAAGGTCAGCTTTGAAGGCACGACCTATGCCCCTGCTCCCGGACGGTTTGAGGCCGGCACGCCTATGATTGCCGAGGTGATCGGATTGCAAGCCGCGATAGATTATGTCGACGCTATCGGGCTTGAGGACATATTCGCGCATGAAAGCGGGTTGGCGAAGCAGGCGCGCGATGCATTGCGCGGCATCAATTCCATCACGCTGCATGGTCCTGAAGAATCTGCGGGTATCGTCTCTTTCACTATGCAAGGGGTGCATCCGCATGACATCGGTACTATATTGGATGAAGAAGGTGTTGCTGTGCGCGCCGGACATCATTGTGCGCAGCCATTGATGGAGCATCTGGGCGAACCTGCCACCGCACGTGCCAGCTTCGGAATTTACAGCGACGAAAGCGACGTGACCGCGCTTGTTGCAGGACTAGAACGCGTTTCAAGAATTTTTGCGCAATAATAACACCAAACGAGAATATTATGACTGAACAGATAAAAACAGAAACCGTAGACAGCGTCGAAAAGCCGCCCAGGGCGCGCGTTGGTGACGCTGTGATTGCGCCGTCGCCTTACGAAGCCGAGCAGATGGGGCAGAGTGACGCCGAAACCCCGCGCGATACGATGGAGCGCAAGAAGGATTATCTGGAAGGCTTCCTCGCCAAGAAACCGGAGGCCGCAGCGGGCGGTGATGATGGCGCACTTGAAACCGCCATCGTCGATGCCCTGAAAGAAATTTACGATCCGGAAATTCCGGTGAATATCTATGATCTCGGCCTGATCTATAATGTCGAGGTTGCGAATGCAGCCGCCGTGGTGACGATGACACTGACCACACCGCATTGTCCGGTGGCGGAAAGCATGCCCGGCGAAGTTGAAATGCGCGCCGCCGCCGTTCCCGGCGTGATGGATGCAGAGGTTAATCTGGTTTGGGATCCGCCATGGACACCAGAAAATATGACCGACGAGGCGCGGCTTGAATTGGGGATGCTGTGATGGACGTGACCGTCAGACAGGTTGATTATACCAACAGCAAAGATGCCGCAGACCTGGTTGAATTACTGGATATATATGCGCGCGATCCAATGGGCGGCGGCGAACCGCTTTCACCCGAAACACGCGCCAATTTGGCGAATGGTCTGGCAAAACATGCCGGCGCGTTTTCACTCATCGCTTATGTGGGCGGAGAGCCAGCTGGCCTTGCCAATTGTTTCATGGGCTATTCGACATTTGCCGCCAAGCCGCTGGTCAATATCCACGACGTCGCGGTAAAGAATGAGTATCGCGGACAGGGCATCGGCAAAGCTTTATTTGCAGAAATCGAACGTATTGCCGCCAGAAAAGGCGCATGCAAAGTAACGCTGGAAGTCTTGAGTGAAAACCATCCGGCCAAGGGACTTTACGCTTCCTTGGGCTATGGCGATTATAGT